>DATIBS010000089.1:0-7425 GCA_035457305.1 Gemmatimonadales bacterium
GTGGTGTACCAGGTGTGGTTGTGGAGCCCCACGATCCCGGGGATCACCGTGTGCCCCGCGAGGTCGAGCACCTTCGCCCCGGCGGGCACCCTGGTCGTGGCCTGCGGCCCCACCGCGGTGATCCGGCCGTTGGCCACCACGATCGTCTGGCCGGTGCGGGCCGGGGCGCCGGTCCCGTCCACCACCATGACGCCCCGGAGTGCCACCACGCTCTCCGGCACCGCCACCACCTGGCGCACGCCGGGGCTCAGCTTGTCGTAGCCCTGCGCGGCCGCCGGGGATGCGGCGAGGAGGAGGAGGACGGCAGCGTAACGGGACATCGGGGCCTCGTGGAATGGGGGAGCGGGGAGCGGGGAGCGGGGAGCGGGAACGGCCGTGTGGCACCGCTCCCCGCTCCCTGCTCCCCGTTGCTGACGCCAATCAGCTTACTCGACGGTGATCACCGCCGCCATCCCCGCACTCAGGTGCTCCGCGATGTGGCAGTGCACCATCCACTTCCCCGGGTTGGTCATCTCCACCAGCAGCTCGAGCGTGCCGCCCACCGGGACGATCGCGGTGTCCTTCCACACCACGCGCTCCGACGGCACGCCGTTCCGCGCGAGGACGAGGAACCGCTGGCCGTGCAGGTGGATCGGGTGGGCCATGGGGTGGATGACGCTGCGGTCGTTCCGGAGCCGGAGCCGCACCCGCTCGCCGCGCCGGAACCGCCAGTGGATCGCCTCGTTCTCGAGCCCGGTGGCCGGGTCGCGCAGGATCCAGCGGGCCTGGGCGGCGGTGGGGAGCCAGTCCATCTCCGGCATCGTGCCGGTGAACTCGAGCGGGTGGGCGTAGCCGGTGTCGGCCCGGAGCATCCGCTCGATGCCGAACGGCAGCCCCTTCGCCTCGAGGGTGAGCACCAGCTCGTGCGTGGCCGGCCGGGCAAGCTCCCCCCGGAGGGCCGCGGCCTCCGCCGCCTCGCCGCCGGGACGCCGCAGCGCCTCGAAGGTCCGGCCGAGGTCCGGGGCCGCCGCGCGCTCCCGCACCGTCACCAGCCCGAGCGTGTCCACCAGCGGCACGAACCGGCCGCCGATGTGATCGAGCGCGTGGACCCGGTTCACCAGCGGCACCGCGCCCGCCTGCCCGAACCGGACATCCACCGCGTATCGCTCCGCCGGGCCGAGCACCACGCTCTCGACCCACTCCTCCCGGTCGAAGCGCCCGAGGTCCGACGCCACCGCTTTCATCCGTGCACCGGGGAACGAGACGTTCCAGGTGCGGGTGTTGGAGACGTTGGTGAACCAGAGCCGCACCACCTCGCCGCGGTCGACGGCGAGTTCCCACCCCGGCTCGCCGTTCACCAGCAGCAGGTTCCCGAACCGCCCCATCAGGGTGTGGGTGGGCGTCTCCTCGCCCCAGGGGAGGAGGCCCGCGTCGTCCGCCAGGAGGTCGTCGAGCAGCAGGACCTCCTCGCGGTGCGCCGGTCCGAGCCAGTCCGGGGCGCGCGAGCGGACGAGGATGTTCCCGGCGAGCCCTGCGTCCTGCAGGAGGTCCTCGCGGTGATGCGGGTGGTACCAGTAGAGCCCCGCGTCGGGGAAGCGCACCTCGTAGCGGAAGCTCCCGCCCGGCGGCACCGGGTCCTGGGTGAGGTGCGGCACGCCGTCGAAGCGGTTGTCGTGGCGGAGCCCGTGCCAGTGGATGGTGGTGGGTAGCGCGGTGTGGTTGACGAAGGTCACCGTGACCGTCGCCGCCTCCGGCACCACCAGCAGCGGCCCGGGAACCTGCCCGTTGAAGCCGTAGAGCACCACCTCGCGGCCGGCCAGCATCTTCCGCACCGGGGCGGCGGTGAGCGTGAGCGAGTCGCCCTGCCGGAGCACCAGCGCCTCGCGCGGCCGCGCGGGCGGGGCATCGGGGCCCGCGGGCAGCCAGGGGCGGGCGGGCGGCACGAGCCCGCCGAGGCCCGGCATCATCGGGAAGCCGGCGAGCATCGGCGGCATCCGCCACGCCGCGGCGGACTCCCCGTCCGCCCGGTGCTCGTGGCCCGGCCCGGGCATGCGCCGGAGCGCCGGCGCCATCGCCACGATGCCGTGGGCTCCGACGCGGGTGCTGGGCGAGAGGCCGCGGAGCACGCGCGGCCCGAGCGGCGCGGGCCCCGTGTCGGAGGCCTCCGCCGTGACGAGGAGGAGGAACTTGTCGAGGGCGGACTCGCCGAGGGGGACGGTGCCGTTCCGCACCGGGCCCAGCCGGGTGACGCTGGCGAAGCCCGGGTCCGCGAGCCAGGCGACGAACGTCGTGAAGGGTCCCAGGGTCCCGGGCGCCGGCAGGCCCCGTACCGTGGCGACGAGGTCGTGGCGGAGCGCCCCGTCGGCCGTCACCGCGAGCCCGAAGGGCGTCGCGGCCGGTCGGAGCTCCACCACGCCGCCGGCCCCGGCCAGGCCGGGCACCGGCACCAGGTGGACGCAGTAGAGGTCGCGCGCCGCCGGCGCGGGACGCGAGCTGTCGGCGCAGAAACCGGCCTGGGCGGCGAGCGGCCCCGCCGCCGCGAGGAGCAGGCCGGCGAGCGCCGCCCCGGTCACCCCGCGAGGCACTCGGCGCGTGCCGCCTCCAGCTCGGCCACCAGCACCTCGAGGTCGCCCGGCGTGGTGCGCCAGCTCGTGATGCAGGCGCGGACCACGGGGAGCCGCCCGCCCAGCACCGTGCGCGACACCCACACCTTCCGGCGCGCCTGCACCTTCCCCACCAGCGCCGCCAGGTCGAGCCGCCCGGCGCGCGCGTCCGGATGCGTCACGCAGGCGAGCGGGAGCGGAGTGTCATTGACCACCTCCCACCCGGCGTCCCGGAGCAGGATCTTCATCCGGTCGCCCATCGCCGCCTGGTGCTCCACCTGCGCGCGCATCCCATCCATCCCGAGCTCCGCGAGGGTGCAGAAGACCTTGAGCCCGATGGCGCGCCGCGACCACTGGCTGGTCACCTGGTAGGGATCGTCGGCGCCGTCGGCGCCCGCGGGCATGTAGGCGGTGGTGGTGGCGAAGGCGCGGCGGACCGCCGCGGGATGGCGGCAGAAGAACATCCCCGCCCCCATCGGCGCCGAGAGCCACTTGTGCGCATCCCAGGTGACCGAGTCGGCGCGCTCGATGCCGGCGAGCGCCGGCCGGAGCCGGGGGGAGAGCGCCGCGGCGCCGCCCCACGCCGCGTCGACGTGGAACCACGCGTCGTGGGCCCGCGCGAGCTCACCCAGCGCCGGCAGGTCATCCACCACGCCGGCGCTGGTCGTGCCCGCGGTGCCGACCACCAGGAGGGGCATCCAGCCGGCGGCGCGGTCCGCCTGGATCCGCGAGGCCAGGTCGGCCACGTCGAGGGTCCAGTGGCCGGTCACCTTCGCCTCGCGCAGCGCGTCGGTGCCCAGTCCCGCCATGCGCGCGATCTTCACGAACGAATGATGGCTCTCGCCGCCCACGTAGATCGCCGGGCGCACGCCGAGCCCGCCGACGCCGAGGCGGCCGCTCTCCGGGAAGGCGTGCGCCAGCGCCACGAGCACCGCCGAGAGGTTGGCCTCGGCGCCGCCGCTGGCGAAGTGCGCCAGCATGCCGTCGGGGGCGAAGCCCAGCGGCTCGGCGAGGGCCCGCAGCGTGAGCCGCTCGAGCTCGGCGGCCGCCGGCGCGTGGGACCAGGCCGCGAGCTGGAGGTTGAACCCGGCGGCGAGCGCGTCGCCGGCGATGCCGGCGCGTCGCACGCTGGGGTTGAAGAGGCCGAAATACCGGGGATGGGTGACGTGGACCGTGTGCTCGCGCAGCAGGGCCGCCAGGTCGGCGATCAGGCGATCGAGCGGCACCGGATCCCGGAAGTCGAACCCCGCCAGCGCTCGGCGGACCTGCTCCGGTCCGGTGCCGGCCGGCGGGAGCACCGGCAGCTCGCGGATCGCGTCGAAGAGCGGGTCGAGCTCGCGGGCGAGCGCGTCCCACGGCGGGGCGGCGTCCGAGGGCTCGGCGGCTCGGCGGCTCGGCGGCTCGGCTGCTGGTGCGGCGGGTACGGGGAAGGGCTCGGGAGGTGTGGTCATGCGGTGCAATCTGGCGGCCTACGTCCCCGCAAACCACTCGTAGCCCCGGTCGCTCCAGTATCCCCCGTTCCGCTCCGGCAGGAACATCACCCGCGTCAGGTACTTGACGCTCTTGTACCCCAGCTTGATCGGCGAGTGGAGCCGGGCGGGGGCGCCGTGCGCGGGCCCCAGCGGCCGCCGGTCCATCCCGGTGGCCACGAGGGTCTGGGGATGCATCGCGCTCTCCAGGTCCCAGCTCTCGTGGTACCCGGCGTCGAACGACTCGAAGTCCACGAACCCCGACTCGGGCCGGGCCCCCGCGGCCCGGGCCAGTTCACTCACCCGGACGCCCGACCAGGTGGCCACCGCGGTCCAGCCCTCGACACAGTAGTGGTTGACCCGCTGCGTCACCTGCGGGAGCCGGGCGAGATCCTCGAGGGTGAGCCGGAGCGGCCGGCGCACGGCACCCCCCACCTCGAGCGCCCAGGCGCCCCGGACCGCGGGATCCCACACCGGCACCTGCTCCGAGATGTGGTACGCCGGGAATGCGCGCCCGGCATCCCGCGCCCCCGCCGCCGCGCCGTCCATCCGGTCGTGCCGGAGGAGCCAGCTCTCCACCTGCTCGTTCCGGGACTCGGCGTACTCGAGCAGCCCCCGCGCCCAGCCCGGACCCCGGGAATTGCAGCCGGCGAGGAACCCGGCTGCGCCCAGGAGGAGGTCCCGCCGGATCATCGGTCCGCCTCCCCGCCCGACTCTTGACTCGCGACCGGGGCGGCCGGGTGGGGAGCGGCTGCGGCCGGCCGGAGGTTCACCAGCGGTCGCGCGTTCCGCGCCTCCGGGGACCACCGCTCCTCGTAGCGCCCCGTGGTCATCGAGACGATCGCGTACGGATCGGTGGTGAGCACCATCACGACGTGGACCAGCGCGAGGAGGCCGAGCAGCAGCATCGCCGAGAAATGCCAGAACCGCGCCCAGACGTACCCGCCGAAGAGCGCGGTGAGCCAGCCGAGCTGCACCGGCTTCCAGATGGCGAGTCCGGTGAGCACGAGGAGCGCGCCGATGATCGGCATCGCGAAGTAGGCGCCGCGCTGGAGTGCGTTGTGCTTTCCCTGGCGCGGGTGGTCGGGGCGGGCGAAGAGGTAGAAGCGGGTCATCTGCCAGGCGTCGCGCAGGAAGCCGCGCCGGGGCACGAGGTCCCGCCACTCGCCGTGGAGCCAGATGAAGCCGAGGTAGACGAGCCCGTTCACCGCCAGCACCCACATCATCGCGAAGTGCCAGTTGCGCGCCCCGGCGAGCCAGCCGCCGAAGGTGAGCCAGGCCGGCACCGCGGTCCCCTCCCAGGGCCAGCAGCAGAACGTCTCGCCCTTCCGGGCGAACGCGGGATAGGCGTTGAAGATCCGGAGCCCCGACCCCGCCATCACCAGCACCGCCAGGACATTCACCCAGTGGGTGATCCGCACCACCGGGTGGTGACGCGCCCGGCTCACCGGCTCTTCAGCGCCGCCCGCATCGCCTCCGCCGTCGGCCAGCGGTCCTCCGGCTTCTTCTCCAGCGCGCGCTGGATCGCCAGGGCCAGGCCGGGACTGGTCTCCGGCCGCAGGTCGAGGAGCGCGGGCGCCGGCTGGGTCAGGTGGAGCGTGAGCACCACCGGCTCGTGGGGGTGGACGAAGGGCGGCCGGCCGGCGATGGCCTCGAAGAGCACGCAGCCCACCGAATAGAGGTCCGCCCGCGCGTCGATCTGCTGGGTGGCGCCGATCTGCTCGGGACTCATGTAGCTCGAGGTGCCGACCGCCACGCCGGAGCGGGTGACCCGGTCGGAGCCTGCCGCCTCGATCGCGCGCGCGATGCCGAAGTCCACCAGCACGGCACCCTCGGGGCCGAGGATGATGTTCTCCGGCTTCACGTCCCGGTGGACGATCCCGCGCCGGTGGGCCACGGCCAGCGCCTCGAGGAGTTCGTCTGCCAGGCGGAGGGCGTCGGGCTCGGCCAGGCGCCGCACCCGGTCGAGGGCGTTGCGGAGGGTCGGGCCCTCGACGTAGGGCATCACGTAGTAGACCAGCCAGCCGCGCTCCCCGGCATCGAGCACCCGGCCGATGCGGGGATGGTCCACCTGCGACACCAGGCGGACCTCGCGGAGGAACCGATCCGCCTGCACCGTCACCTGGAGCTCGGGATGGAGGACCTTGAGAGCCACGGGCGTGCCCTCGAGGTTCCGCGCGAGGAACACGCGCGCGGCACCGCCGCGCCCGAGCTCCCGCTCCACGGCGTAGCGGTCGGCGAGGGCGTCGCGAACGAGCGGGAGGAGGTCGCGGGCCAGGTTCGGCTCCCGGCGGAGGGGTGTCCCGAATACTCCCGCCCCCCGGGCCCAGCCGCAAGGCGCGGCGGGGCCGGGGACGGGGGCGGGGGCAGGAGCGGCGGGCCCGGGTCAGCCGCTCACGGCCAGTCCTTCGGGGGCGGCGGCGGATCGTTGCTCTGGCTGCTCAGCAGCATCATCGCCATCGCCTTCTTCTTCGGCGCGATCCCGCAGCAGGCCTCGAGCGCCGCCACGCGGGCCTCGAGGTCCTTGATCCGCTGCTCCTGCGCCGCGGAGGCGGTGGAGAGCTCCCGGACGCGCTTGGCGATCTTCTTCCCCCACGCGGTCAGGGCGATGGTCCATTTCTTCATTTCCTTGAGCCACCGGACCGTCCGGGGGGTCGGGGACTCGAGCTGGGGCTTCTTCCGCCTGGTCGCCATCGGAGACTCCTTGGAGAGGTTGCCGCGTCAGCGGGGGGTCAGCCCCTGCAGGCGGCGGCGTGCGTCGGGGTCGCCCGCGGCCGAGCGCAACTCGAGGCTCTGCCGCAGGTACAGCAGGTCGATCGGTGCCGCGGCGGCATCGAAGCCGGACGCGACCAGTCGCGCCCCGCCGGTGTCGCCGCGGGCCAGCCGGAGCCGGGCGAGCAGGATTCGCTCCGCGCCGAGCGTCTCCCAGGGCGCCCAGCCCAGGGCGTCGAGCGGCGCGGCCGGCCGGAGCTCGGCCAGCCGCGCCACCGCGGTGGTCGTGTCCGCCCGGGCCAGGTCGAGGCGCGCGGCCAGCGCCACCGCCAGCTGGGTCTCGAGTCGGCCGCCCACCGCGGCGCGGCGCGCGAGCTCGCCCGCGGCGGCCCGCGCTCCCGCGCGGTCCCCGGCCTCGAGCGCCGCGGCGCCGAGCATCCACGCGTGCACCGGGCTCGACGACCGCTCCCCGGCCCGGCCGTATTCCGCGGCGAGGTCCCGCCGAGCGGCGTCCGCCTCCGCCTCCAGGGGAACGCCGAGCGGGACGAGCAGCAGCGGGAGCATGAGCCGGACGCGCTCGGGCAGCACGCTGTCGGCCCGGAACCGGCTGGCCACGTCCTCCGGCCGCCCCCGCGCCACGTCGAGCGCCAGCAGGCCCACCT
>DATIBS010000090.1:0-16323 GCA_035457305.1 Gemmatimonadales bacterium
CGCCAGCAGGCGGACCACCTTCGACTGGCCCAGGTCCACCCGCAGCGCCTCCGTGATGGACGGTCCGAGGGTCGAGTCCGTCGTACGATTCGAGAAATCGGCCAGGACCAGCCGGTCGGTGCCCGCCAGGACCCCATCGGACACGAGGGTCCGCCCGGGGCCAATGCCCATCACCCTTGCGCCGGCGTAAGCCCCCGCGACCAGGACGAGGGCGCCGATCGCGAGCGCGCCACCGAGGAGGGACCGGTGCCAGGTGAACCAGCCGTGGTGGGCCGGCTCGGGCTCGAACCGCAGGGTCCCCTGGGTGGCGGCGGCGGCGCGGCGGCGCTCGACCCGGCTGGTATAGAGGATCACCGGCAGGCCCGCGAGCATCAGGATCGCCGCACTGAGCCAGACCCAGTCGGGGAGGCCGAGGAGGCGGGTCAGGCCGAACGCGGCGCCCACGACGACGACGGTCGCCACGCCGAACAGCAGGGCCACCCGTGCGGGGCCGCCGCGGCGGAGCGCGGCCTCGGCCGTTGCCCGCACCGCGGGATGCGGCGCGGTCGAGACAGGCGTCGTCCCGCCGCTCGGCGTGACGGCAGCCTCGAGCGCCTGACCCAGGTCGGCGGCGGACTGCCACCGGTCCGCCGGGTGCTTCTCGAGGCAGCGCATCACGGTGGCGGCGAGCGCCGGGGGAATCGAGGCGCGGTAGCGCGAGACCGGGTCCGGCGAGCCGGTGATGTGCGCGGCCAGCATCGCCTGCGGGGTCGGCGCCTCGTAAGGCTTCCGCCCGGCGAGCATTTCGTAGGCCACCACCCCGACGGCGTAGATGTCGGCGCGGTGGTCGGTGGCGGGATTGGCCACTGCCTGCTCCGGCGCCATGTAGGCCGGGGTACCGAGGGCCACGCCCAGGGAGGTGAGCGAGCTGCCGGCCGCGCTCGAGGCGGTGACCGCCTTCGCCACGCCGAAGTCGGTCACCATCGCGTGACGGCCGGAGAGCATCACGTTGCCCGGCTTGATGTCGCGGTGCACCACCCCACGGGCGTGGGCGTGCGCCAGTCCGTCCACCACCTCGCGGAGGATCCGAGCCGCCTCGGGCACGGGCAGCGCCCCCTCCCGGGCGAGGCGGTCGCCCAGGGACTCGCCCTCGATGAACGGCATCACGTAATAGAGGAGATCGCCGGCGGCGCCGGCGGTGAGGAGCGGGACGATGTGGGGATGCTGGAGCGAGGCGGCGACCTGGATCTCGCGCTGGAAGCGCTCGGTCTGGACCGCGGCCGCCATCTCGGGCGGGAGGACCTTGATTACGACCCGACGGCCGAGGCTCGCCTCGACCGCGAGGAACACCCGGCTCATGCCGCCCCCGCCCAGCTCCCGCTCCAGGCGGTAGGCGCCGCCGAGTGCGGCCTGCAGCCGGGTCGTGAAATCGGTCGGATCGGTCAACGGCAACTCGCTCGCGGGAGGGAGACTCGTGGCCTTCGACCTTCGACCCAACAATAAGGGCCGTCCCCCTCGCGGAGAACGGCCCCAGTGGAGGCGCAGGGAATCGAACCCTGGTCCGAACCAGCATCCAGGCCGGCCACTACGTGCGTAGGCCCGTCTTGATGTCGCCCCGCGGCGGTGACGGACCGACCACCGCGGCGCCAATCCCCTTGGTTCTCATTTCCGGACTCGGGGCACCCCGGAAACCAGCCCGGCTTGCTTTGCCGCTGCGTGACGCCCCGGGCGGGCCCCCCGCAGCGGTGGTGCGTGAAGCGAGCTCAGCTCAGCTTACGCAGCCATCGCCAGATCAGAGTTGGCAGTTGGATCGTTTCCAGACGGTTTTACGAGGGATCTGGACCTCGGCACGCAACCTTCCGTTCAACTAGCCCGTCGAAGCCGATCGCCCCCGGGTTGAGGTACGCCTGAAGGTTACCCGGGCGGGGGGCCAGGGTCAAGGGCCCGTGCCCGAGAATCCGGGTGAGGTGACAGCAGCCAACAGCCTGACCCTGAATCACTTGCGCTGTGCTGCCTCAACTCGATTCCGGCCCAGGTCCTTGGCCTTGTACAGCGCAGCGTCGGCCTGCTGGACGAGGTTCTCCCGGTGTCGGCTGGTCTCCGGGCAGGCCGCGACCCCGAACGACGCGCTGAGGGGGCGTTGGTGACCCTGCCAGTTGAGCCGGCTCATCCCCAGCGCGTGGCGGATGCGCTCGGCCACCCGCACCCCTTCCTCCAGCGTCTGGCCCGGGAGCCAGATGGCGAATTCCTCCCCACCCACCCGGGCGGCCACGTCGGTCCCGCGGAGCTGGGCCCGGAGGATCCCGGCGAAATGGACCAGCGCCGCGTCCCCCGCGTCGTGACCGAGGGTGTCGTTCAGGATCTTGAACTTGTCGAGGTCGGCGGCGATGTAGACGCCGGCGGTCTCGCCCTGTCCGCGGAAGGACGACTCGTCGAGCCCGCGCCGGTTGGGCAGGCCGGTCAGGGCGTCGGTTCGCGACTGCTGGGTGCGCTGCTCGAGCAGGCCCGCCTCGACCAGGCGCGGTCCGGCGTGGCCCAGCGCCGCCGCCACCTCCGCGGCCATCGCCCCGCTGAACGGTTGCTCGGGTGGAAGCAGGATGGCGACGGCGCCCACCGGCTCGCCCTCGCTCCGGATGGTGCGGACATGCCAGCGCCCCGCCCGGCGCCGACGGTCGGGCACGAGGTCGTCGAGGGGGTCCTCGTCCAGGGCATCGGGCGGCTCGGACCCCGCCCCGGCACGGGCCAGCCATGACTCGGGCGGGGCATCGCGGTCGCGGAGCCTGGGGTCGGCCTGCTGCGACGTGCCGACGATCCGCACCGCATCACCCATCCGCACCGCGACCACGGCGGCAGCACCGGTGATGCGCTCGAGCTGGGCTGCGAGCCGGAGTCCGACGCTGCCGACCGACTCCCCGGTCTGTTCCCCGGGACTGCGCGTCACCTCGCGCAGGACCGGCCGCTGGCGGAGGCCCTCGAGCAGCTCCGCCAGGGAGTACCGGGCGTCCTCGAGGACCTCGAGGGTCGCGTCCCCCGGGAGCAGCAGGCCGGCGGCCGCGCCGTTGCCCGCCTCGGCCACCAGGGTCCCTCCGGAGAGCCGCTCGACGGTGCCGCCGGCCGGGCCCGCCGCGAGCGCCTCGAGCCGGCGCTCGACCAGTTCCGCGACGTCCTCCGCCGGCGGACGGGCCGGGTCGAGCGCGTGGTGCAGCAGCCGACCGGCGGAGTCCCCCGTCTCGAGGGTCCAGACCCCGGCAGCGCCGGCCGCCCGCCGGAGCCAGGCCAGCGCGGGGTCGGGGAGCAGGTGGGGGGCGACCCCGCGAGGCGGCGCGGGGCGGCGGAGTGCCCGCCGCACCCCGCCCAGCACGAAGCCCCCGACGGCCCCGAGGCCGACGCCGATCGCCACCAGCCAGATTTGTGCACTCATCACAGCCACCCCCGCCGCTTGACCCAGGAGAAGATCAGGGCCGTCACCAGCAGCATCACGGCCCAGACCGCGGCGTACCCCCAGCGCCACTCGAGCTCGGGCAGGTGGCGGAAGTTCATCCCGTAGACCCCCACCAGGAACGTGAGCGGGAGGAAGAACACCGAGAAGATCGTGAGCACCCGCATCACCTCGGAGGTCCGGTGCGAGGCGAGCGAGAGCTGCAGGCCGAGCAGGTTGTTCGCGCTCTCGAGCAGCTCGTCGGCGTAGAAGTAGAGGCTCTCCGCCGTCTCGTGCAGGTCCTGGAACACCGCCGCATCCCGGCCGACGGGGTGGTCCGGCAACCGCTGGATCACCGCGAGGGAATGCCAGAGCAGGCGCTTGAAGGCGGAGATGCGGCGCTTGAGGAAGTGCAGCTCCTCCAGGTCGGCGGTCGGCTCGGGACGGGAGAAGAGCCGTTCCTCGAGGGCGTCGAGCCGGTCCTCCGCCCGCTCGAGCGGCCGGCTGAAGCTCTCGACCGCGGCGCCCACCAGCTCGACGATGAGCCCGGGCTGGCAGGGCGCCGGGGCGACCGTGCCGGAGGTCCAGCGCTGCTGCAGCGCCCGGAGGAACGCCTGGTCCTTCCGGTGCACCGAGACCATGGTGCCGGGGGCGAGGAAGATCGCGACCTTCCGGCTGACCTCCTGCACCGTCACGGCGTCGTCGCCGCACGCCTCGTCGAAGGCGCGAACGATCAGGAACGTGCGGCCGTCGAACCGCTCGATCTTGGGCAGGTGCTCGGGATCGAGGGAGTCCTGCACCACCGCGGGATGGAATTCGAGGTCGCGCGCCACGCCCTCGAGTTCGGCCGGCTCGGGCTCGACCAGGTCGATCCAGCGGTAGGCGGGCTCGCACGCCACGGGCAGTTCGCGGCGCACCGGTCAGCTCCCCTGGTTGATGCGGCTCGCGGCGGCGGCCGCCCCGAAGCCGTTGTCGATGTTCACCACGGTCACGCCGGCCGCGCAGGAGTTGAGCATCCCGAGGAGCGCGGCCAGGCCGCCGAACGACGCGCCGTAGCCGACGCTGGTGGGCACGGCGATCAC
Organism: Gemmatimonadales bacterium; assembly: GCA_035457305.1. Taxonomy (GTDB): domain Bacteria; phylum Gemmatimonadota; class Gemmatimonadetes; order Gemmatimonadales; family GWC2-71-9; genus JAICEH01. The sequence goes on from DATIBS010000090.1 coordinate 4,480, forward strand.
CGGCGCGCGAACCAGGCCACCGACGACGCTCGGCAGCGCGCCCTCCATCCCGGCCACGACGATGACCACCGCAGCCCGCGCCAGCCGCTCGCTCGCGCCCATGAGCCGGTGCAGCCCCGCCACCCCGACGTCCGGGAGCCGTTCCACGGCGTTGCCGAACGCCTCCGCCGTCACTGCGGCCTCCTCGGCCACGGGGAGGTCGCTGGTACCCGCGGACACCACGAGGACCGACCCCCGGCCCCGCGGCGCCGGCCGGGGATCGGGCGGCAGCCAGGCGGCGCGGGCGAGCGGGTTCCAGACCAGCCCGGGAAACCGGGCGGCCAGCGCCGCCGCCTGCTCGTCCGTGACCCGCGTGCCGAGGAAGGTGCCGCTGGCCGCGGCCAGCCGCTCGCAGATCGCCACGACCTGCGCGGCCGTCTTCGGGCCGCACAGCACGACCTCGGGCTGCCCGTTCCGCAGCGCGCGGTGATGATCGATGTGGGCGAAGGGAAGCGTCTCGCCGGGCAGGTGCCGGAGCCGTTCGAGGGCCGCCGCCGGGTCCAGCCGGCCGGCGGCCACGTCGGCCAGCAGGGCCTCGAGCTGGTCGGGGGTCACGCGGCGCGCGCGGCCGGCTCGAGGTACTCCACGAAGATCGCCTCGGCCTCGGCGATGGACTCGATCTGGAAGAGCCGCTGACGGAGGTCGCTCGCGTGGGGCAGGCCGCGGGTGTACCACCCGAAGTGCTTCCGGAACTCGACCATCGTCTTCCGGCTGTCGCCCTGGAGCCGGAGGGCGAGCCGCGCGTGCTCCAGCGCCACGCGGAAGCGCTCCGCGGCGTCGGGCGCCGCCGGCTTCGGTGCCCCGGCCAGGAGGGCCCGGGCGTCGCGGAAGAGCCAGGGATTGCCGAACGCCCCCCGGCCGATCATCACCCCGGCGCATCCGGTGTGGTCCCGCATCCGGACCACGTCCTCGGCCGCCTGAAGGTCGCCGTTGCCGATGACGGGAATGTCGAGCGCCTCGACCACCCGGGCGATCTCGTCCCAGTCGGCGCGGCCCGAGAACATCTGGGTCCGGGTCCGCGCGTGCAGCGTGAACGCCCGGGCCCCGGCGTCCTGCATCCGGCGGGCGATCCCGACCGGGTCGCGCTGCTCCTCGCTCCAGCCGCTCCGGGTCTTCACCGTCACCGGCAGGTCAGTGGCCGCCACCACCGCCCGGATGATCCGGTCCACGAGCCCCAGGTCCCGGAGGCAGCCGGAGCCGCCGTTCCGCTGGACGACCTTCTTCACCGGGCACCCGAAGTTGATGTCGATGAACTCGGGCCGGTAATGCGCGGTGATCAGCCCGGCGGCCTCCGCCATCGCCGCCGGCTCGCTCCCGTAGATCTGGATGCCGATCGGCCGCTCGCACTCCTCGAAGTCGGCGCCCTCCAGGGTCGACCGGATGCGGCGCCGGATGGCCTCGGAGGACAGGAACTCCGACATCACGACGTCGGCGCCCAGCCCCCGGCTGACCTGCCGGAACGGGGCCTCCGACACCCCCGCCATCGGGGCGAGGATGAGGGGGAACGGCGCCGGGACGTGGTAAGGCAACTTCATGCGGGAAAGATACTTGCCGGCGGGGACCCGGGCAACGCGCGGCGGCCCTGCCCGATTGACACCCCGCCGAGTCGCGGCCTAACTTGCCCCATGCGCCTCCGCGAGTTCTTCACCGACGACGCCGTCTCGCTCGACCTCCGCTCCGCCACCAAGGACGACGCCCTCCAGGAGCTCGTCGGCCTCCTCCGGATGGACGAGCGGTCCGGTCAGACCCTGCTCAAGGTGCTGAAGCGCCGCGAGAACCTCGGGTCGACCGGCGTCGGCCGCGGCGTCGCGATTCCCCACTGCCGCTCGCTGGTGGCGAGCCGCCTGCGCCTCGCCTTCGGCCGGCACCGTGCCGGACTCGAATACCGCGCCATCGACGACAAGCCGGTCCACTTCCTCTTCCTGATCGTCGCTCCTCCGCTCGAAGTCTCCAACCAGTACCTCCCGGTGCTCGGCCGGATCGCCCAGTTCGCCAAGGAACCGGACGTCCCCGAGCGGCTGATGCGGCTGGAGACTCCCGCCGAGTTCTTCGCCCTGCTCGAGGAAAAGAAGGTCTGAGCCACCCTCCCCCGGAGCTGGTGCCATGCGACCCTTCCATCGACTGCCGTGGCTGTTCGCCCCGGTCCTGCTGGCCGCCGGGTGCGGCCCGGACACTTCCCCGACCGCCCCGGCAGCCGATGGCACCCGCCCGATGCAGGCCGTTCGTGCGGTGACGAGCGCCATGCTGGACGAGGTGAACCGGCGGCTCGAAGCGGCGGGGGCCAGCTACCGCGCCGCGCGGGCGGAGATGTCGCTGGTCTCGACCGCGCCGGCGGAGATGGCTTCGGTCGTCTTCGCCAACGATCGCAGCCTGCAGTTCGGCGTCCAGTGGGTGGACGGCGACCCCCGGCGACCGGCGGGGAATACGCTGCGGCACTACTTCTATGCCCCGCTGGCGGGCGTCAACTCCATCGCCGGCGTCCAGGATGGCCGACCGCAGGTTGCCGCGTCCTTCGCCACGTGGGCCGGGCTCTCCTGCGCTCCCCTGGACTTCGTGCAGGTCCCTTACGACGGCACCTTCCCGAGCGGGATGTTCCCCGGCGGCGACCCGACCGTCGGTGAGGTCAACACCCTCGGCTTCCTGCCCGGCGACTACTTCGACCTGCTGGCGCCGGACGGTTCCGACCTCATCCTGGGCGCCACGTTCCCGTTCGTGTGGGGCGACGTCGACGACGACGGCAACTTCATCCCGAGTGACATCGACCGCGACGGCAACCTCGACTACGCCTTCGCCGAGGTCTGGTACAACAATGCGTTCACCTGGACGCTCACCGGCCTCGGGGGCGATGCGGACGTCCAGACGGTCGCCCTGCACGAGAACGGCCACACGATCGGGCTCGGCCACTTCGGGAAGATCCACGCGACGTTCTCACCCCTGGGCGGGCGGCTGCATGTCTCCCCGCGCGCCGTCATGAACGCGATCATCCTCGGCACGCTGAGAGTGCCGCTGGGGACCGATGTGGCGGCGCTCTGCGGCTCCTACGGCCCCTGGCCCTGAGCCGGAACCAAGGCCTTAGCGGTCCCACCCCTCCCCTTCCCCGACCGGGAAGAGCCGGGATGGGCTGATGCCCACCCGGTTGATGCCCCCATGAGGGAACCGGGGATGGCCCGCGAGGGTCGGGTAGCCTAGCAGGAAGCGATACTCTCCGCGGCCGACGGCCACGACCCTGGTGTTCTGGAAGTCGTGCACCCCGGCGGTCGGCTCGCCGGTCAGCACCACGCGCGGACTCCGCACCGCCTCCAGCACGAACGACTCCCCCGCACTCATCACGCCGTCGTCCACCACCACGACCACGCGCGCCGGGCCGGCGTGCGTGGTTCGGGGACGCCACCGGGCGGGGAGCTCCTCCGGCAGCATGTAGGGCACGACCTCGTCGGGGGCCGCCTCCATCCGGGCCAGGAGCCGGGTCACCCAGGGCGGGCCCGCGCCATCAGCCGGCAGCTGGGACCGGAGCCACGCGACGTGGTCGGCCGATGCCAGGACCATTGGCTGCCAGTCGGGGTAGGTCGCGGGTCGCTCCGGCTCCGCCTGCACGTACGCGAGGAGCGGACGCGCCGCGAGGGAGCTGCCACCCTCGTTGCCCCGCAAGTCGATCACGAAGGGGTCGGCCGCGAGTATCCGATCGTGCCACGCCCGGAGCAGCCGCGGCAGTGGCCCCGCCCGTTCCGGGTCGAAGGACGGCATCGCGAGGATCACGGCCCGGCCCTCGCTTCGCAGCGTCGGCCGGCGCGGATCCAGCGTGTCGAGCAGTTCGCCGCGCGGGGTCGGCACCTCCCTGCCCCACATGTGCGGCGGCATCCGAAGGAGGACGCCGCGGTGCAGGCGCGCGACGAAATGCCGCTCAGCATGGTTCCGTTCGGCCAGCGCCGCGTCGTAGCTCCCGTCGGTCCGTACGGTGAAACGCGCGCGCACCGCTCCCGGCCTCCACCCGGCAGTGTCCGCGTCGAGCACCACGGCCACCAGCGCCCCCCGGGGCCCCGCCGGGTCCGGCACCACCGCCACCCGGAGCCCCCGGTCGTACCAGATCCCCTCGATCGGATCGCGAGCTCCCGGGACGGCGAGCCGCCGACGCAATCCTGCTTCGTCCACGGCGAGGCGGCGCACGGAGGCAGCCCGCCGGGCCGTCTCCGCCGAATCCATCCGGGTGGACTCGAGGAGGAAGAGGTGCCCGTCCCGGAAACCCTCCACCCACTCGCGCAAGGCGAGGTAGCACGGGAGCGCCCCGAGCCGACGACCCGCGGCGGGCAGGGGCGTCCGCCGCAGGGCCGCGGCGGGCCCACCCGCGGTGGTGTCCATCCGGAGCGCGACGTAGTTCCGGCTGATGAAGGCGACCAGCGAGTCCGCGGTCTCGCCGCAGGTCGCCGGCGGCTGGGCGTGGAGCGCCGGAGCCGGGGCGGCGAGCGCAGCCGCGAGGCCCAGGACGAGGGCGCGATGGGACGAGCGCATGGGTTCTCCGGGGGATCCCCACGTCGCCTTGCGCGCGCGAACGCGGGGAGACGACACCGCAAGCGGCTAGCGCGGATGGGTGACGGTCGCCTGCCGGGCCGGGATGGCGCTCTGGATCAGCTCCCGGGCCAGTACCCCCCGCTGCCAGCGCATGCGGCGCCCGAGGAACCGGAGCAGCTCCCACCGGTCCGCGAGCGGGATGGGAATCCGCGCCGCCCGAAGCAGCAGGTGGGTGTACCGGCGCCAGGTCCCGAAGCGGGCCACGCCCGATCGTCCGGGAGCGTAGTACCGCCGCTGCCATTCGGCATCCTCCCGGGCCCAGCTCGACGAGGCCTCGTGGAACCGGCGCCCGAACAGGTGCTCCGGCACCACGGCGAACTTCCCGAGCATCGCCATCTCGGCCAGGAACCGGATGTCCGAGGCCAGCTCGCTCCCGATGAGGCCGGTGTGGAGCATGGCCGATCGCCGGATCACCCCGAGGTGCGCGTGACAGAGCGTGCTCTCCTCGATGACCCGCCGGACCCGGACGGACGGGGATGCCTCCGGCAGGTCGAGCGGGTCGTCGAAGGTGCGGATCACGGCCCCGGCCGCGTCGACGATGTTCGACCTGGGGTAGGCCAGCACCACGTCCGGCCGCGCCTCGAGCACGGCCACGCACTTCTCCACGAACGTGGGATGCCAGAGATCGTCGGCCGTGGACCACTTGTGGTACTCGCCCCGGCACAGCCGGAAGACCCGGCGGAAGTTGCCCGGCCCACCGAGGTTGCGCTCGTTCCGGTGGTAGCGGACCCGCGGGTCGCGCGCGACATACTCCCGGCAGATCGCCTCCGTGGCGTCGGTGGACGCGTTGTCGGCGATCACGAGCTCGAAGTCGGTGAACGTCTGGGCCAGCAGCCCGTCGAGAGACTCCCGGAGGTAGCGCGCCCCGTTGTAGACCGGCACGCCGATGCTGACGCGCGGCACCCGCCCGCTTACACTCATGCGCCCGGGCTCCCGGCGCCGGCCCGGTCCAGCACCCCCTGCGCCGCACGCTCCCCGCTGCGGAATGCCTCGTCCGACCAGAGGTAGCCCCATTCCCCGTAGCGGCCGCAGTAGCCGATGCCGACCTCCTCGAGGTAGCCGTGGACGGTGCGCAGCGCCGCCTCGCGCTCCAGATCGAAGATGATGTTGGCGTAGGGGATCAGCATGGCCTGGCGGAGCACGATGCGGTCGTCCGGGCGGAGGACCCCGCACCGGACCAGCCCCGCGATGGTCGGCTCGATCCACGCCTCGGGCGGTCCCTCGAGCGGCCGGTACTTGCGCGAGAAATACACCTCGGCCTGGATGGCGCTCATCCCCTCCGGGACCGTCCGGGTCGAGAAGGTGCGGGGGTAGCTCACCCGGCTGAAGGGGAACTCGTCATCGTAGTAGTAGTTCCAGCTCGCCTCGGAGACGTCCGGCCGTGCCACGCCCAGGTTCACCAGCACGAGGGTGGTGCAGGCCAGGCGACCGGCCGCGGCGAGGACGTCCGCGGGCGCCCCCGCGATCATCGGGACCAGGTCGGGGAGCGGCACCGAGGAAATAAGGTGGTCGTACCGGGCGACCACCCCGTTGGCGAAGCGCACTTCGCGGAGGCGCGGATCCACCTCCACCGCCCGATGGCCGAGCGCCAGCGTGGACTCGGCCGTCAGGCCGCCGAGGAAGGCCTGGAAGCCGTTCTCGGCCGGATAGCGGTAATCCTGGACGTAGTGGATGTTCGGCGTGTCGGGGGAGACGGCGCCATGCAGCACTTCCTCGAGGCGCGCCTGGTAGAGCCGGGGCCCCACCCAGTCGGTGCTGAGGTTCGCGGCGTCGGTCGTGTGGTACTTCCGGGTGTACTGCATCGGGAAGGTCTCGGCGAACGTCCGCCCGTAGCTCGCCACGAGCCAGTCCTCGTAGGTGCGGATCGCCGGCGGCGCCTGCCGCTCCCGCTCGACGAAGTCCTTCACCACGTCCACCACGAGGCCGGCCGGGAGGCCGTGCAGATTGGTGATCGCGGGATGGCGGATCCAGTGCCCCCGCCAGTAGTTGTTGATCCGCGCGTCCACCGCCTCGTACCGCCCGCCGACGCTTTCCGCGAAGAGCCGCCGCACCGTCTCGTCCTTCGTGAACGACACGTGCGGCCCCTCGTCGAAGACGAAGCCCTCGATCCGGTGGGAGGCCGTGTGCCCCCCCGGGTAGGCGTTCTTGTCGTAGAGCACCGAGGGCAGTCCCTCGGCGCGGAGCCGCCAGGCCGCCCCGAGGCCCGCCATCCCGCTGCCGAGAATCGCCACCCGTGGTTTCGCTGCGCCCATCCTGTGGCCCCCGTGAAACGCCAGCCGTCGGGGGCGGCGCCGGGAATCGAGCGCGGCGCGGCCCGGACGAGCATAAACTCTTGTGCGGCAAGGACTTCAGCCTGCCTATGGCATGCAAAATCCGCGCCAGCCCCCGCTCACTCCCATTCGATGGTCGCCGGCGGTTTGCTGCTGACGTCGTAGACCACGCGGTTCACCCCATCGACCTCGTTCGCGATCCGGCTCGACATCCGGGCCAGGACATCCGGCGGGAAGGCGAACCAGTCGGCGGTCATCCCGTCCCGGCTGGTCACGGCCCGGAGGGCAACCACCTGGTCGTAGCTCCGCTCGTCGCCCTGGACGCCGACGGAGCGGATCGGGAGGAGCACGGCGAAGGCCTGCCAGATGCTGTCGTAGAGGTCGGCGGCGCGGATCTCCTCGATGAAGATGGCGTCAGCCTTCCGGAGGGTCTCGAGCGATTCCGGGGTGACGTCCCCGAGGATGCGGATCGCCAGACCGGGGCCGGGGAACGGATGCCGGCCGACCATCTCCTCCGGCAGGTCGAGCTCCCGCCCCACCTGGCGCACCTCGTCCTTGAACAGCTCGCGCAACGGCTCGATCAGCCGGAACGGGAGACGCTCCGGGAGGCCGCCCACGTTGTGGTGCGTCTTGATGGTCACCGAGGGCCCGCCGAGGGGGGAGAGCGACTCGATCACGTCAGGGTACAGCGTGCCCTGCACCAGGAAGCCGACATCGGGCCCGACCGCCCGGGCCTCCTGCTCGAAGACCTCGATGAACGTGTGCCCGATGCGCTTCCGCTTCTCCTCGGGATCGGCCACGCCGCGGAGCCGGTCGAGGAAGCGCGCCGACGCGTCCACCACCCGGAGGTCGATCCCGAGGTGGCGCCGGAAGGTCTGCTCCACCTGGTCCCGCTCGTGCAGCCGGAGGAGGCCGTGGTCCACGAAGATGCAGGTGAGCCGGTCGCCCACGGCACGGTGCACCAGGGCCGCGGCCACTGACGAATCCACCCCGCCGGAGAGGCCGCAGATGACGCGGGCCGTCGGACCGACCATCCGCCGGATCCGCTCGACCTCGAGCTCGATGAAGTGTCCCGGGGTCCAGTCCGGCGTGGCGCCGCAGACCTCGAAGAGGAAGTTCTCCAGGATCTCGCCGCCGCGGGGGGTGTGCGCCACCTCGGCGTGGAACTGCACCGCGTGCAGTGGCTTCGTCTCGTGCTCGAACGCCGCCACGGGGGCGTTCTGGGTGCGCGCCGTCACCCGGTAGCCCGGCGGCGCCACGTCCACGTGATCGCCGTGGCTCATCCAGACCTGGGTCGGCTCGGCGGGGTCGAAACCACGAAAGAGCCGTCCCCCGACCACCTCGAGCGCCACCCGACCGTACTCCCGCCGGGCGGCGCGCTCCACCCGGCCGCCGGAGAGGTGGGCCATCAGGTGCATCCCGTAGCAGACACCGAGCACCGGGATGCCGAGCTCGAGGAGGGCCGGATCCGCCGTGGGGACGTTTTCCCCGTAGACCGACGCGGGCCCGCCGGAGAGGATGATGCCCTCGGGGTCCCAGGCCCGGATCCATTCGATGGAGCGATTGGGCGGGTGGATCTCGCAGTAGACGTGGGCCTCGCGCACCCGGCGTGCGATCAGCTGGGTGTACTGGGACCCGAAGTCGATGATGAGGATGCCGGGGTGGTGCTCGGGGGCCATGGAGTCACGAGTCACGAGTCACGTGTCACGATCGGAGGGTCATGCGAACGGATCGGCGGTTTCCGTGGCGAAGAGGTCCTCCACCCGCTCGCGGGGGCGGACCACCGCCCAGCGGCCGTGGTCCACCAGCACCTCCGGGCCGCGAGGCCGGGTGTTGTAGTTGCTGCCCATCACGAAGCCGTAGGCGCCGGCGCCCAGCACGACCAGGCGCTCCCCCGGCTCGACCGCGGGGAGCGGCCGGTCGAGGGCCAGGAAGTCGCCGGTCTCGCACACCGGCCCGACCACGTCCACCGGCCGCGCCGGGCGGCCGGTAGCCCGGACCTCGACGATGCCGTGGTGCGCGCGGTAGAGGCTGGGGCGAAGCAGGTCGTTCATCGCCGCGTCCACGATCACGAAGTCCTTGCCGCCGGAATGCTTCCGGTAGAGGACCTCGGTGACGAGCACGCCGCTGCTCCCCACCAGGAAGCGGCCGGGCTCGACGTAGGTCTCGAGCCCGGCCGGCGAAAGGCGGGGGATGAGCGCCGCGGCGTAGGCCGGCAGGTCCATTCCGTCGCCGCCGCGGTAGGCGATGCCGAGCCCGCCGCCGACGTCGAGCGCCCGGACGGAATCGACCCCGAGCGCCCGCACTTCCGCGAGAAGCGCGAGCAGCCGGTCGGCTCCCTCCCGGAACGGCGCCGGGTCCGTCAGCTGGCTCCCGAGGTGGACGGCCAGCACCCGGAGCTCGAGCCAGGGGTGCCCGGCGGCGAAGCGGGCGGCCTCGGCCACGCGGTCGGCGGGGATGCCGAACTTGATCCCGCCGCTCGACGTGGAGATGTAGGGGTGGGTCTCGGTGGTGACGTCGGGATTCACCCGGATGCCGATGGCCGCGCGCCGCCCGAGCCGGCGGGCGACGCCCGCCAGCCGCTCGAGCTCGTCGAGCGACTCGACGTTCACGTGGCCCACCCCCGCCTCGAGCGCTGCGGCCAGCTCGTCCTCGCGCTTCCCCACCCCGCTGAACACCACGTCGGCCGGGGCGAACCCCGCCGCCAGCACGCGGGCGAGCTCCCCGCCCGACACGATGTCCGCCCCCGCCCCGAGATCGCGGAGCACGCGGAGCACCGCAAGGTTCGAGTTGGCCTTCACCGCGTAGTGGAGCTTGGGCCGGAGCGGCGCGAGCGCCGCGGCGAGGGCCCGATAGCGCTCCCGGATCGCCCCGGCGTTGTAGATCCACGCCGGGGTCCCGACCGCCACGGCGACCTCGTCGAGCGCCACGCCGCCGAGGTGGAGCGCGCCGTCCCGCCGCTCGAGGCCCGCGTCCGCCAGCAGCGCGGCCTCCGGCATCAGTAGGCCCTGGCCCAGACCGCCTCGGCGACGCTGGGCCGGCCGCACCATTGGCAGGCGGCGGGGGGCTCGGGCGACCGGAATTCCTCGTCGGGGAGCACGCGGATGGTGGCCTTGGTCCGCTCCTTGATCTCCGCCTCGCACTTCGCGTCGCCGCACCACCCGCCGTAGGCGAAGCCCCCGTCGGCGGCGATGAACTCCACGAACCGCTCCTTCGTGACCCCGCGGACGGTGTTGGCCTCCCGCCGGGCGCGGGCCACCTCGAGCAGCGCCGCCTGCATGCGCGCCATCTCCTCCTCCAGGCGGGCCACCAGCCCGGCCCGGGGGATCGACTCCTTTCCACCGGTACGCCGGGCGAGCATCAGGGTCCCGTTGGCCAGGTCGCGCGGGCCGACCTCGAGGCGGAAGGGGACGCCGCGCCCCTCCCACTCGTAGTACTTGGCCCCCGGCTTCATGCCCTCCCGCGCGTCCACGTGCACCCGGATGCCGGCGCGGCGAAGCTCCTGGCGGATCACCTCGCCCGCCTCGAGCACCGCGGCGCGCTCCTCTTCGCTCCGGTAGATCGGCACCACGACCACCTGCCACTGGGCGAGGCGCGGCGGGCAGACCAGGCCGGCATCGTCGCCGTGGGTCATGATCAGCCCGCCGACGAGGCGGGTGGAGACGCCCCACGAGGTGTTCCAGACGTGGTCCAGGCCGCCCTCGGCGGTCTGGTAGGTCACGTCGAATGCCCGCGCGAAGTTCTGGCCGAGGTTGTGGGACGTGCCCGCCTGCAGCGCCTTGTTGTCCTGCATCATCGCCTCGATGGCGTAGGTCCGGAGCGCGCCGGCGAACTTCTCGCTCTCGGTCTTCAGGCCGGTGATGACCGGCATCGCCATCCACTCCTCCGCGAACGTCCGGTACACCCCGAGGATGAGGCGGGTCTCCGCCTCCGCCTCCGCCTCGGTGGCGTGGGCGGTGTGCCCCTCCTGCCAGAGGAACTCGGTGGTGCGGAGGAAGAGCCGGGTGCGGAGCTCCCAGCGGACCACGTTGGCCCACTGGTTGATAAGCAGGGGCAGGTCGCGCCAGCTCTGGATCCACTTCGCGTACATCGCGTAGATGATGGTCTCCGAGGTGGGGCGCACGACCAGCGGCTCCTCGAGGACCTTCCCCCCGCCGATGGTCACCACCGCGGTCTCGGGGGCGAACCCCTCGACGTGCTCCGCCTCCCGGCTCAGGAAGCTCTGCGGAATGAACAGCGGGAAGTACGCGTTCTGGTGGCCCGTGTCCTTGAACATCCGGTCCAGCGCCTGCTGCATCTGCTCCCAGATGGCATACCCGTTCGGGCGGATGACCATGCAGCCGCGGACGGGGCTGTAGTCGGCCAGCTCCGCCCGGGCGATGAGCTCGTTGTACCAGGCGCTGAAGTCCTGGCTCCTGGGGGTCAGTGCCTTCGATTCGGCCATCTCCGCTCCCGATCCGATTCAGTTCACCGCAGAGGCGCAGAGGACGCAGGGCGCGAGGCCTGTCGCGGCCCCCTCCCCAGGATCCTCTGCGCGCTCTGCGTCTCTGCGGTGCGATTCACGGCACCAGCGCCGCCCGGAGCCCCGCGAGGGGCACGGCGCGCTGCGTCTGCCCGCGCAGGTCCTTGAGCTGCACCTCGCCGCGGGCCCGGTCGTCGGGGCCGACCACCACCGCCCAGCGGGCGCCCCGGGTGTCGGCGAGCTTGAGCTGCTTCCCGAGGGCCTGGTGCCCGAGGGGATACTCGACTCCCAGCCCGGCGTCGCGGAGCTCGTGCACCAGCTGCAGCACCGCCGGGAGGTCCCCGGGCGTGACCACCGCCACGAAGACGTCCACCGCCGGGGGGCGCACCGGCGCGAGCCCGCGCTCGCGCAGCAGCTCGGCCAGCACCACGTCGCCCATGCCGAAGCCGAGCGCGGGAAGGTCCACCCCACCCAGCGCCTGGAGCAGGTCGTCGTATCGTCCCCCGC
>DATIBS010000091.1:0-20244 GCA_035457305.1 Gemmatimonadales bacterium
GGCGCTCACCCAGGGGCTCTCGTCCGAGGTGGCCAAGCGGATCGTCAAGGCCCTCAAGGACGCCAAGGCCTTCCGCAAGGTCACTGCCGCCATCCAGGGGGACGAGGTCCGCGTCACCAGCCCGTCCAAGGACGAGCTGCAAGCGGTCATCGCCTTCCTCCGCGCCGAGGACTTCGGCGTCGAGCTCCAGTTCGGCAACTTCCGCTCCTGAGATGACGCGGCGCCTCCTCGCCGCGGCCCTCCTGCTCGCCGCCTGCGGTTCCCCGGCGCCACCGGTGCCGCCGCCGGAGCCGGCCACCGTACCCGACAGCCCGCCGGACCGACCACCCGACAGTGCGACCGTCCGACCGTCCGACCGGCCGGCAGATCGACCGACCGACCGGTCCTCGGGCCCCCTCATCCGCATCGCCCTGGCGCGCTCGGCGGCGGACGCCCGGGTCTCCGGGACGGCGGGCCTCGTCGTCACCGATCCGTCGGGGGCCGTCGTGGCGCGGGCGGAAGCGGGGACCGAAGTCCGCCTCGGGCGCGATGGGCGACTCGTCGCGGTCCGGCAGGGCAGCCGCCTCCTGGCCCGGGACGAGCGGCTCGCGGTGGCGCCGGCGGAGGGTGGGGCCCTGGTGGTGGACGGCAAGCGCTACCGGGGCAGCGTCGACGCGCTGGCGGAGAACGGCGGCGTCACGCTGGTGAATGCGCTGGCACTCGAGGCCTACCTGCCGAGCGTGGTCACGGCGGAGCTGGGGCGCCGGACGGGCGCGGAGCGGGAGGCGGTACTGGCGCAGGCGATCATCGCCCGGACGTACGCGCTCCGGAACCAGGGTCGCGGGCGTGCCGCGGGATACGACCTCGAGTCCGGCGTGGGGGACCAGGTGTACGGCGGAGCCGACGCGGAGGACTCCCTCGCGACCGAGGCGGTGCGCGCCACCGCCGGTGTCATCGTCGCCTGGCAGGGACAGCCGATCGACGCCTTCTTCCACTCCACCTGCGGGGGCCGCACCGAGCGCGGGGTGGACGTCTTCCGCGGGGCGGACCGGCCCTATCTCCGCTCCTTCGCCGACGTGGACGGGGATGGGCTCGCCTGGTGCCGGCTCTCGCCCCGGTTCCGATGGCGGGAGGAATGGACCGGCGTCGAGCTGGAACGGGTGCTCCGGGAGACGCTCCCGGCGGCAGGCACACGGCTCCCGGAAGGGGCGGGTCGGCTGCGTGACGTGCGGGTCACCGAGCGCACCGGCTCGGGTCGGGCCGCGGCGCTTGCCATCCGTTGGGAGCACGCCGACGTTTCGGTGAGCGGGCAGGACGTGCGGCGCGTGCTCCGGCCCCCGGCCGGTGGCTGGCTCCGGAGCGCCCAGGTGGAGTTCCGGACCGAGCGCGGCGGCCGACTCGAACGGCTGATCGCCGAGGGCGCCGGCGCGGGGCACGGCGTCGGTCTCTGCCAGTGGGGCGCGATCGGCCGGGCGCGCGCCGGCCAGCGGCACGACGCGATCCTCGCCGCCTACTATCCCGGGACCACTCTCATCCGGTTCTACTGAGCCCGTTCCCCCACGGAGCAAGGCATGAACGACACCGTCCGGATCGGCATCGTCGGCGCGGGCGCGGTGGTGCAGGTGGCGCACCTTCCGGTCCTGAAGAAGTTCAAGGGCGTGCAGGTGACGGGGCTCTGCGACAACGACCAGCCGAAGGCGCAGGCCATCGGGCAGCGGTACGGCATCGCCGACGCGTACGACGACATCGAGGACCTGCTCGCCGCGGACGAAGTGGACGCGGTCGCGATCTGCACCCCGAACCACATGCACGAGGTGCACATCCAGGCGGCGCTGTCGGCGGGGGTGCACGTGCTGGTGGAGAAGCCGCTGGCGACGACCACGGCGGGGGTGCAGAAGGTCCTCAGGGCGGCGGAAAAGGCGCGGGAGAAGCGGGGCCAGGTGCTGATGGTGGGGATGAACCACCGCTACCGGCCGGACGCGCAGGCGGTGCGGAGCTTCGTGCAGAGCGGGGAGCTCGGAGAGGTCACCAGCGTCCGGGGGAGCTGGCATGTCTTCAAGCCGGCGCGGGCCATGCTCGGCTGGCGGCGGAAAGTGGAGCTCTCGGGTGGCGGGGCGATGCTCGACCTCGGGCTCTCGGTCGTCGACCTCTCGCTCTGGCTCGCAGGCCGGCTCACGCCGGTGCGGGTGAGCGCGGTGCTGGAACGGCCGGACCGGAAGGACGCGGTGGAGGAGGCGGGGAGCGCCTTCGTGGTGTGCGAGGAAGGCGCCGCGATCTTCGTGGACGTCACCTGGCACCACGTGGGCGAGGGGGAGCGCTTCGGCGTGGGCATCCGGGGCACCCGGGGCTCGGCGGGGATCAACCCCCTCCACGTCTGGAAGGAGATGCACGGGGCGCCGGTGGACGTGACGCCGACGGGCGGGGGGAGCCGGGAGAGTCAGTTCACGGCCGCATTCCGGGCGGAGTGGGCGCACTTCCTCGCGGCGATCCGGGGCGAGGCGAAGGCGCCGGACCTGGCCGAGCAGCTCGTGCTCCACCGGATCGTGGAGGCGATCTACAAATCGGCCGCGGACGGCAAGGACGTCACGCTGTGAGGGTGTTGACCGCGGAGGCGCGGGGCGGCCGTCCCGTCCTTCGAGCCCTCCTGGCGCTCCTGCTGTGCGTGACGGGAACGGCGGCCGCGCGTGCCCAGGGCCCCGCGGACGGCAGCAACCTGCGGGTGCACCTCATCACCATCGGGCAGGGCCCCGCCATCTGGGAGCGCTTCGGGCACAACGCCATCGTCATCGAGGACACGGTGACGCGCCAGGCCACGAGCTACGACTACGGCCGGTTCGACTTCGGCGACCCGGCCTTCGTGCCGCGGTTCGTCATGGGACGGATGCACTACTGGATGGCATCGGCGGACGCCAACCGACTGCTGGCGTACTACCGGGGCACGGGCCGGCAGATCGTGGCGCAGCGGCTCGACCTCGACCCGGCGGAGCGGGCGGCGCTCCGGGATGCGCTGGTGGCGAACGACACCGACTCCACCCGGTACTACGCCTACGACTATTACCTCGACAATTGCTCCACGCGGGTGCGGGACGCGCTCGACCGGGCGCTCGGCGGCGTGGTGAAGGACTCGCTCGAGGGGCGGTGGACCGGTACCACCTTCCGGTGGCATACCCTCCGGGTGACGGCGAACAACCCCGCCACCTGGGCCGGCCTCGACCTGGTGCTCGGGCCGGGCACCGATCACGAGATCGACGCCTGGGCCGAGAGCTTCCTCCCGCAACGGTTCGCCGGGCACCTCGCCGGGGTCACGCGGCCGGGACCCGGGGGCCCTCGACCGATCGTGGCGGCGACGGACACGCTGGACGAAGGGGGCCGTTGGCCCGAGCCCGCGGCGCCGCCGCGTTGGTGGCCCTGGTTTCTCACGGCGGGGGTGCTCCTGGGCGGACTCCTCCGGGACCTGGGGAGGCACCCGGTCGGATTCACCATCGTCGCCGGCTTCTTCGCCGTGGTCACCGGTCTGGCCGGGCTGGTGCTGATCCTGATGTGGGCCTTCACCGACCACACGGTGACCTACGGCAACGTCAATCTGCTGATCGTGCCGGTGACCGGGCTGGTCCTGGCCGGCCTGCTTCCCCGGGCCGTCCGTGAGGGCCGACAGGGTGGCGCAGGGCGGGGGGCGTGGGTCCTGGCGTGGGTCGCGGTGGCGGGGTGTGTCGCGGCGGCGGTGCTCGCGCTCGCGGGGATCACCGCGCAGCGGTCGTGGGTGTTGCTGGCGCTGGTGGGGCCGGCATGGGTGGGCATGGCGCTGGGGATGGGGCGAGCCCGGGGTGGGCGGCTGGACGCAGCCTAGGCCCCGCCTCGGGCAGTGCCTTCCACCTGGGCTGCAGGCGCTCGCCCCGGACCCGCACCAGACCATCCGTCGGGCAGCGAGAGGCCGGGCTGACAGCAGTGGCTGCAGGCAGGCCGCAGCCATCGGGAGTCGCATGACGGTGAAGGACCGCTGGATGCTGGCGGCCGCGATCGGTCTGCCGTTCATCACCATGACCGCCTACCTCCTCTGGGTCTGGCCACGGCCCGAGGGGATGTCGGTGACGGCCCAGGTCGGCCCTTACGTGGTGAGCCTGCTGACGGGCGCGCCGTTCGTCTTCCGCCTTGCACGCCGATCCGGACGCGGCCTGCTGCTGCCGGCGTTCTTCGTGGGCGGCTTCATCCTCCTCGGGATCTACGCGCTGGCCGTGCTGTGCGGAGTGCGGGGGGTCTGCCTGTGAACCGGCGGGGGCCTTCCCGCCGGGGAGCGGCGACGCCCGCTTCCCCCACCTCGATCCGGAGGGATCCCATGAAGGCCTTGCCGCTGCTCGCCGCGCTGGTCGTCGCGGCGCTGCCGCTCGCCGCCCAGGAGCCGGGCGGTGGCGGAATGCAGAAGGTCCTGGGCATCGGGGGCCTCTTCTTCCGTGCGCGGGACCCGGCCTCGCTCGCGCGCTGGTATGAGCGGCACCTGGGCGTGACGCTCACGCCCACCAGCTACGACCAGCAGCCCTGGCGGCAGGAAGCCGGACCGACCGCGTTCTCCCCCTTCCCGGACACGACGGACTACTTCGGGGCTCGCGACCGCGCGTGGATGGTCAACTTCCGGGTACGGGACCTGGCTGCCATGGCCGCGCAGCTGCGAGCCGCCGGGATCGCGGTGGAGGTGGATCCGATGCGCTACCCGATCGGCCGCTTCGCACGGCTCCAGGACCCCGAGGGCAATCCCATCGAGCTGTGGGAGCCCCAGACGCCGCCAGCCCCGGAATAGGCCCTGCGCCGGCCTCGGCCCGCTCCGCAGGGTTGACAATCAATAAGCCGTGCCTTATATATATCCCATGCGCACGGTCGCGGCCGAGACCCGGATCTTCCAGGCGCTGGCGGACCCCAGCCGCCGGGCGATCTTCGAATCCCTCACCCGGGGCGAAGCGGCAGTGAAGGACCTCACGGCGCGCTTCGACATCTCCCAGCCGGCCGTCTCCCAGCACCTCGCCACCCTGAAGGACGCCGGCCTGGTGAAGGGCCGGCGCGACGGGCGCTGTGTCTACTACCGGGTGAACCCCAGCGGGATCAAGCCGCTCATCGACTGGATCGCGCACTACCGAGCCTTCTGGACCGACCACCTGGGCCGCCTCGAGGCCCTGCTGGGGAGGATGGGAGAATGAACCCGACGGACACGACCGCCCCCTCGCAGACCGGCACCCTCGCGTTCGATTTCGACCTGCGGCATCCGCCGGAGAAGGTGTGGCGCGCGCTCACCCACCCAGCGCTGCTCGCCGAGTGGCTCCTGCCTGTGGTCGGGCTCGAGCTCGCGCCGGGGGCCGCCTTCACGTTCAGCACCCAGCCGCAGCCCGGGTGGGACGGCCTGGTGCACTGCCGCATCCTCGAGATCGAGGCGGAGCGGAAGCTCAGCTATACCTGGGTCGTCGGCGACATGGAGCTCGATACCGTCGTGACCTTCACCCTCGCGCCCACCGCGTCGGGCACCCGCCTCTCCCTCGTGCAGTCCGGCTTCACCCCGGAGCAGAAGCGGAACTTCGGGGGCGCGCGCTACGGCTGGAGGATGATGGGCGGCAAGCTCGTCGACCTGCTCGAGAGAATGCCATGAACCGGAACCAATGGATTCGGCAGCTTCACCGCTGGCTGTCCATCGCCTTCACCCTGACGGTCATCGCCAACTTCGCCGCGATGACACGGGGGCAGCCTCCGGCCTGGCTGACCTATCTGCCGCTGTTCCCGCTCGCCCTGCTCCTGCTCACCGGCCTGTACCTGTTCGTGCTGCCGCACGCCACCAGGTGGCGCGGCGGGCGCAGGGCATCCCAGCACGCTGGAGGATGAACCGTGGCCACTCGCCCCAAGTCCGCGCCGATGGCGGGCGCGGCCGGGACATCCGCGTCCCGGCTCATCGACCAGCGGATCCGCGACCTGGGGGGATGGCGCGGGGAGACCCTGGCCCGCATGCGCGCGCTGATCCTGGAAGCCGACGCCGGGATGACCGAGGAGTGGAAGTGGGACACCCCGGTCTGGTCGCACCACGGGATCGTGTGCACCGGGGAGGCGTACACGAAGGTGGTAAAGCTCACGTTCGCCCGCGGGGCCACGATCCCGGACCCACGGCAGCTCTTCAATTCCAGCCTGGCAGGCCGGACCCGCAGGGCGATCGACATCCGCGAGGGGGAGAAGGTGGACGCGCGGGCGTTCAAGGCGCTCGTGAAGGCCGCGGTGACCCGGAATGCACCGCCGGCGAAGGTCAGCCCGAAATCCGGGCGGGCGCGGGCGGGCGGGAAGGGCCCCGCCGTCCTCCTCTCGGGCGGCAACCCGCAGGTCGCGAAGGCCGACGGCGACGCCCCGGTGCAGGCGTACCTCGCCGCGATGCCGGGCTGGAAGCGCGCCATCGGGGAGCGCCTCGACGCGCTCGTCGCGCGTCACGTGCCCGGCGTGCGCAAGGCCGTGAAGTGGAACTCGCCGTTCTACGGCATCGAGGGCCGGGGCTGGTTCCTGTCGTTCCACGTCTTCACCCGCTACGTCAAGGTGACCTTCTTCCACGGCGCGTCGCTCCGGCCGGTTCCCCCCGGAGGGACGGGCAAGGACGCGCGCTGGATCGACATCCACGAGGACGACCTCGACGAGGCGCAGATGGCGACGTGGGTGAAGCAGGCCGCCGCGTTGCCCGGCTGGGTTCCGGGCCGGCCGTCCTGAGGGCCCCGCGACCACTTGCGCCATCCGTCCCGACGCTGCACAAGTTAGCCGGCTGGTGTGCCCCCCCCACCCACGCACGCCGGGTGGGTGATTCCTCCTGCCGGACACGGCCCGCAGATGGCTGAGGTCACTCCACGATGGGAATGGCGTTCGTTCGGGCAGCGCTTCGGGGAGGCGGCCGAACACCTGGCGGCGATCCCGCCGGACAGTGTCCAGGAGAGCGACGAGACCTATCTGCTCTCCGGCACCGGAGAGAACGTGAAGGTCCGCGACGGGCTGATGGACATCAAGGTGCTGCTGGAGGTCAACGCGGACGGCCTCGAGCGGTGGAACCCCGCGTTGAAGGCGGGCTTTCCCCTCGCCGCGGCCGACGCGACGAAGGTGCTGGCGTCGCTCCACGTCCCGGTGCCCCCGCTCTCGGGCGCAACCCTCACGCTGGACGACTTCCTCGACCGGTTCGCGGGCCCGGGGGGCCCGATCCGGGCGGTCGGCGTCCACAAGCGGCGGACCCGCTACACGGTCGGCGGCTGCATGGTGGAGTTGTCCGACGTGGTGGCCGATGGCCGCCCGACGCGCACGATCGCCGTCGAGTCCGCGGATGCAGCAGGGGTCATCCGTACCGTCAGGGAGCTGGGCCTCGGGGGCCACGCCAACACGAGCTATCCCCGCGGCCTGGCCGCCCTGATCGACGATTCCCCGGGCCGCTACGCCGTCATCGACGTGGGCACCAATTCAGTCAAGTTCCACCTCGGTGAGCGCGACCGCGAGGGACGCTGGCGCACCATCATCGACCGCGCGGAAGTGACCCGCCTCGGTGAGGGGCTCGCGCACCAGGGCGGGATCAGCGACGCTGCGATCGCGCGAACGGCCGCCGCGATGGCTGCCATGGTCGAGGAGGCCAGGCGACACGGGGTGCGGGCGATCGCCGCCGTGGGCACGGCCGGCCTGCGGCTCGCTTCGAACGGCCCCGAGGTCGTCACCGCCCTCCGGGAGCGCACCGGGGTGGACCTCGAGGTGATCCCGGGGGAGGAGGAGACCCGGTTGGCCTACCTGGCGGCCAGGTCCGGCCTCGGGGTGCGGGCGGGCACGCTGGTCGTGTTCGACACCGGCGGGGGCAGTTCGCAGTTCACCTTCGGGCACGACTCCAGCGTGGACGAGCGGTTCAGCGTGAACGTGGGGGCCGTGGCGTACACGGAGCGCTACGGGCTCGGCGGCGCGGTGTCATCCCGCGTACTGCAGGAGGCGCTGGCGGCCATCGCGGCCGGCCTGACGCGACTCGACCGGCGTCCCGTCCCCGACGCGCTGGTGGGGATGGGTGGGGCGGTGACCAACCTGACGGCGGTCATGCACCGGCTTGCGGCCTACGATCCGGCAGTGGTGCAGGGCACGGTCCTCGGTCGCGCCGAGATCGACCGCCAGATCGAGCTGTACCGGACGCGGGACGCCGCTGCCCGCCGCAGCATCATCGGCCTCCAGCCGAAGCGGGCGGATGTCATCCTCGCCGGCGCCTGCATCGTCCGGACGGTCATGGAGAAGCTGGGTAGGGAGGACCTCATCGTGAGCGATCGCGGCCTGCGCCATGGCGTCCTGGAGGAACGGTTCGGCGCATAGGCCCCGATGGCAGTCGCCGACGCTTGCCAGTCGGCAGCAACTCTTGATCACGAACCATGGGAGACGGCCGTGACAGCCACCGAAACCATGAAGGCCCCGAGGGTCGCACCGACCGATGAGGCGGAGCGCTATTCGTCGGAGGAAGTCGCCAGGGTCCTCGAGCTGCTGAAGGGCGCGACGAGCGTCGAGCTCAAGGTCGTCGCACCCGCCGCGGGCACGCGCGCGACGGTCGCTGGCATCGGGCTCGACCCGGTCGAGGCCCAGCCGCGTCAGGCGTTCTTCTTTGACACCCCCGATCTCGCGTTGAACCGGGCCGGCCTGATCGTCCGGGCCCGGCGGTTCCCGGGGGGGCGGGCCGACACCGTCATCAAGGTGCGGCCGCTGGATCCCTCGGCCGTGGATCGTGACCTTCGCCGCTCGGCGAGCTTCAAGGTCGAGCTGGACGCGATGCCTGGTGGGTTCGTGTGCTCGGGGTCGCTCAAGGGCATCAGCAGCGGCAAGGAGGTCCTCGACGTGACCGCCGGCACGGCCCCGCTCCGGTCGCTGTTCTCGAAGGAGCAGCTTGCGTTCTTCGAGGCGCACGCTCCCGCGGGCATCGACCTGGACTCGCTGGCCGTGCTGGGCCCCACCTTCCTGCTCCGGGCGAAGCACCAGCCGAAGAAATTCGATCGCCGGATCGTCGTGGAACTGTGGCTCTATCCGGACGGCTCCCGCGTCCTGGAGGTGTCCACCAAGGCCGCGCCGGACGAAGCCTTCGGGGTGGCCGCCGAGTTCAGGGCCTACCTCACCAAGTGCGGCATCCCGGTGACCGCGGGTGACGGCACCAAGACGAAGAGCGCCCTGGAGTACTTCAGCAAGGGGCTCGCGACCGCCCAGCCGGCAGGCTGAGGGGCACCGGCGGGGCGACGCGTCCGGGCGGCGTCGCGCGGCGGGGGGCCGAGCCGGGCCACCGGAGCCCTACCGCGCCGGCACCGCATTCAGGATCCACACCAGCCGGCTCCCCACCGGCCGGGTCGTGACCATCACGAACCGGTCGTCGTCGGGGTGGACGTCGTAGTCGGCCGCGTCACCTGACTCGTCGTAGATCGCCGCGAAGAGCTGGCGCGCGGGCCCGACGAGGAGTTCCGGCGCGGCCTGCACCTCGTGGGCGACCAGCACGCCGCCTCGCGCCCGGTAATAGAGCGTCCGCCCGTCCGCCGACCACTGCGGTTCCGCCCCGCCCCTGGTGGAAACCAGCCGCCGCCCCGCCGCGGCGTCCGGGAAGGCCCCCACATACACCTCCGGCCGGCCGGTCTCGTTCGAGACATAGGCGAGCCACCGCCCGTCAGGGGAGATGGTCGGCGCCACCTCCTCGAACCGGGTCGCCAGGTAGGTCCGCGGCGCCGCCGAGTCCCGACGGAGGACCAGGATATCCGAGCCGGTCCCGCCCTGTCCGGGGGCGGATCGACCCACCGCGATCCAGTCTCCCCGTACCGACACGCGTCCCAGGATGCTGCCGTCGCCCTCCCAGACGATCCGCTCGCTCCCGCTTCGGTCCGCCGCCTGCTCCGCCAGCTTCGTGCCCGCCTTCACGAAGACCAGGCGACGGCCGTCCGGCGTCCAGTCGATGAACTCGGTGTTGCCCTCGAAGGTGTGCCGGAGGCTCGTCCCCCGTTCGAGGTCGAGCACGAAGGCCTGGTGGATCCCCTCCACCTGCCCGGCCGCCACCACATACCGCCCGTCCGGGGAGAAGCGCGGGTTGTCCCAGTGCCTGACGCCCTCCACGTCGAGCGGCACGTGCCGCGTCTCCCCGCTGAGCCCCACCAGGTTCACCGTCGCCTCGGCGTGCCCCACGTCGTACACCAGCGTCCCCTCGCGCGACACCGCGTAGTCCGCCGTCCACTGCCCCCGCACGGAGACGCCCTCGGCGATGCGGATCGGCGCCCCATCGGCCGTCCCGCTCCGAAGATCCATCCGCTGGGCGAGGATGGCCCCGTCCGGCGTGGCGCTCACCAGGTAACCCGCGCGGGTGTACTGCGGCCGGAGGCCCCGGCCGATGACCCGCACCCGCCCGTCCGCGAGGGAGGCGAGGGCGATCCGCGCCTCGGCCGGACCGCCGGCGCGCATCCAGATGGTGAACAGGATGCCGTTCACCTCCGGCACGAAGTGCGGGGCGAGGTGACGCTCCTCCCCCGCCGCCGTGTCCGGCCTGGTGAACACCTCGGGCGCCCCGCCCTCCGCGGGCACCCGCATCAATCCCGTCGTCGTCAGATCCGCGAGGACGATGGTGCCGTCCGAGGCCCAGGCGATGCCCGTCGGGTCCGTGCCGGGAAAGGCCGTTACCGGCGACCAGCTGTGGCCCTCGATCGACCCGGTCACCAGCATCGTCCGGCTCGAGACCGTCCCCGTGACACCCCCTACCAGGCCCATCCGCTCGCCGTCGGGCGAGAAGAACGGCGCCTTGGCGCCTTCCGGGTAGACCACCCTCGGCTCGAACCCGTCGCGGTCCCGGACATACACCGCGAGGACGCCTCCCAGGCGCGCGATATAGGCGATGTACCGCCCGTCGGGCGAGATCTCGACCGCGGGCGAACAGCATTCGTGAGCGGCGGCGGGCGCGTTCGAGTCCGGCGTCATCACCACCCGGACCCGCGTCGGCTCCGGGAGGGCAGGGGGGCGGCGGGCGAGCCAACCGAGGAGGGCAGCGAGGGCGAGGGCGGCCACGCCGATGGCGCCGTGAATAGGACGGACGGGCGGGACGACGGGACGACGGGACGATCGGCCGGCCGGCCGGCGAACGGTCGCGGCGCCGCCCACCAGCGCCGCGGCGAACTCGGCCGCGGAGGCGAAACGGTCGGCGGGCAGCTTCTCCAGCGCCTGCAGCACCGCGGCGTCGACCTCCGGCGGTACGGTGCGGCGCACGGCCGCCGGGCTCGGCGGCTCCGCCGTCATCACCTTGGCGACGATGGCCTGGGCGGTGGGCCCGGTGAACGGTGGCTCGCCCACCAGCATCTCGTACAGGACGCAGCCGAGCGCGTAGACGTCGGCCCGGGGGCTGATCTCCCGCTCGCCCATCGCCTGCTCGGGCGCCATGTACTGCGGGGTGCCGAGCGACATCCCGGTCTCGGTCATCCGGGCGCCGCCCTCGCTCCGGCTTGCGGCGAGCGCAATCCCGAAGTCGGCCACCAGCGCGTGCCCGCCGTGGAGGAGGATGTTCTCGGGCTTGATGTCCCGGTGCACGATCCCGTGCCCGTGGGCGTGCTGCAGCGCGTCGGCGACCTCCCGGGCGATCCGTACGGCCTCCTCCACCGGGAGCTGCTTCTCCCGCCGCAGGCGGTCCCGGAGCGACTCGCCGTCCACGTACGGCATGACGTACCAGACCAGGCCGCCGGCCTCGCCCGAGTCGAAGAGGGACAGGATGTGCGGGTGCTGCAGGTTGGCCGTGGTCTTGATCTCGGCCAGGAACCGCTCGCCGCCGAGGATGGCGGCGAGGTCGGGCCGCACCACCTTGAGCGCGACCCGTCGGTCGTGCCGGACGTCCTGGGCGAGGTAGACGGTGGCCATCCCGCCCTGGCCCAGCTCGCGCTCGATGACGTAGCGGCCCGCGAGGGCCTGCCGCAGGGCGGCGACCGGGTCGTTCATGGCGCTCAGGATTTGGGAGGAAGCAACCGCTTGGCCGGCGCGAACCTACGGCCCGGGACGTCAGGCTGCAAGGATGCGCGGGGTTTCGCGGGAGCCGAACCGGGCTGGACGGCCGGCGCTGCACGAGGCATCATCCCGGTTCACGAGGCCCACGACTCCCATGCGAGCCATCATCCAGCGCGTGTTCGGCGTCTCGCCCGCCGTCCGCTACGTCGCGATCTACCACGGCGGCGAGCTCGTGTCGGCCGCCCGGCCGGACCTCGCCGGCGCCAGCAGCTCCGAATCGGACAAGTACGAGGAGCTCCTGGTCAACCCCACCCTCCTGACCCTGGCGCGCCAGCGGGGGAACATCGACTGCGGCGGCCTGGAGTACTTGCTGATTCGCTACGGCAGCTTCTTCGTGGTGGTGCTGCCCCTCGATCGGGGGCACGTGACCGTGGGCATCGAGCCGTCCGCGGATCCATTGCCGCTTGTTCCCCGGATCGTTGACGCCGTTTCGAGGTTGAGGTCCACTCAGGCGGCGGTCTAGCAGGCGGTACCCGCTCGCAGGTCTCCCGCGGCCGGCCCCGGGCCAGCCGGGATAGACAGGCGCGGTCCCTCGTTCGACCCTGTGGCTTCCCATGCCCCGCGTGGTCCTGGCAGCGCTGGTCCTCATGTTCACCGCCTTCGTCCTCTACTCGGTGGGCGTGTGGGCGGTCGTCCTCACGAAGCACCTCCGGTCCTGGCATGCCGGCTGCTTCTGGGCCGGCGTCCTCCTCGACTCCGCCGGCACCGAGATCATGCGGCGGCTGGCCGGCGGCTTTCGCTGGAACCTGCACACCGCCACCGGCGCCGCCGCCCTCTCCTTGATGTTGCTGCATGCCGCCTGGGCCTCGATCGTGCTGCTTCGGCGCGACGAACGCGCCCTGCGGACGTTTCACCGGATCAGCTTGACGGTCTGGGTGATCTGGCTGGTCCCGTTCGTGACGGGCCTGTTGCTCGGCCGCCATCGAGGTGGCTGACCGATCGAGCCCTCGAGGAGGCACTGTACCCAATCTCCGGCTTGGCACCATCGTCGTCGTCTTCCTCTCGGCGGACAACCTCACGCGCCGGCCCGAGCCCGACGTCGACCTCCCGCTCGTGCCCGACCGCCAAGTCGTGGAACGGCCATGAGGACGCCGCGACCTGCCTGGGTGGTGGTGGTCCTGGCCATCCTCGAGGCCGGTTGGCTGGCCTTCGATGGCGGCCGGGCCTTGGTCGTGGGCGATTACGTCACGCCGAGCTCCGGCCCGTACGCCGGTCAGCTCGGGCCCTGGGCCACGGTCGTCTCGGCGGTCGGGATCGATCCTCGATCGACGCTGATGAAGGCCATCCACCTGGGCCTTGGCACGACCTGGCTCGTGGTCACGGCCAGCTTCGTGCTGCGGATGCGGCTGGCCTGGTGGGGCATGCTGGTCTGCGCGGTGCTCGGGCTCTGGTACCTGCCGTTCGGAACCCTCCTGAGCCTCGCCCAGGTCGTCCTGCTCCTCCTCCCCGCCATCCGGGAGGCCGGCCGCTGGGATCACCCGACAGCTTCCCGCACCCCATGAGGATCAGCATGAACCGGAACGCGTTCTGCCTGGCCGGATGCCTCGGCCTCCTCCTGGGTGCGTCCGCCGTCAGTGCCCAGGCCACGATCGGCGGCGAGTGGAGGGACGACGTGGCCGCGTACGCCCGGAGGCTCGTGGATGCGGGCCTCACACCGGGGATGGGCGTCGCGGTCTCGGTCGGCGACTGGGTCGTCTACTCCGGGGGCTTCGGTGTGACCGACGTCGGTTCGGGCCGCCCGGTGGACGACGGCACCGTGTTCTACATCGCCTCGACGACGAAGGCGCTCACCGCCACCGCGGTGGTCCTCGAGGCCGCGAAGGGCAGGATGGACCTGGACGCGCCGATCGACCGGTACATCCCGGGCCTCAGGTTCAAGGCCCCGATGGACGCGCACCGCATGACGGTGAAGCAGTTCCTCAGCATGACTGACGGGCTCGAGGACGGCGGGCCGGTCGTCCTGCGGACGGCCTACACCGGCGACTTCACCCTCCCGCTCCTGATCCGACTCCTCGCCGACTACGGCCCGGACGAGGGCGGCACCGCATTCGACTACGGAAACCTCCCGTACAACATCCTCGGGATGGCCCTCGACCCGAAGTCGGAGGAGGGATGGAAGGACGTCGTGCGGCGTGCGGTGCTCGAGCCGCTCGGTATGACGGGGACGAGTGCCCGGGCGTCCACCATCGCCCCCGAGCGGATCGCGCTGCCCCACGTGCTCGCGCCCGGGCCCGGGTGGCGCCGCACACCGCTGGGCAAGCAGGACGCCAACCAGCATGCCGCGGGCGGCCACTTCGCCACCGCGCGCGACCTGGCGCGCTTTGTCGCCGCCCACGCGAGCGGCGGGGTGGTCGAGGGCCGCCGCGTCTTCCCCCGGGAGGCGATCGAGCTCACCCACGAGAAGCACGCCGACCAGGACCGGAACTACGGGCCGATCCATCGTTTCGGCTGGGGGTACGGCTGGGACCTGGGGACATGGCAGGGGCGGACCCTCGTCCACCGATTCGGCGGCTTCACCGGCTACCACAGCCACGCTTCCTTCGAGCCCGAGTCGCAGGTCGGGGTCGTCGTCCTGGTCAACGGCGACGGGCCCGCCTCCGCGGCCGCAGGCCTGCTGGCGACCTACACGTACGACCGGCTCCTCGGCCGAGAAGGCCGCGAGGCCGAGTACGACCGGCAACTGGCCGAGCTGAAGGCGCGGGTGGTGGAGGGTGAACAGGGCATCGCGAAGCACCTTGCCGAGCGCGCGGCCCGACTGGCGCCACTCTCCCACCCGCTCGCGGGCTTTGCGGGCACGTACGAGAATCCGAAGCTGGGCACCATGACCTGGCGGGTCGTGGCGGGCGGCCTGGAGGTGCGGATGGGGGTCGCCACGAGCCGGGCCGAGGTATACAGCGCGGAGAAGAACCAGCTCCGGGTCGAGCTCTTCGGCAGCGGCGGGGTGGCCGCATTCGACTTTCCGGCCAGCGGCGGCCGGGCGGCGGCCGTCACGATGGATGGGGAGCGGTTCGAGCGCAGGGACGAGGCCTCGCGCCCCACCCGGTAGCGGAGGACCGCCTCACGCTGCCGTCACTACTCCGGGGATAGTCTGCAGCAGCCCTGGAGGTGTCAGATGACGATCAGTGCACTCCCGTCGACCGGATCGCGGGGTACCTGGGCAGCCTCGGGTGAACTTCGCCGCCGGAGCACGCGGCGCAATGGAGGCAGCATGCCACGCAAGGCCGGGGCGGGGGAGTTGCCCGCCCTTCGATTCCACTATCCCGCGGCGCTCCACGCACGGGTGCTCGAGGTGCTCGGCGCCCTGGAGACGGCGGACGACGCGACCCCCCACCGGGGTGCGCTTGCGGACGTCGTCCTCGAGCTGACCGAGGCCGGGCTCGACTGGTACTTCGTCAAGGCGGTGCAGGACGCGAAGGTCGGTTACGTGGCCGAGCAGACCACGAAGCTGGGGCTGTCGAGCATCCGGAAGGTGATGGGGCCGGTCATCCGGCGGGTCATCGGCGGGATGGACCACGAGCAGTTGCGGTCGGTGGGCGGGCACATCCGGGCACTCATGGCGTGAACCGGCGTCACGGAGGTGGCTCGCGCTGGACGACCGTAATCCCGCGGTGCATACTGATCGCGGCTGTCACCTCCAGCAGGACCTCCTCCAAGCGCTCGGGAGTCCCATGCTCACCATCGCACATTCCCGGACGGCGCGCAGCCTGCGCCCGCTCATCGCCGTGGCCGTCGCGGCGCTCGCCCCGATCTCGGCCTGTCACGCCCGGGGCGAGGCGTCTCGCGGCGCCCCGGACCTTCCCCCGGAACTGGAGGTTGTCCGCGCAGGCCTCGACAAGTACCGCGACCCGATCGTCGCCGTGCACGATGGCTACCTCTCCACCCTCGCCTGCCTCGAGTTCCCCGAGCCGTTCACGGAAGGCGCGATGCAGTATTCCGCCGGCGGGATGGGGGTCCATTTCCTGAACGCGCAGCACATCGGTCCGACGCTCGACCCGGCCAGGCCGCAGGTGCTGATCTACGTGCCGGAGCAGGGAAAGCTCCGACTCGTGGCGGCGGAGTGGTTCATGCCGGCGGCGGCGGCCGGCGCGACCCCGCCGTCCATCTTCGGGACGGCGCTGGCGGGCCCGATGGAGGGGCACGAGCCGATCATGCCCGGCGGCCTCCATCACTACGACCTCCATGTGTGGCTCTGGGAGCGGAACCCCGCCGGGATCTTCTCCCCCACGAACCCGGCGGTGCACTGTCCGGCGGGAGAGTACACGCACGCGGGCGGGCCGCCGAAGATGGTGCACCGCGAGGGGCACTGAGGCACGCGCTTCCTGCCGGGGCCGGCCGGGGCTCCCTCGGCGGCGCCGCAGGG
This sequence comes from Gemmatimonadales bacterium, assembly GCA_035457305.1. Taxonomy (GTDB): domain Bacteria; phylum Gemmatimonadota; class Gemmatimonadetes; order Gemmatimonadales; family GWC2-71-9; genus JAICEH01. The sequence goes on from DATIBS010000091.1 coordinate 16,358, forward strand.
TCACTGACCGGCGCACGCCCGCCGCCGGCGGAGCAGGTGGGCCCGCTCCGCAGCGTTCGGGCCGCACGCGAGTGCCGAGTCATAGGCCAGCACGGCCTCCGCGCGGCGGCCCAGGCGCCGGAGCAGGTCCGCGCGGACGGCGTGGAAGACGTGATAGCGGCCGAGGTCGAGCGTGTCCACGAGGGCCAGCGCCGCCGCCGGCCCGTCGACCTCCGCCACGGCGACGGCCCGGTTGAGCGCGACCACCGGGCTGGGCGCCAGCGCGATGAGCTGGTCGTACAGCTGCAGGACCTGCCGCCAGTCGGTCGCGGTCGCGGTCGGCGCGTCGGCGTGCACCGCCTGGATCGCCGCCTGGACCTGGTAGGGCCCGGGCCGGCCCCGCCGCAGGCACTCCCGCACGATGGCCTGGCCCTCGGCGACGAGCGCCCGGTCCCAGCGCCGCCGGTCCTGGTCGGCCAGCACCACGAGGTCGCCCGCCGGCGTCACGCGCGCCGCGCGGCGCGACTCGGCCAGCAGCATCAGCGCCAGGAGTCCCATCGCTTCCGGCTCCCCGGGCATCAGCTCCACCAGGAGCCGGCCCAGCCTGATCGCCTCCGCGCAGAGCTCGCTGCGCACCGGACGGTCCCCCGCGCTCGCCGAGTGCCCTTCGTTGAAGATGAGGTAGACCACCGCGAGGACCGCGTCGAGCCGTTCGGGGAGGTCGGCCTCGTCCGGCACGCGGAAGGGGATCCCGGCCTCCCGGATCTTCCCCTTCGCCCGGACCAGCCGCTGGGCCATCGTGGACTCGGCCACGAGGAACGCGCGCGCGATCTCCGGCGTCGTGAGCCCGCCGAGGAGCCGGAGCGTGAGCGCCACGCGGGCGGCGGGCGCGAGCGCCGGGTGGCAGCAGGTGAAGATGAGCCGCAACTGGTCGTCGCCCATGGGGCCGTTCTCCGCGGGCTCGCCACCGGCCAGCAGGTCCACGGCTTGCCACTGCCGGTCGCCGCGTGAGGCCTCGCGCCGGAGCCGGTCGATCGCCCGGTTCCGGGCCGTCGTGATGATCCAGCCGGCCGGGCTGGGAGGGATGCCAGCGGCCGGCCATCGCTCCAGCGCCATGCTGAACGCATCCTGGACCGCCTCCTCGGCGAGCTCGATGCTGCCGAAGCGCCGGACCAGGACCGCCACCGCGCGGCCATACTCCCGCCGGAAGAGGCGCTCGATCTCCGGGGCCGCGGGCGGCGGAACCGCGGGATCGCCGTGCGTCAATGGGCGAAGGGCCGGACCTCGATCGGCAGGGTCGTGGCCTTGGACAGCCGCCGGCCCCACTCGAGCGCCGCGTCGAGGTCGGGCGCCTGGATGATGGTGAACCCGCCGACGTGCTCCTTCCCCTCGGCGAAGGGGCCGTCAGTGGTGAGGTACCGGCCGTCCCGGAAGCGCACCACCGTGGCGGAGCTCGGCGGATGGAGGCCGCCGGCGAAGACCCAGGCACCCGCGGCCTGCATCTCACGATTCACTGCCTCGACGTCCCGCATGATCGGCTCAAGGAGCTCGGGGCCGGGGATCGGCCCCTCCGGCTCGATCACGCTGAGCAGGTACTTCTTCATGGTTTCCTCCCGAGGTGCGGCGTCCGCACCGCGCGGGCGCTGTGCCCTCTGTACGAACGGCCACCCCCCGGAATCGACATCCTGCCCGGGGGCGTTTCCCGCCGAAACGTGCGATATTTCGGGTGCCGCCCTTCGGATTCGCAACAATATGGGGGCTCCCTGGTGGCGGAGCCGCCTGCGAGTCCCGTCGGACTCCTGATGAGTCCTCCTCGACCATCCCAGGGAGGTGGGGAAGTGACGCCCGACCCGCGAGTGGTGGACCGGAGATCCTCGTCCTGGCGTTCCGCGACGTCTCCGAGATGCAGGGCGGCAGGATCCGCAACCTGACCAGTCGTTTCATGGAACCCCGGTGAGCCCCTGGCCAACTCCCGACCGCTTCGACCCCCAGCCGACGCTCGAGGGCGTGCTAGTCCGCCTCCGGCCCCTCCGTGCCGAGGATCACGACGCGCTCTACGTGGTCGCTTCCGACCCCCTGATCTGGGAGCAGCACCCGGAGAACAACCGGCACGAGCCGGAGGTGTTCCGCAGGTTCTTCGACGAGGCGATCGAGCGGGGCGGGGCACTCGCCGTGCTCGACGCGGCCGGCGGCGCGGTAATCGGGTCGTCACGCTACCACGACTACGACGGGGCCCGGAGCGCGGTGGAGATCGGCTGGACCTTTCTTGCCCGGAAGTACTGGGGCGGCCGGTACAACGGCGAGATGAAGCAGCTGATGATGGACCACGCCTTCCGGTACGTGGACCACGTGCTCTTCGTCATCGGCCCGGAGAACCGGCGCTCGCGCCGGGCGGTGGAGAAGGTTGGCGGCACCTTCCTCGAGATGCGCACCGTGGAGCAGGGCGAGCGCTGCGTCTACCGGATCTCGGCCCCGCGGGTGGCCACGCGAGCCGGCGCCCCGGCCGCCGGCGGTCGAACGGCACCGGCGACCGGGGAGCCTGGCGCACGGGCTGCGCGCTAGTTGGGCGGCAGCAGGACCGTGTCGATGACGTGGATGACGCCGTTGGAGGCCTCCACGTCGGTGGCGGTGACGGTGGCGTCGTTCACGCGCACCGTGCCGCCATCCACCGCGATGGAGACGTCTGCGCCGTTCAGGGTGGTGGCAGCGGTGAGCTGCACGACCTCCGCCGCGTCGACGCGGCCAGCGACCACGTGGTACGTCAGGATGCCCGCGAGCGCCACCGGGTCGTCGAGCAGCGCCTCCACGGTGCCCGCGGGAAGCTTCCCGAATGCCTCGTCCGTCGGCGCGAACACCGTGAACGGGCCCGGCCCCGAGAGCGTGGTGGTGAGGCCGGCGGCCTCGACCGCGGCAAGAAGGGTGTTGAACGTGCCCGCCGCGGACGCGACTTCCACGATCGTGCCGGGCGACGCCGGCCCTGCCGGGTCGTCGTCGGAGCAGGCCGCCGCCGAGAGCGTCACCGACAGCACGGCGACGGCGGTGAGGGATCGCTGCAGGTATCTGCGCATGGTCCGGCCTGTCGAGTCGTAGGTGGTCACTTGGGCAGCACGACGGTGTCGATCACGTGGATGACGCCGTTCGACGCCAGCACGTCTGCCTTGACGACCTTCGCATTGTCGATCATCACGGCGCCGTCCCTGACCGCGATGGTGAGGGACTGGCCGTTGACGGTCTTCGCGGCGTCGAGCTGCATGGCCTGGGCGGCCCGCACCTCACCGGGGACGACGTGGTAGGTGAGGATCGCGGTCAGCTTCGCCCTGTCCTTGAGGAGGGCCTCGACGGTGCCGGCGGGGAGCTTGGCGAACGCCTCGTCGGTCGGGGCGAAGACGGTGAACGGCCCCTTCCCCTGGAGGGTCTCGACCAGGCCGGCCGCCTGCACGGCGGCGACGAGGGTCTTGAACGAGCCGGCGGCAATCGCCGTCTCGACGATGTCCCCGGCGGGCATCGGCGCCCGGGTCTGGGCGGCGGCGTCGGCGGGGGTGGTGGCGCCGGCGGCGATCGCGGCCGCGGCGAGGAAGAGCGTGGGTCGGGTCATGGTCGGTCACTCCTGAGGTTGGTTCATCCGGGTCCTGCTCCAGCGAACAGGGCCCAAGGTACGGTTTTGTCCAAGTTTTGTCAAGGTATTTAGCTGGACAAACTCTGGACAGCGCCGAACCCGACCGCTATCTTGCGGCTGCCCAAGCAGATGCGAGCTGAATGACTGCCCCCCGCCTCCACCCGGTCCGTGTGGTCACGCAACGCACCGGGCTCTCGCCCGACCTCCTGCGCGCCTGGGAGCGGCGCTATCGCGTGGTCGAGCCTCTGCGCTCCCCGGGCGGCCAGCGACTCTACAGCGACGACGACATCGA
>DATIBS010000092.1:0-27886 GCA_035457305.1 Gemmatimonadales bacterium
CGCGCGCGCCTGCTGCTCCCACTCGTCCTTGTCGGCTTTCGTGACCCTGATCGGCGTGTACGCCACCGCGGCGCCTGCGGTGCGCCTCCCGTTCGCGATCCAGTCGAGCCCGTACTTCCCGCTTCGCGCCACCGCCACCCGACCGTCGGGCGCCACGGCCCAGTCGTCGCTCGCCGCAAGCGGCTGCTGCCGGAACATCACCATCCGGGTGTTGCCCCGGGACGAGCCGCCGAGCTGCATCTCCGGTCCCTTGATCATCCCGAGCGTGTCGTGCCGACCCGACTTCCGGTCCCAACGCACGATCGGGACCGAGTCGAGGGCCTCGCGCGGCAGGCCGTCATTGCCGTTCAGCGCCGGGACGGAACTCCCCTGGTAGTAGAGCCGCCCCTGCACGTCCACGCCCTTGACCCGGCGGCCCACGGCGCGCAGGCCGGTCGCGTCGCCCAGGGCGAAGGTGCCCGCGGGCTTCGCGTCGGGCCCCACCAGGAGGTAGCGCTGGTTGTTCGGGTCGAACACCAGCGTCGAGTCGCCCGGCAGCGCGAACGCGTCCACCGGCATGGCGTATTCGTTGGGGCCGGAGCCCCGGCGGCCGACGGGTGTCGCCGTGCCGGCGCCAAGGTCGATGCGCTGCAGCGTCTGGTCGCGCTGGTCGGCCACGATGAGGCGGCCGTCCCGGAGCTCGCGCACCCCGCTCACCCGGGTGAACGGCTCGGCGAACTCGGCGTCCAGCTTGCCGATGGTGCGCGTGGGCGCCGCCTGCGCGGCGGCAATCCCGGGGAGCAGCGCGAGGGCGAGGGGGAGGAGTCTCATGGTCGAAGGTCGAAAGTCGAAGGTCGAAGGATCGCCTATCTGGTGTAGGCCGCCAGCCACTCCATCCCGTCCTCGTCCATCCGCGCCCCGTACGCCACGCCCTGGCCGAAGCCGACCAGGCGGACCTTGGCGGGAAGCGTCACGGAGCGCACCAGTCGCCCGCGCGGGTCGAAGACGTCGAACTGCCGCGGCGCGCCGGCGGCCACGTACCGCTCCACCCACGCTTCGCCCTCCGGCGTCACCCGCACCGCACCCGCGGGGAAGGCCGGCTTGGTCTCCGGCCAGGTGAACTGGGATGGGTCGGCCCCGTCGCGCATCCCGCCGCGGGAGAACGACATCGACTGCAGGCCGTTCCGGTTCTCCACCCGCACGCTGAGTCCGTTCGCCATCGCCTCGATCCACTCCTGCTTGTCGCCGTCCCGGACCGGCACCGGCCGCCACGTCACGGGCGTTCCCGCCGCGATGCGTCCGTCGGCTCCCACCCAATCCAGCCGGTACGGGTTGGCCCGCGCGACGGCGACCCGCCCATCCGGCGCCGCCGCCCAGGCGTCCTGCGCCGTGAACGGTCGCGGCATCACCCGTTCGTTCCGGTTGTTCTCCCCGCCCGAGGTGCGGCGGTTCAGGGCGGGGAGCGCGGTCCGCGCCACCGTGTCGGCCCGACCGGTGGCGCGATCGAACCGCACCACGCGGGCGGAGTCGGGTTGGCCGCCCGGACCGCCGATCAACGGTTGGTAGTAGAGCCGTCCGCGCGCGTCGGTACCGGCCGGGAGTCGGACGGAAAAGCCGTCCTCCCCCTCGGCCACGAAGGAGCGCGACTCGCCGATCGCGCCGTCGGCGCCAAGGGTGGTGAGCCGGGCATTGCCCAGGTCCACGAGCAACGTGCGGCCCTCGGGGAGGGCGAGCAGCGCATCGGGGCCCTTGTACTCCTGGGGGCCCGGGCCGGCCCGGCCGACCTGGCGTGCGGAGCCCGACGCCAGGTCGAGGAGCAGCACCTTCTCCTCGATGCCGTCGCTCACGAGCACCCGGCCCGGCGCCAGTTCGCGGAGCCCTGCCACCCGCGCGAAGGGCTCGGCGAATTCCGCTCCCTTCCGCTGCAACTGCGAGGACTGGCCGAAGAGCTCCACGGGGAGCAGGACGCCGAGGATGAAGGCGAGGACGACGGCAAGGGAGCGGCGCATGGCGACGGGTCGGGGGTCGAGAGTCAGGGGTCGGGCGAATCGGGCACCGGGCCCGGGCACGCCGCGTAGGTTCGATTGCCCGGGAGGGATGCGCGGTGCCGCGCCAGGGTCGCAGGGCGAAACGCGAAGCCCCGGCTGCGGGGGGCGCAGCCGGGGCCGGGGTGGGATCGGAGCGGCCGCGCCGGTGAGGGCTGGCCGCGCAGCCCGGTTCAGGCCGCTCCCACCCCTCCCGCGCGAGCCTGCCGGGCGAGCCAACTCGCCGGAGGGCGCACGGCGGGCATCGCATACACCGTGGCGGCGCCGGGCCCCGCGATCCGGGTCCCCACCGGCCGGCGGATGATCCCGATGGTGCGGCCGCGCTCGTCGCGCAACCGGATCATCTCTCCGCTCTCGGAATGCCTGGCAATGGTGATCATGGGACCTCCCCGACGGCGCGACGGCACGAATCGACGACTGGCTGGTACAACTCGTGAGATGACTCCCACCCGGAATTGGTTGCACCGGACACGATGGCGGTACCTTCCCCCCATGCCCAAGCGCCTCCTCCCTCTCCCCCTCGTCCTCCTCGGGGCCGCCTGCGCCTCGCCGCCACCGCCCCCCGAGCCGGCGGACCTGGCACCGGCTGCCGACTCGGTCGTCACGCCCTGGACCGACGTGACCGAGGCAACCTGGCTCGGCGGCCGCCGCTGGGCGGTCCTCGCGCCCGGTCACGCCGAGCTCCGGGTCGCCGACTTCGAGCGCGGCACCCTGGAGCCGCTCACCGGGGCGGGCCGGGATGCATTCCGGCAGCCCTACGCAATCTTCCGCGCGCTCGACTCGCTCCACGTGGCCGACTGGGAGGCACGGGCGCTCACGACGTGGGGGCTGGACGGGCGGATGGGCGGACGGACGCCGGCACCGCCCGAGTCGCGCGGCGTGCTCCCGGCCGCGCGGGACGGACGGGGTCGGTACTACGTCGAGCTCCGTCCCGTGCCGGGCCCCGAGGGGCGTGGCGCCGCCGACTCCACCCTGGTCCTCCGGCTCCGCGCCGGGGGTGGGGCCGACACCGTGGCGGCACTCGCGCCGGTCGAGCTTGCCGAGGTGGCCACCGACCGCGGCCGGAGGCTCGAGGCGCGAGTCTTCGGCGGGCGCGACGCCTGGGGGGTGCGCCCCGACGGCACGATCTGGATCGCGCGGGTGGGCCAGAACCGGCTCGACCAGGTGGCGCCGGACGGGCAGGCGCGACGCGGACCGCTCCTGCCCGATCCCGTCCTCCAGGTCACGCAGGTGGACCGCGACCTCTTCGTGGAGAGTCATCCGCCGGAGATGCGCCGTTCGGCCGCGGGACTCCCGTTCGCCGAACTCAAGCCGCCCTTCGAGCGGGCGTTTGCCGACCCGGCGGGCACGATCTGGCTGGAGAAGAGCAAGGTGGTGGGCGACTCCGCCCGGTTCTACCAGCTGCTGGATGCCGAGGGCGGGCTCGCGCGGATCATCCGGGTGGACGGCTTCGGGCGGGTCCGGGGAGCCTCGCCCGAGCGGGCACTTGTAACCCGGTTCGCGGACGGCCGTATGGTGTTGTTCGAGCACCCGCTGCCGGCGCGCGCGCCGGCTCCGGCGGACTGATTCACCGCAGAGGCGCAGAGAACTGCCGACCTCGCCGTCCGCGTCGCATCGGGATGTTGTTCCCCCACCCCACCCAACCACGGTAGTGGGGGTGGGTGGGGTCGACCAGATCGTTGACGACCTGGTCACTTGATTCGAGTAGTTCTCTGCGCCCTCTGCGCCTCTGCGGTGAAACCCCAACCCCAGGAAATCACCGATGCGCCGAATTCTCGCCGGACTTCTCCTGCTCGCCGCACCGCTCGCCGCACAGCAACCGGCTCCCGCGGCGGCCCCGGCAGCGCCCGCCGCACGGGCGGAGGACGTCGCTTCCATCGACGCCATCATGAAGGCGACCTACGACGTGATCTCGGGGCCGGCGGGCCCGCGGGACTGGGACCGGTTCCGGTCACTCTTCACGCCTGACGCTCGGCTCATCCCGACGGCCTGCCCGAGGGACCAAGTCTGCCGGCCGCGCACGCTCTCGGTGGAGGACTATGTCAAGTCGGGCGGGGCCTACTTCCTCCAGAACCCGTTCTACGAGGTCGAGAGCCACCGGGTGGAGGAGCGCTACGGGCACGTGGCGCACGTCTTCAGCACCTACGAGTCCCGCAAGGCCCCGGGCGAGGAGCCGTTCACCCGCGGAATCAACTCCTTCCAGCTCTTCTGGGATGGCTCGCGGTGGTGGGTGGTGTCGATCTTCTGGAACGACGAGTCGCAGGCGGGACCCATCCCGGCGCAGTACCTGCCCAAGCGGTAACCGCGTTCACCGCAGAGGCGCAGAGGGCGCAGAGGAAGAGCAGACGGTCATTTGCCCCACTCCACCCCGACTTCACGATGTGGGGAAGGGTGGGGCAAATGGTATTGACGCCGTTGCTGTTCTCTGCGCCCTCTGCGCCTCTGCGGTGAACGCCGTTCTCAGCGCCGCTGCGGTGAATGCCGTTCTCCCCGGCCTCCGCCGCGAATCAGGCGGCAGGGGGCGGGGGCGGCACCGGCGGCTCGGGCGGCTTGAGCCTGTCGGTCGCCCGCCGATCGCGGCGCTGCCCCTCCAGATACCATCGCCGGGTGATCTCCCCCGCGAGGTCCCGGTTGCCCAACCCGAAGGCCAGGCCCGCTGCGAGGGCCACGGCGCCGAGGATGAGCGTGAACGCGGTGGTCACGATCTCCGGCGCCAGCCCCACCTGCGTCAGCGCCATGAAGACGCCGATCAGCACGACCGTCGCCTTCGCGAGCTTTGCCAGGGTCGGCACCCCCGCCACCGTCCCCGCCGACGCGAGCAGCACCACCCGCACGAACTCGCCCAGGATCACGCTCAGCACCACGATCACCACCGCCGCCACCAGCGTGGGCAGGAACGCGATCATCGCGCCGAACATCTCGTTGATGCTCTCGAGCCCGAGCGCGGCGCTCGCGAGCAGGATCACCACCAGCATCACGAGCCAGAAGGCGAGCCGCGCGACTGCGGTGCCGGGATCGAGGTGCTTCCCCGTCCGCTCCACTGCCTCGGTGATGCCCCCCGCGTCGGCCATCGCCTTGAAGTTGAGCCGGAGCAGCGTGGCATCCACCCAGCGCCGCACCTGCCGCGCTAGGAAGTACCCCGCCAGCAGCAGGACAAGCGCGGCGAGGACCGGCGGCAGGATGAACACGAGTTGCTCGGCCCCCAGGCGGAGCCGCTCCATGAGTTCGTTCACGACGACACCTCGAGGACGAGCTTGCCGAACTGCGCGCCCGACGCGAGCCGGCGGAAGGCCGCCGCGCCGTCGGCGAGGGGTATGACCGCGTCCACCACCGGGCGGAGCGCGGGCTCGGCCGCGAGCCGGGCGATGGCGGCGAACTCCGCCGCGCTCCCCATGGTCGAGCCGAGCAGCGACCACTGGTACCAGAAGAGCTTCCGCACGTCCGTCGTCACCATCGGACCCGATGTCCCGCCGCAGGTGACGAGCCGCCCGCCGCGGCCAAGCGAGCGGAGCGAGGCCGGCCAGGTGGCCTCGCCCACGCTGTCCACCACCACGTCCGCGCCCCGCCCCCCGGTGAGGCGCTTCACCTCCTGCGGCAGGTCGGCCCCGGGGTCGACCGTCTCCACGTCGAGCAGCTCGCGCACCCGCCTGAGCTTGGCCTCGCTGGTGCTCGTGGCGATGACGCGGGCGCCCAGGTGCCGGGCGATCCGCGCCGCCGCCTGCGCCACTCCCCCGCCGATCCCCCGCACCAGCACCGTCTCTCCCGCCGCGACCCGGGCCCGCGTCACCAGCATGCGCCATGCCGTGAGCGTGGCGAGCGGGTAGGCCGCCGCCTCGGCCCAGCCCAGCTCCGCCGGCTTTCGGGCCAGGTTTCGTGCCGGGACCACCAGGTACTCCCCCGCTGCCCCCGGTCGGTGCTCGCCGAGGATGCCGTAGCCGGGACAGAGCGGATCGTCGCCGGCCCGGCACCACTCGCATTCCCCGCAGGAGACGCCGGGATTCACCAGTACCTCGTCACCCGGCCGCCACCCCTCCACCGCAGGCCCCACCGCCTCGACCACCCCGGCGCCGTCGGACCCGACGACGTGGGGAAAGGAGTATCGGAGGCCCTTGAGGCCCTGGACCACGAAGAGGTCGAGGTGGTTGAGCGCGGCGGCACGCACCCGTATCCGCACGTCGTCCGCGGCCGTGGGGACGGGGGTGGGGACGTCCAGCACCCGGACCTCGTCCGGACCTCCGGTCCGCTCGATCCCGAGCGCTCGCATCGTCCCCGTCACCGGGGACCGGGGCCCGGGGTCGAGTCGGCGGGGACGACCCGCACCTCCCAGACCACCGGCCGGAATCCCTGCACCCGGGCGGTGACGGTCGTGGTGCCGGTCGCCATTCCCCGCACCGCCCCCGCCTCCACGCGGGCGATCGTCGAGTCGGCGCTCTCCCAGCCGATCTCCGTCCCGGGGATGTCGGCGTCGGCCGAGTCCTTGGGCAGCACCGTGAGCCGGCGGGTCCCGCCGAGGACGATCACCACCGGCCCCGATCCGGGTCCCGGCTCGAGCAGCAGGGATTCGACGCGCGGATGGGCGGGAGGCGGCGCTACCGGCGGCTCGGGGGCCCGGCGGCCGGCCGGCTCGGGAGCCGGTTCCACTCCCCGCACCGCCACCGTGATCGCCCCGGACCGGCCGCCGGCGCGGGCCTCCACCCGGGCGAGGCCCGGGCGGCGGGCCAGGAGGGCCCCCGTGGCATCCACGGCGACCACACTGGTGTCCGAGGAGGCGAAGGAGAATCGCACCGAAAGGACGTTGCCGGCCGCATCGAAGGCCGTGGCGAGGATCGGCCGGCGCTCCCCGGCGCGGAGCGTGACGGACTCGGGCACCACCTGGACTTCGGCCACCTGCCGGGCCCGGACCGGCGCGGCGAGCCCGCCCGCGAGGGCCACGGTGGCAATGACGGCGCGCAACGGGGAGGTGATGGGCACGGGAGAAATGTAAGGCAACGGCGCTCGATGTCTTGCCTAACACGCGCCGATTCGCGAACTATATCATGCAGATCGCGCAGCACCGACGTGCACGCCCGGCGCGCACCGCGCCCGACGGCGGGGCCACGCCGAACACGCTTCCGGAGGACATGCCATGTCAGTGGAGATGGGCTGGTCCGAATCCTGGATGTCGCCGCCGACCTCGATGACACCCGAGCCGGCACCCGCGCCCGCCCCGGCCCCGATGAAGCCCGCGGCGGCGCCCGCCCCCAAGAAGCCGGCTGCCAAGAAGGCCAAGCCGGCCAAGAAGGCCGCGAAAAAGGCCGTCAAGAAGGCGAAGAAGGCGGCGAAGAAGGCCGTCCGGAAGCCCGCGAGGAAGGCCAGGAAGGCGGCCCGGAAGACCGCCCGCAAGGTCAAGCGGACCGCCCGGAAGACCGCCCGCAAGGTCAAGCGGACCGTCCGGAAGGCCACCCGCAAGGCCAAGAAGGCGGCCCGGAAGAAGTAGCCGGCGGGCCCGGAGGTGCAGCGCCCCGCTCCGGCGGGGCGTTTCGCCATCCGGCGCCTTCCGCCCGGTGCGCACTTGCCCCCGGCGCCTGCCACCCCCCACCTTGGGCCATGCCCCGCCCGATGCCAGCCCGATTCCTCCTTGCCGCACTCCTCGTCGGGACGGCGTGTGCCCGGCCGTCACCCCAGTCGCCACCCGCTCCGGCCGCACTCGGCGCCGACCTCGAGGCCCAGCTCGAGCGGTCCGCGGTGGCCTGGAACTCGGGGGACCTGGCCGGGTTCATGGAGGACTACGCCCGGGATTCGCTGACCTCCTACATGGGCGCCCGGGCCCCGGTCTACGGCTGGTCGACCATCCGGGACCACTACGCCCCCAGCTTCCAGCCCGGAGCGCGGCGGGACAGCCTCCGGTTCGAGCGGTTCGCCGTGCGCCCGCTTTCCCCCACGCTCGCGCTGGTCACCGCACGCTTCATTCTCCACCGCGGCGACAGCGTGACCGCAAGCGGGCCGTTCACCCTGGTGATGGAGCGCCGCCCGGATGGATGGAAGATCCTGCACGACCACACGTCGTCCGATCCGCGCTAGCCTCGCGCTCGCCGCCGCGCTCGCCGCGGGATGCGCCGACGCCGCCGACCGCCCGGTCGCGCTGCTCGGCGCCACGATCATCGACGGCACCGGCGGCCCCGTCCTGGTGGACGGCGGCATCCTCGTCCGGCACGGCCGGATCGAGGCGATCGGCCCGCGCGAGACCCTGATCCTCCCCCGGGGGACCGAGGAGGTCGAGCTCGCCGGCCGCTTCATCATCCCCGGGCTGGTGGACGCGCACACCACCGCCGCCGACTGGGCGCTGCCCCGCTACCTCGAGTTCGGGGTGACCAGCGTGCGGGACCTCCACGGCGAGCTCGATGCCTCGCTCGCGCGGATGCGGCAATCCCGGGACACGACGTGGCGGGGCCCGCGGATCTTCAGCGCCGGCGCGACCGTGGACGGACCCGGCGCCCCGCCGCCGGCGCTCGCCTCGGCTGATGACCGCGGCGCCCGCCAGGGCGTCGACCGCCTGTCGGTGGCGGGGGCGGTGACCGTCTCCGCGGGGGCCGGGCTCTCGCCCGATCTCCTCCGCGCGGTGGTGGACGAGGCCGGTACCTTCGGCCTGCCGGTGGCCGCCCACCTCGGGCTCACCGACGCCGTGCGGGCCAGCCGCTTCGGCGTCCGCTCCATCGAGCACCTGAGCGGCGTCGCCGAGGCGCTCGCGCCGAACGCGGCCCAGATCGCGGCGGCGCACCGCCAGGGCGAGACGGCCGGCTGGTCGATGGCGGAGCGGGCCTGGGCCGCCCTCGACTCGGCGGCGCTCACGCGCGCCGCGTCGGAGGTGGCGGGCGCCCGGGTCACGCTGGTGCCCACGCTGGTGCTCCACGAGACCCTCAGCCGGCTGGACGATTCGACGGTCTATCGCGACCCGTCCCTGCGGCTCGTGCCGGAGGAGGTGCGTCGCGGCTGGGACCTGCCCAACCTGGTCCGCCAGGCGGGCTGGACCTCGGGGGACTTCTCCGCCTTCCGGAGCGCGCGCCCGAAGCAGGACCTCTTCCTCCGGGCGTTCCTGCGGGCCGGCGGCACGGTCGTGGCCGGCAGCGGCTCCCCCCATGAGCTGATGGTGCCGGGGCTCGCGCTCCACCAGGAACTGGAGCTGCTGGTCCGGGCAGGGCTCTCCCCGGCCCAGGCGATCCTCGCCGGGACCCGCGACGCCGCCCGCCTGGCGGGCGCCGACTCGGTGGGCGTGCTGGCTGCCGGCCGGGGTGCCGACCTGGTGGTGCTCACGAAGGACCCGCTGCAGGACATCCGGAACACGCGGACCATCGAACGGGTGATGGTGCGGGGCCGCCTCCTCCCGCTGGATTCGCTCCGGACGCGCTGACCGGTGCCGCTCGGCGTGCTCGCGCTCGGGTGGGCGGCGGTGACCGCGTGGTACCTGGCCTGGGACGCCGTCGCGCGCCGCCGGCGGGGTGACGGAACCGCGACCGGCGCCCGCGGTTGGCTCGGGCCGGACTGGCGGCTATATATGGTCGAAGCCGTCCCGCTCACCCTCCTCGCGGCGCTCTGGTTCGGCAGTCTTGGCCACGGTGGGTGGGTCCTGGTCTTTCTCCTGCTTGGCGCGATGACCGAATGGGCCGCCCGCTCCCGCGGGACGCCCCGCCTCCTCCCGGGTCCGGTCCCCGGATTCCTGGCCGGCGTGGCACGGACGGTCGTCGCGGGAGGTCTCCTCCGATGGATACTGTGACCGAGAGCCAGATCGGCGCCGCGCTCGAGCGCCTGGCCGCGTTCTTCGCCGGGGAGCGGAGCCGCCAGGGAATCCTCGCGCGCCAGCTGCTGGGACAGTCGCTGGCCGACGACGCGGCGCTCGCCGACCGGATCGTCCGCGAGATGCGGGCCGAGACGCGGATCGACGGCAGCCTGGGCGGGGCGTTCCTCCCCACCGTGTGGCGCGCCCATGAGTTGATGGACCTCGGCCATCTCGGGGACGAGGTGGGGACGGTGCGCGTGGTGGGCTGGGTCCTGGCCCAGCAGGAGAAGCCGGGGGCCTACGGCGAGGGCTGTTCCGAGGACCGGCACCCGCACCGGGTCTGCTCCCATTACATCGGCGGCTTCTTCTCCCCCGCGCCGGTCACCGAGCGGGTGGCTCCGATCACGCTGCCGAACGGGAAGGTGTTCCGGGCGGAAGGCGCGGCGCGGTTCGCGCTGAGCTGCCTGGCCCTCCGGGCCGTCCTGCGGGCCCGGCACGAGGCGCGGCCGGCGGTGGAGCGGCACGTGAAGAGCCTGGTGCTGCTGCAGGAGACGTGGGCCGACTGGGACGGCTACTTCGCCCCGGACCTGATCGTCTCCGCGCTCGGGCCCCTGTCGCTCGCCTCGCCCCCGCATCGCGAGGCGCTGCCCCGCGCGGCGAAGTACATCGCGGACCACCAGGGGGACGACGGCACCTGGCCGAACGCGGACTTCTTCCATGTGCTCGACGCACTCACGATGGCCGGGACCGCCGCGGCGCGGGACGCGCTCCGCCGGGCCGTGCCGGCCCTGGTCGCGATGCAGCGGCCGGACGGATCGTTCAGCGGCGTCGCCCAGCAGGAGCGGGCGTTGATCGGGCTCAGGGCGCTGCTGTCGGCCCGCGAATAGCCGCGGCCGTCAGGTGCCGAGCGCCCTGAGGATCCAGTACACCCCCACCCCCACCGCCCCGAGCCCCGCTCCCCGCCCCAGCCGCCGCGCCCAGTCGAGCGAACCGTGGCCCGCCTGGCGCATCGCCAGCGCGGCGGCCAGCGCGAAGCCCGTCATCGCCACGACGGTGCCCAGGCCGAACGCGACGAGGTAGAGCACCCCCACCAGCGGCCGGCTCATCAGGGTCACCGGCACCAGGGCCACCACCGCGCTGGTCCCCGCCAGCCCGTGCACCAGCCCGACGGCGGTGATCCCGCGCCCGTGGACGTGCGGGTGGGGGTGCGGCGCTGCCTCGTGACTCGCGGTTCCTGACTCCCGCCCCCCATGCGCGTGCGGATGCGCCCCCACGCCGTGCGCATGCAGGTGCGCGTGGTCGCCGTGTTCCTCGGGCGGGTGCAGATGTAACTTGCGGGCGCGGACGAGGGCCCAGAGCCCGATGCCCACGAGCATCACCCCGACGGCCGCCTCGCCCCAGGCATCCCATCGTTCCGGCCAGTGGAGCCCGGTGGCGAGGAGCACGCCACCGGCGAGCAGCACGGCCAGGGCGTGGCCCGCGCCCCAGCGGGAGCCGAAGGCCAGCGCCGCGGCGAGGGCGGGCCGCGAGGCCACGAACGCCGTCACCGCGATCATGTGGTCCACCTCGAGCGCGTGCACCGCGCCGAGGACGAACGCCGTGCCGAGCGCGATCAGCGCGTCCACCGTCGCCTCGTGTACCGGATGTGAGGAGATACCGATGCCGAACCGTCCGCGTGACCAGCGAGCTGCCGTCCGGCTGACGTCATTCTCGCATGGCGCGGGTTGAGCCTGCAAGCTCGGCCCGGCCGAACTGACGCAGGTCCTGCGTCACCTGCCCCCAGTCACGGACCCCCGGGTCCTGGTCGACGCCGCGTCGCGGGACGACGCGGCGGTGATCCGGCTCGGCCCCGACCGGGCGCTGGTGGCGACGACCGACTTCTTCACGCCGATCGTGGACGACGCCGAGGCGTGGGGGGCGATCGCCGCCGCGAACGCCCTGAGCGACCTCTACGCGATGGGGGCCGTGCCCACGGTGGCGCTGTCGCTCGTCGGATGGCCCCGGGAGCGGTTGCCGTTCGAGCTGCTGGGCGAGGTGCTGCGCGGCGCGGCGGCGATCGCCACCGAGGCGGGTTGCCCGATCGTCGGGGGGCACTCGATCGACTCGGCGGAGCCGTTCTTCGGGCTCGTGGCGATCGGCGAGGCGGATTCCGGCCGGTTGCTCACGCTGGGCGGCGCCCAGCCCGGCGACACGCTGGTGCTCACCAAGCCGCTCGGCACCGGGGTCGTCGCCACGGCGCACAAGCGGGAGCTGGTGGCGGCGGACGGACCGGAGCTCGCGGCGGCGATCGCCTCGATGCGCGCGCTCAACGCGGCCGCGAGTCGCGCCGCGCTGGCGCACGGGGTGCGCGCGGCCACCGACGTGAGCGGGTTCGGGCTCCTCGGCCACCTCCACAACCTGCTGCGCGGGAGCGGCGCCGCCGCGGAACTGGAGGCCGCCGCGCTCCCCCTGCTGCCCGGGGCGCGCGAGCTGGCCGCCGGCGGCGTGATTCCCGGCGGCACGAAGCGCAACCTCGAGGCGGCGCGCGAGTTCGCCGAGTGGGGATCTCTCGTGGACGAACCGACCCGCTGGCTCACGGTGGACGCGCAGACTTCCGGCGGGCTGCTCCTCGCCGTGCCCGCGCCGGAGGTGGACGGCCTGCTCCGCGCGCTCCGCGCCGGCGGCGGGACGGCCGCGGTGATCGGACGGGTCACCGCCGGCCCCGCCGGCCACGTGGTCGTCCGGTAGCCCGGATGCGCTGGACCTCCGCCCGCCTCGACCAGCTCGAACTCGCCGCCCGCACCGGCCGCCGGGTGGTGCTGGTGCGCCGGGGCACCGAGTACGTCGTCGTCGCCCGCCGGGTCGGCACGGTCGGCGGGCGGGACGCCCTCACCGCGCTCCTCCCGATGACCGGCGAGGAGCTGGTCTTCCGCCTCGAGGAGATCGAGTCCCTCCACGTGCTCGAGCCGTGACGCTTCCCGTCGCCGTCCTCCACCTCGACGAATCCTGCCTCGGCAACGGCCGCGAGGGCGGCACGCCCGGCGGCGCCGCCGGGTTGGTCGAGATCCGCGCGCGCGGCGGCGTCGAGCGCCGGGACTTCCGGCATCACGACCCCGATACCACGAACAACCGGATGGCGCTCACCGGGGCCCGCCTCGCACTCGAGCTCCTCGCCGCGAAGGGCCGTCGCCTGCGTCTGCTGGCCGTCTCGGACTCGGAATACCTCGTGAAGGGGATGCGCGAATGGGTGCCCGGCTGGCGCGCGCGGGGGTGGCGCCGGAAGGGCGGCGCCATCGAGAACCTCGAGATGTGGCAGTCGCTGGTGGCCGCCGCCGACCGCCACGACGTGCAGTGGACCTGGGTGCGCGGCCATGTCGGCCACCCGAAGAACGAGTACGCCGATCACCTGGCCGTCCGTGCCGCCGGCGAGGGGACCGGCTCCAACGGGCTCGAGCCCTCCGGGTTTCTCGCCTGGCTCGCGGCGCGCCAGTCCAAGGGGCAGTATGCCGGCTACGACCCCGACACCGATTACGCGCACCTGGCAGGCCTCGCGGGCGCTGCGGTGCCACTCCGGCTCTGACCTCCGGTCCCTGACGGGCACCGGGCATCCCCCGGGCACCCGGCACTGGGCACTCCGACTCACGCCCGCCCATATTTCCCGGTGACCAGTGCCCACCCCGGAGTGCCCGTGACCCACCCCGACATCGTCTTCCTCTCCGGCGTCCGCACCGGCTTCGGCGCGTTCGGGGGGAAGCTCAAGGACCTCTCCGCCACCGACCTCGGGGTCCACGCCGCCGCCGCGGCGTTCGAGCGGGCCGGCGTGGGGCCCGCCGAGGTGGACCACTGCGTCGCGGGCAACGTGCTGCAGACCTCCACCGACGCTCCCTACCTTGCACGCCACGTGGCGCTCCGCGCCGGCTGCCGGGTGGAGACACCAGCGGTCACGGTGAACCGCCTCTGCGCCTCCGGCTTCGAGGCGATCATCCAGGGTGCCCAGCAGGTGGCGCTCGGCGAGTCGAAGGCGGTGCTGGCCGTCGGCACCGAGTCGATGAGCCAGGCACCGCACGTGGTGCGCGGCGCGCGCTGGGGCCTCCGGCTCGGCACGGGCAGGTTCGAGGACACGCTGATGGAGACCCTCACCGACTCCTTCTGCAACCTCGCGATGGCGGAGACCGCCGAGCGGCTGGCCGAGCAGCGGGGCATCGGCCGCGCCGAGGTCGACGCCTACGCCGCCCGGAGCCAGCAGGCCGCGGCGAAGGCGTGGGCCGATGGCGTCTTCGCCGACGAGGTGATCCCGGTGCCGCTCGCCGACCGGAAGACGAAGCAGGCCACGCCGTGGGCCGCCGACGAGCACCTGCGGCCCGACACCACGCCGGAGGCGCTGGCGAAGCTCCCACCCTACTTCCGGCAGGACGGCGTCGTCACCGCCGGGAACGCCTCCGGCATCTGCGACGGGGCGGCCGCCACGGTCATCGCCAACGCCGCCTACGCCAAGGCGAGGGGTTGGACGCCGCTCGGCCGGCTGGTGGCGTGGGCGTGGGCCGGCGTGGACCCCTCCATCATGGGCATCGGGCCGGTGCCCGCCATCCGCCAGGCGCTCGACCGCGCCGGGCTCACCCTCGGCCAGATGGACCTGGTCGAGGTGAACGAGGCGTTCGCGGCGCAGTACCTCGCGGTCGAGAAGGAGCTGGGACTCGACCGGGCGCGGACCAACGTGCACGGCGGCGCCGTCGCCGTCGGGCATCCGCTCGGCGCGAGCGGCACCCGGCTCACCGTGCACCTGCTGCACGCGCTCCGGCGGCAGGGGGGACGCTACGGCGTCGCCAGCGCCTGCGTCGGCGGCGGGCAGGGCGTGGCCGTGATCGTCGAGAGCCTCCCCGTCCGCTGAACCGGCCCTGATGCCCGACGTTCCGGCCCGGCGTCCCGACGCCGCGCGGCTCGACCGCGCCGCTCTCGAGCGGGTGCTGCAGCGCGCCGCGGAGCTCCAGGCGGCGGACGCCGACGTCGGCGACGCGCTCGACGAGGACGAGATTCTCGCCCTCGGCCGCGAGGTCGGGCTGCCGGCGCGCCACCTCCAGCAGGCGCTCCTCGAGGAGCGGACCCGGTCGGGCGGCATCGCCCCCACCGGGTTCCTCGACCGGGCGATCGGCCCCGCGACCCTCTCCGCGACCCGGGTGGTGCAGACGCCCCGCGGCGCGGCCGAGGCGCTGCTCACCGAGTGGCTCGGGCGGCAGGAGTTCTTCGCGGTGCAGCGGCAGACCGCCGAGCGGACCACCTGGGAGCCGATGGGCGGCGTGATGGCGGCGATGTACCGCGCGGGCGCGAGCATCAGCTCGGGCCGGCTGCCGCCGATGCTCGGGCGGGCGCGCACGCTCGCCGCCTCCTTCGTGGAGCTCGAGCCTGGGTACGTCCATGTCACGCTCACCGCCGACCTCCGCGCCACCCGCGCGGGCTGGGTGGGCGGCGCCGCCGCCCTGGGGAGCACCGGGGTGGCGGGTACCGCGGTCCTCTTCGCGCTCAGCGCCTGGCCCCTGGTCGCCCTCGCGCCGGTGATCCTCGGCGCCGGGCTCGCCTGGGGCACTGCGGCGCAGTACCGGCCCTCGCTCGAACGCACCTCGCTCGGGCTCGAGCGGGCGCTGGACTACGTGGAGCGAGGGGCGGTGAAGGCGGCGCACAGCGCGCCGGCGGGCCCGTCACTCCTCGGGCTCCTGGCCGGCGAGGTGCGGCGCGCCATCGAGAGCGGCCAGGCCGGCCGCAGGAAGGCGGGAGATCCGTGAGCGCCATCCGCACCGTCGGCGTGGTGGGCGCGGGGCAGATGGGGGCCGGCATCGCGCAGGTCGCGGCCGCCGCGGGCTACACGGTCGTCGCGCGCGACGTGGACCAGGCGGCGCTCGACCGGGCGCGGGCCGGGATCGCGAAGTCGCTCGCGAAGTTCGTGGAGAAGGGACAGCTCGATGCGGTGGCGCGGGACACGGCCCTCGGCCGGCTCTCGTTCACCACCGACCTCGCCGGCGTTGCCGCCGCCGACCTCGTGATCGAGGCGATCGTGGAGGATCTCGACGCCAAGACCGCCCTCTGGCGCGAGCTCGACCGGCGCGCGCCGGCCGCGACGATCTTCGCGTCCAATACCTCCAGTCTCTCGATCACGACGATGGCCGCCGCCACCGGCCGGCCCGACCGGGTGGTGGGCCTCCACTTCTTCAATCCCGTCCCGCTGATGAACCTGGTCGAGGTCATCCGCGGGGTGGCGACCTCTCCCGCCACCTTCGACGCCGCGCTGGGCTTCGCCCGGTCCCTCGGCAAGGAGACGGTGGGCGCGCGCGACACCGCCGGGTTCGTGGTGAACCGGCTCCTCGTGCCCTACCTCCTCGACGCGGTGCGCGCCCTCGAGCAGGGCGTCGGCACGGTGGTCGAGATCGACGCGGCGATGAAGCTCGGCTGCGGCCACCCGATGGGGCCACTCACCCTGCTCGACTTCGTGGGGCTCGACACCGCGCTTCGCATCGGGGAGATCCTCTTCGGCGAATTCCGCGAGCCGCGGATGGCGCCGCCGCCGCTGCTCCGGCGGATGGTGGCCGCCGGGCTCGTCGGGAAGAAGGGAGGGCGCGGGTTCTACGACTGGTCGGTCACGCCCCCGGTGCCCACGGAGCTGGGGCTGTGAAGGCGGGGCACGGGGAGCGGGGAGCGGGGAGCGGGCCGGTGCTCGCCGGGCTGCTGCTCCTGGTGGCGTGCAACCCGTACACCACGCGCCCCCACTTCGCGCCCTTCCCCACCACGGCCGAGGTGGTCCTCGAGCTCCCGGTGCCGAGCGCCACCCGGACGGTGGCCGAGGCGCTCGTGGCCGACACGATCCCGGTGGCGCGCGTGGAGCCGCGGGACGGCTGGCTCCAGACCGGCTGGTTCCACCCGGCCGACGGGACGCCGGTGGCGGGCGAGCCGCTCGGAGAGGACGCGGTGCTGGTGCGTGCCTGGGTGGAACCGCGACGCCCCGACGAGAGCCGGGTCCGCGTGGAAGGGGTGTGGCGGCCGTGGGCCGACCCCTCGCTCGACGCCCGCGCGCTGGAGCGCCCGCTCCCCCTCACCCACCCCGTGAGCGTCCGCATCGCCCGCGTGCTCGCGGCGCTCGCCGGTCAGTACGCCCCGCCCGACCTCGCGCCTCCCGCGCCGACCCCCGAGGAGTGACGGTGCGGCCGCCCCCGGACTTCGGCGGCGCCTTCCGCACCGACGAGCGGGCTCGCGCGGCGTACGCCGAGGGGGCCGGGATCTTCCGCATCATCCCGGCGGCCGTCGCGTTCCCCCGTTCGCCGGCCGATCTGCAGGCCCTGGTGGCGTGGGCCCGCGCGGAGGGCGTGGGCCTCGTGCCGCGCGGCGCCGGGAGCGCGATGGGGGGCGGGAGCGTCGGCCCGGGCGTCATCGCGGACCTCACCGCGTTGGAAGACCGCACCTGCCGGGTCGACCCCGCGGCTGCCCGCGCGCGCACCGCCGCCGCGATCACCCTCCGGGAGCTCAACGAGCAGGCGATGCTCGCCGGGCTCCGCTACCCGCCGGTGCCCTCGAGCTGGCGCTGGGCCACCGCGGGCGGCGTCGTGGCCTGCAACGCCGCCGGCGCCGCCACGCTCCGCTACGGCCCCGCGCGCCGCTGGGTCACGGGGCTCGACCTGGTGACCGGCGAGGGCGAGCGGGTCACGCTGCGCCGGGGCCACCCGGCCGCCGGTCCCGAGCGCTTCGAGCGCGAGGTCGCGCCGGCCATTCGTTCCGCGGCGCCGCTCATCGAGGCGGGCTTCCCGAAGGTCACGAAGAACACCGCCGGCTACGCGCTCGACCAGTACCTCCTCACCGGCGACGCGCTCGACCTCGTGGTCGGCGCCGAGGGGACGCTCGGGTTCGTGACCGCGGTCGAGTGGCGCCTCGACCAGGTGCCCGCCGCCACCGTCGCGCTCCGGGTGGACCTCCCCTCCCTCGACGCGCTCGCGCCCGCGGTGGAGGCGCTGCTCCGCTGCTCCCCGTCCGCGGTGGAGCTGCTCGATCGCACCTTTCTCGACCTGGTGCGGGAGTCGAGTGCGGCGCATCTCCCGCCCGCGGGCACCGAGGCGGTGCTCCTGGTCGAGATCGAGCGCCCGACCGCCGCCGCGGCGCGGGGCGCGGTGGGCGACGCGGTGCGCCTGGTGTCGCCGCTGGCCCTCAACGTGGAGACGGCCCTGGAGGCGGGTGAGGTCGAGCGGGCCTGGGCGCTGCGCCACGCCGCCAGCCCGATCCTCGCCCGCCAGCCGGTGACCCACCGCTCCATGCAGGTGATCGAGGACGGCTGCGTGCCCGTGCCGGCGCTCGGCGCGTACGTGCGCTTCATCCGGGAGCGGGCCCGGGACCGCGGCCTCGACGTGGTCCTCTTCGGCCACGCCGGCGACGGGCACCTCCACGTGAACCTCCTCCCCGACACCACCGCGCCGGGGTGGGAGGGGAACGTCCGCGGCCTGCTCGAGGAGGTCACGGCCGAAGTGATCCGCCTCGGCGGGACGCCGAGCGGCGAGCACGGGGACGGCCGCCTCCGGGCGCGGTTCGTCGAGCGGCTCTATGGCGGGGAGCTGATGGCGCTCTTCCGGCAGGTCAAGGCGGCGTTCGACCCCGACGGCGTGCTCAACCCGGGGGTGAAGCTGCCCGCCGTCGACGGCGCCGCGGAGTTCGGCCCGCTCAAGGTCGGCGCGGCGGCCGCGCCCCTCCCGCCCGACATCGAGACGGCGCTCCGCCGGATCGAGCGGGAGGGGGGCTACGGGGAGTCGCGGATCGGAGTGGCGGATGGAGCGGTCGAAGGGGCGAGGTCCAAGGTCGAAGGAGAGGGCCCTTGACCCGCGCGGCCACCCCTTCGACCTTCGACCTTCGACCTTCGACCTCCGGCTCATGCGCCAGTACCTCGCCCTGATGCAGTCCATCCTCGACCGCGGCCATCCCAAGGGCGACCGCACCGGCACCGGCACGCTCAGCCTCTTCGGCTGGCAGATGCGGTTCGACCTGGCCGAGGGCTTCCCCCTCGTCACCACGAAGAAGCTCCACCTCCGCTCCATCGTCCACGAGCTGCTCTGGTTCATCCGGGGTGACACCAACGTCCGCTGGCTCAACGAGCACGGGGTGAGCATCTGGGACGAGTGGGCCGACCCGTCGGGTGACCTCGGCCCGGTCTACGGCAAGCAGTGGCGCCGGTGGGAGTCGCCGGACGGTCGGGTGATCGACCAGCTGGGCGACGTCGTGGCCGAGCTCCGCCGGAACCCCGACTCCCGGCGGCTCGTCGTGAGCGCCTGGAACCCCGCCGACCTCCCCCGGATGGCGCTCGCGCCCTGCCACGCCCTCTTCCAGTTCTACGCCGCCGAAGGCCGGCTCTCCTGCCAGCTCTACCAGCGGAGCGCCGACGTCTTCCTGGGCGTGCCTTTCAATATTGCCAGTTATGCCCTGCTCACGCTGATGGTGGCGCAGGTGACCGGGCTCGCCCCCGGCGAGTTCATCCTCACCCTCGGCGACGCCCACCTCTACGCCAACCATCTCGAGCAGGCCCGGCTGCAGCTCGGCCGTGAGCCGCGGCCATCCCCCGTGCTCCGGCTCGATCCCGCGGTGGCGGCCCTCGAGGACTTCCGCTGGGAGCACTTCACGCTGGAGGGCTACGCCCCGCACCCGCATATCCCCGCCCCCGTCGCGGTCTGACGGCCCCCGCCCGCCCGGTATGGTCCTTGCCCTGATCGCCGCGATGACGGAGGACCGGGTCATCGGCCGCGGGAACGGCCTGCCCTGGCACCTCCCCGAGGATCTCCGCCACTTCAAGCGACTTACCACCGGCCACCCCGTCATCATGGGCCGGAGGACGTGGGAGTCGGTCGGCACCCCGCTGCCGGGGCGGCGCAACATCGTGGTGACCCGGCAGGCCGGGTTCCGCGCCCCCGGCGCCGACGTGGTGCCGTCGCTCCCCGCCGCCCTGCGGCTGGTGGCCGGTGAACCGGAGGTGTTCGTGGTCGGGGGCGCCGAGGTCTACCGGGCGGCCCTTCCCCTCGCGGACCGCATCCACCTCACCGTGATCCACACGCGGGACGTGGACGGCGACACGCACTTCCCCGCCTTCGAGGGACCCGAATGGGCGCTGACCGAGGAGCGGCACCACCCCGCCGACGCCCGGCACGCGTGGCCGCTGAGCTTCCTGCGCTACGAGCGCCGGCGGCCGCCGGCCTGAGGCCACGCGCGGGCCGCGACTGCGACCGCCGCCGCCCGGGTCCGCCGGCGGCTTCAGGGCGCCGTGTCGCGCGCCACCGGCACCCGCGGGTCCACCCTCCACTCCACCAGCCCCGACGCCCAGGCGTAGGGATCGATGCGCACCTCGCGAAGCCGGCGGTTCACGGCGGCGACGTTGATCGGGGTGTAGAGGAAGATTCCCGCCGCGTCCGCGTTCAGCGTGTCCATCGCCTCGCGCCAGAGCCGCGCCGCGGCTCCGCGCCCCGGCTCGGCCACGGCAAGCGCCAGCAGGGAGTCGAACGCCGGGTGCTCCCAGTGCCCGAAGTTCAGCGCCTCCCAGCCGGCGCGGGTCCACTGCTCGGCCAGGCCCCGCGGGCTCGGCTCGTCGAGCCACGCGCCGATGTAGCTGTCGAAGCGCCCCTGGGCCAGCCGCTCCTGGAAAACCGCGAAGTCCACCGCCGTCACCGTGGCCTCGACGCCGGCCTGCCGCCACCGCTCCTGGATCAGCTGGGCCAGGTCCCGGCGCTGCGGACTCGTCGCCGGCACCAGGATGTCGAGCCGGAGCGGGCCGCCCGGCCCGCGCCGCGCCCGGGTGGACACGGGTCGCCGCCAGCCGGCCGCGTCCAGCAGGGTGTCCGCCCGCGCCGGGGAGTACGCCGGCTGCGTGATCGAATCACTCCAGATCCAGAGCAGCCGTGACATCGGGCCGGGGGGCACCGCCACGTCGTCGCCGAAGACCGCCTGCGCCGCCGTCTGGCGGTTGACCGCATGCGCGAGCGCGAGCCGCACCCGCCGGTCCGCCAGCACCGGGTGCGGCCCGCCGCCCTCGCCGCGCAGGTTGAAGGC
The DNA here is from genome assembly GCA_035457305.1 of Gemmatimonadales bacterium. Taxonomy (GTDB): domain Bacteria; phylum Gemmatimonadota; class Gemmatimonadetes; order Gemmatimonadales; family GWC2-71-9; genus JAICEH01. The sequence continues at coordinate 20,812 of DATIBS010000092.1, forward strand.
GAGGAACCCGTACACCGCCGATGGATACCGCTCGAGCCGGAGCCCGGTGTCGGCCGCGGCCTGCCGGATCCGCCCGCGCCCGGCCACCGCCTCCATGACGTCGGCGTCGCCCGAGAGGACGAGGTTGAGCGCAGCCTCCGGGTCGCCGACGAAGCGCCAGACCACCCGGGTCACCGCATCGGCCCCGAAGGATTCGCCGGTTCGTTCGAGGACCAGCGCGTCGCCCCGGTCCCAGCGCGCCACCCGGAACGGGCCCGACCCGACCAGCCGCGCCAGGGCGGTGTCCGCGGCCCACGCCGCTCGCGGCACGCTGTCCCACACGTGTCGCGGGATCACCCGGACGTGCCAGGAGGCATCGTAGAGTTGCTCCGGGTACGCGCGCGGGAACCGCAGGTCCACCGTGGAGTCGTCCGCGGCGGTGACGGTGACGCCGGCGAGCGCCGAGCCCGCGGGCGCGCCGAGCGCAGTGTCCTGGTACGCCGCGAAGGAGAACGCCACGTCCATCGCCGTCACCAGGGAGCCGTCGTGCCAGGCGGCACCGGGGCGCAGGTGGAACCGGAGCGTGAGGGAGTCGAGCCGCTCCCACCGGCTCGCCAACCGGGGGCGGAAGTCCGCCTCGTCCATCGAGGCACCGCCGGCCGCGAGGTCCGCCAGCCGCTCCCACACCAGGTCCCCGATGTCCCGTTCGACCGACTGGGCCGCAAGGGGCGGGAGGAGCGCGGCCGGCTCCTGCACGCTCGCGACGACGACGGTGCCGCAGGAGGGGCACGCGGGGGGTTCCCCGCAGGCAGCGACGACCAGCGCGGTGGCGACCAACATGGGGAAGGGGCGGCGCATCTCGATCCCGTCTGGTGGGGTGGCTGACAATCTACCCGCGGGAGTGGCTCGGCCGGAGCCTGTAACGTATCGTTACAGACTATCACGGTACGATCAGGTCCGAGGGGTCCCACGAAGCTTTCGCAAAGATTTAAGAGATTGCAGAACAATGAGTTGGGATCTTTCGCCCAGTCCGGCATCGGGGTTGCCCCCTCCCCTGCCGACGGCCAATCGGGGCCGCACCACTCAAGATCGGGGGAGATATGCGACGGATCACGTTGGCGGTGACGGTGGCCTGCGGGCTGGCGGTCGCCGCCTGCAACGACGGCGGCAACGGGACCGGTCCGGACGGGCGCTCGCAGGTGTCGCTCAGCCTGGTCACGGAGCCGCCTGCGGCGCCGGGACTGTCGCTGGACCAGACGGTCACGGTCGGCGAGGATGTGCTGGTGCTGTCCACCGCCCAGCTGGTGCTGAAGGAGATCGAGTTCGAGCGGGCCGAGTCGTCCAGCGACTGTTCCGACGACCTGCCCGATGGCGACGACGACTGCGAGGAGCTCGAGGTCGGACCGATCCTCGTGGACCTGCCGCTCGGCACCGGCGTCGCGCAGGAATTCATGGTGGCAGTGGACACCGGGCACTACGACGAGCTCGAGTTCGTCATCCACAAGCCCGAGGACGACGGCGATGCGGCCGATGTGGCCTTCCTGGCCGCGCACCCCGACTTCGCCGGGGTGAGCATCCGCGTGACCGGCACCTTCAACGGCACCCCGTTCACCTACGAGACCGACCTCGACGTGGAGCAGGAGCACGATCTGGTGCCGGCGCTGGTGGTGGCCGAGTCCGGGACGACCAACGTCACGCTGATGGTGGACGTCTCCACCTGGTTCCTCGACGAGGCGAAGACCGCGCTCGTGGACCCCGCCACGGCCAACAAGGGCGGCGCCAACGAGAGCATCGTGAAGGAGAACATCAAGCAGTCGGTGGAGGCCTTTGAGGACGACGATTCCGACGGTTCGTCCGACGACTGAGGCCCGGCGCCCGCCGGGAGCGGTGTCGTGAGCGGGGCGGCGTGGTGGGTGGCCACGGTGCTCCGCTCCGACTCCTTCCGGACGGCGTGTGCCGGCCTGGTCGCGGAGCTGGGTGGGAGCGTGCTCGCCTGGGACGGCGAGGGCGCGCTGCCCCCGGGAGCGGCCGCGGTGCTCGTGTTGGCCGGCGGGGCGGAACCGGAGGGGCTCGAGGTGCTCACCGGGCTGCCGCCGGTGAACGGGGCGCCCCGGTACCTCGTCGGCGCCTTGGCCGACCACCGGATCGCGGCCGGGGCGCTGCAGCGGGGTGCGGCCGACTACTTCGCGCTGCCCGACGACCTCGAGCTGCTCCGCCGCACGCTCGAGCGCGCGGCGCGCGACGCCGGTCGGGCGGCGGAGAGCGAGCGCTGGGCCGAGGACGAGCGACGCACCAGCGGGTTCGCCGCGATCATCGGGCGGAGCCCGGCGCTCCGGAAGGCGCTGGACCACGGTGAGCGGGTGGCGCGGCACCGGGACGTCACGGTGCTCCTGGGCGGGGAAACCGGGACCGGCAAGGAGCTCCTCGCCCGCGCGATCCACTATCACTCGCCGCGCGCGGCGGGGCCCTTCGTGGAGGTGAACTGTGCCGCGATTCCCGCCAACCTGCTCGAGAGCGAGCTCTTCGGGCACGAGCGCGGGGCGTTCACCGGGGCGGTGGCGGCGAAGCCGGGCCTCTTCGAGCTGGCCGACGGGGGCACGCTCTTTCTCGACGAGGTGGGGCACCTGCCGCTCGAGCTGCAGGCCAAGCTCCTCCGGGCGCTGGAGGGGCGGGAGATCCGGCGGGTGGGCGGACAGGCGCCGAAGCGCGTGGACGTGCGGGTGGTCGCCGCCACCCACGTGGACCTGCCGGCGGCGGTGCGCCGGGGCGAGTTCCGCGAGGACCTGTTCTACCGGCTGAACGTGGTGGCGATCGCGTTGCCCCCGCTCCGGGAACGGGAGGGCGACGTGGAGGTGCTCGCCGAGGCCTTCGCGAACCGGCTCGCGGCGCAGTACGGACTGCCGGTGCCGGCCCTCTCGCCCGAGGTGCGCGCCGCGCTCCGCCGGCACCGCTGGCCCGGCAACGTGCGCGAGCTCCGGAACGCGCTGGAGCGGGCGCTGGTGCTCTCGCCGCCCGGCACGATCGACCCGGCCGAGCTGCGGCTCGAGGCGGGCGAGGCGCCCGGTGACGGGCGGCTCCCCTTCCCCGCCGACCTGGCGACGATCGCGCGCGCCGCCGTCCGCGCGATGCTGGAGGAGACCGGCGGCAACAAGAGCGAGGCGGCGCGCCGGCTCGGCATCAGCCGGCCCCGGCTCCTTCGCCTCCTCGAGGGCGGCGATGACGAATGACCTTCACGCGGCCCCCGCGGGCCGGCACACCGAGGTGACGATGCGACGCACGCGCTGGCGTTCCACCCTGGCCCTGGCCGCCCTCGCGGCCGGCGGCTGCAGCGATTCGAGCGGCCCCGCGGAGGTGGTCAAGCCGCCCGAGGAGCTCGTCATCCTCCGGCTGGCGGCCACGAGCCCGCCGATCTGGAACCCCGAGGTCACCTTCTGGGCCTACGCCGACCGGGATCGCGAGGCGAAGATCTGGTTCCAGGACACCGAGGGGAACGCCGGCGAGGAGTACCTCCGGTTGCGGGTATCGGCGGGCTCCCTGCTGACCTACCCCGACGGCGCGCCGTTCGGCCCGCAGGATTCGGTGGCCATCACCATCCGGGTGGTGGACCCCGCCCTGCTCCTCTTCGAGTTCGAGCCGGCGGGCCTCCGGTTCAATCCGGCGGAGCCGGCCCAGCTCGAGGTCGAGTACGCCGAGGCGGATGACGACCTCGACGACGACGGGGACGTGGACGCCGAGGACGACGCACTCGAGAGCGAGGTCTACGTCTGGAGGCAGCGCGACATCGGCGACCCGTTCGAGCGCCTCTTCACGCTCCGGTTCGAGGATCTCGACGAGCTCGAGGCCGAGATTCCCGGCTTCAGCCGGTTCGCCATCGCCTACTGACCGATGCCGCGCACGCCCGACGCCGACCTGCGCGCCGCCACGGCCGCCACCCGCCAGGGCCACCTCGACGAGGCGGCACCCCTGGCGTGGGACGCGCTCGCGCGGTTCGAGGCTCGCGGCGACCGGGACGGCGCACTCCGGGCCACCAACCTGCTCGGCGCCATCGCCTTCGAGCGCGGCGCCGTCACCGAGGCCGCCGCCCGCTTCGCCCGCGCACTCGGGCTGGCGCGGGAGCTCGGCGACGCGCTGATGGAGGCCCGCGCCTCGAACAACCTCGCCAGCCTCCAGGTGCTCGGCGGCGACCCGGCGGGCGCCCTGCCCCTCTATCGCGCCGCGCTCCTCGCCTACCGCCGGCTGGGCGACCGGCGGGGCGCGGCGGAGGCGCTGCACAACATCGCCCTGGCCCACCGCCGGCTGGGTCGGTGGGCGGATGCCGACGAGGCCGCGACCGAGGCGGTGCGCTCGGCGGAGGTGGCGGGCGAGCCCGCCCTTGTCGCCCTCGCGCTCACCGGCCGGGCGGAGACCGACCTCGAGCGCGGGGAGGCCGCCCTCGCCCGGAGTCGCGCCGACCGGGCGCTCGCCCTCGCCCGGACGGGGGGCGACGAGATCGGCGCCGGCGAGGCGCTCCGCGTCCGCGCCCTCGCCCGCCTCGCCGAGGGCGCCGCCGAGGCCGCGGCGGAGGACGCCGCGGCGGCGCGCGCGGTGGCGGGCGCCCACGGGAGCGCGCTGCTCGACGCCGAGGCGGCCGCCGTGCTCGCGCGAGCCTTCCGCGCGCTGGGCCGGCGGGCCGAGGCCGAGGCGGCCCGCTCCGAGGCGCACGCTCGCCTTGTCGAGCTGGGCGCGGTAGGTTTGCTCCGTGAGTTCGAGGCGGCATGGGCCGCCGGGTGACTCCCGGAGGTTCCCTGACCCGACCCGCCCCCCGCTCCCTTCCCGTCCCGCCCCGCCCCGTCGCCCTCCTCGCCCTCGCGCTCCTCGCCTGCGGCCGGGTGGACGCGCCGCCGCCCGAGGCGACCGAGGGGATGGCCGACGCCGACACCCTGTCCCCGCTCCCGCCGTCCCATGTGAGCGCGCCCGTGGTGCTTGACCTCCGCCCGGTGCTGGCGGACATCGAGGCCGGGCTCCCGCAGCGGCTCGGCAGCCTCGAGAACCGGGTGAAGCTCCAGGGCACGCCGCTCCTCGTCGCCGTGGAGCTGGAGCGGCGGCCGCTCGCGTTCCGGTTCGGCGAGAACACGGTCGAGGTCGAGGCGGTCTTCGGCTACCGGGGCAAGGCCTGGCTCGACTCGCCGGTGAAGCCGTCCGTCTCCTGCGGCACGGAGGGTCCGGCCCCGCGGCTCCGCATCCGCGTGGCCACCGAGTACGGCCTCGACTCGACCTGGAAGGTGCGCACCCGCTCCCGGCTCCTCGACCTGGCGCCGGCGAGCGACGGGGAGCGCGACCGGTGCGAGGTGTCGCTCCTCTCGATCGACGTGACCGACAAGCTGGTGACGGGCGCGCGCGGGGCGATCGAGGCCGAGCTCCGGCGCCTCGACCGGCGGCTCGCGCGCGTGGACTTGCGACCGCGTGTCGAGGCGCTCTGGGCGATGCTGCAGGAGCCGCTCCGCATCACCGACAGCATCCTCTGGCTCCAGCTCGACCCGATGGCGGTGGGGCTCGGGCCGATCGTGCCGCGCGACTCCAGCGTCGTGGCCCGGGTCTCGCTGCTCGCGCGGCCGCACTTCGTGTCCGGGCCGCGCCCGCCCGACGGCACGCGACCCCTCCCCCCGCTCGGCCCGGCCGGCGGTCGCGACACCGCCCTGGTCCGGGTGGACGGCCTGCTGACCTGGGAGGCGGCGAACGGGATCCTGCGGAAGGAGCTGCGCGGCAAGCTCGTCCGCATCGGCTGGCGCTGGGTGCGGCTCGACGGGGTCACGGCCCGGCCCGTGGGGGACGGCCGGATCGCGCTCGAACTCCAGATGACCGGCGCGGCGAGCGGCCGGCTCTGGCTCGTGGGGCGCCCGGCCTACGACTCCGTCAGCCACCGCATCACGATCCCCGACCTCGAGCTCGACGCGCGGAGTCGCGCGGCGCTCGCCGACCGCGTCCTCTGGCTGGCGGACGGCCCGCTCACCAACTGGGTTCGCGGCCGGGCGCGCCTCCCGGCCGACACGCTGATCGAGGCCGCTCGGCGGAAGGCGAACGAGGAGCTGGACCGGGAGCTGGCCGACGGCGTGCGGCTTTCCGGACGGGTCCTCGCCGCGGAACCGGTCGACGTCATCGCGACCGCGGAGGGCCTGCTCGCCCGCGCGCGCGGCCTGGCGCACCTCCAGCTCGACATCCGGCAGGACAACCTCATCCCGCGGATACGACTGCGGAGGTGAGAGGGAAAAGGGAGAGGGGAGAGGGGAGGCGGCCCTCTCCCCTCTCCCCTCTCCCCTCTCCCCCCTCCCCCCTCCCCTACTTCTCCTCCTTCTCCTTCCCGTTCTTCTCGCCCTCCGCCGCCACCTTCGCGGTGATCTCCGGCGGGGCCTCGACATACCCGTGGAAGCGCTTCCGGAAGGTCCCGCGCCCATGGGTGATCGAGTGGAGCGTGGTGCTGTAGCGGTAGAGCTCCGCCTCGGGCAGCACGGCGCGCACCTTGGTGAGCCGGCCGTCCGCCTCGGTGCCGAGGATCTGGCCCCGGCGCGCGCTCAGGTCGCCCATCACGTCGCCCAGGGCGTCATCGGGCGTCCACACCTCGACGTCCACCAGCGGCTCGAGCAGGATCGGCTTCGCCTTCGGCGCGACGGTCTTGAACGCGAGGATGCCGGCCATCTTGAACGACATCTCGTTCGAGTCCACGTCGTGGTACGAGCCGTCGAAGCACTCCGCCCGGAAGTCCACCAGCGGATAGCCGGCCACCACCCCGCGCACCGCCGCCTCCTGGATGCCACGGTCCACCGCCGGGACGTACTTCCCGGGGATCACACCGCCCACGATCTTGTCCACGAACTCGTAGCCCGAGCCCCGGGGGAGGGGGGAGAGTCGGACCCAGCAGTCGCCGTACTGCCCGCGCCCGCCGGTCTGCTTCTTGTGCTTCCCCTGCCCCTCGGCCTTCCCCTTGAGCGTCTCGCGGTAGGCCACCTTGGGACGCACCAGCTCGGCGTGGACGCCGAACTTGCGCGCCAGCCGTCCGAGCAGGATCTCGAAGTGCCGCTCGCCCATCCCGTGCACCAGCGTCTGCCCCAGCTCCGAGCTG
>DATIBS010000093.1:0-13827 GCA_035457305.1 Gemmatimonadales bacterium
GCTCGCCACCACGCCGCGGACCACCACGGCGCAGACGTGACTGGTGTGCTCGAGCGGGGGACCGTCGAAGAGCGCCAGGTCCGCCTCCTTGCCCCGCTCGAGCGAGCCGACCCGGGTGTCCTGCCCGATGATGCGCGCCGCGTCGATGGTCACGGTGGCCAGCGCCTGCTCCACCGTGAGCCCGTACGCGGCGGCCATGGCCGCCTCGAAGAGGACCACGCGGGTCTTCGGCACGTAGCCCTCGTAGCCGCTCTGGAGGGCGAAGGGGATCCCGGCATCCCGGAGCTTCCGGGCGGATTCGAAGGTGGCGTTCTCCATGGTACCGCTGTGCCGGGCCATGGTGGGATGGAGGATGACCGGCACGCCGGCCGCCTTGATCTCGTCCAGCACCAGGTGGGCCTCGGCCGCGCCATCGAGCACGAGCCGGAAGCCGAACTCCCGCCGGAGCCGGAGTGCGGCGAGGATCTCGCGGGCAGTCTGCGCCGTGATGAGCGCGGGGAGCTCGCCGGCGAGCACGCGCGCCATGACCTCGAGCCCGAGGTCCCGGGGCGGCGTCTCGCCCTTCCCCTTCTCGCCCCCCTTCCCGGCCCGCGCGCGCTTGGCCGCATACTCCCGCGCCTTCACGAACTCGGCCCGGAGCGTCGCGATGCCGCGGGCGCGGGTACCGGGACGGCTGTTGTAGTTGCGCCCGACGTCGGGACCGAGGGTCATCGCGACCATCGTCACCGAGTCCACCAGCGCGTCGGTGACGGTCGCCCCGGTGCTCCGGACCACCATCGTCTGCCCGCTCACGAGGGCGCCGGGCCCATGGCCGGTGTGCATCGTGGTGACGCCGAAGGCGCGCACCCACGCCACCAGGTCCTCCCGGGCATTGTAGGCGTCGACGGCGCGGAGCTCGGGCTGGATCGGGTCCGAGCGCTCGAGCTGGTCCTGGTCGTGCGGCTGGTTGAGCATCCCCGAGAGGCCGACCACGGTGTGCGCGTCCACCAGGCCGGGGGTGACGTAGCGCGCGGTGAGCAGCCGGTACCCGGCGGGCACCGGCACGTCGGCCGCGGGGCCGACCCGCTCGATCCGGCCGTCGCGCCCGACCAGCACCACCCCGTCCCGGAGGGGCCCACCGGCCATCGTGTAGACCGTGTCGCCGCGCACGGCGAGCTGGGCCGAGGCGGCGCGGGGCGCCGCCAGGCCGGCGGCGGCCGCGAGCGCTGCCGCGAGGATCGTGGCGCGCATCAGTGGCCCTCCATCCCCTCGTGGTGGTCGAACGGTGCGTCCCGGACGGCGCGCCAGCCGCCGACGGCGTAGGGCCGGTCGTCGGGGTCGGACAGGTCGAACACCTTGCGGCCCTCCACCCAGGTCTGCTCCACCCGGGTGGCGAGGGCGAAGGGATCGCCGGAGAGGACCACGAAGTCGGCGTCCTTCCCCGGCTCGAGGGAGCCGACCCGGTCGCCCAGGTCGAGCATCCGGGCGCCAGCCATCGTGAGCGCCTGCAGCGCCTTGTCGGGGTCCATCCCGGCGCGCACGGCGAGCGCCGCGGAGCGGAGGAAGAGGCGCGAGTCGGTGATCCAGTCGTCGGAGTGGAAGCCGACGAGGACGCCCGCCTCGTCGAGAATGGCCCCGGTGCGGAGGCTCAGGTCCACGGCCTCGAGCTTCCCGCCGGGCGCGTCGATCACGATCACCGAGGCCGGGACGCCCGCCGCCGCGATCTCGCGGGCCACCTTCCACCCCTCGCTCACGTGGTGGAGCACGAGGCGGAAGCCGAACTCCCGCTGCAGCCGGAGCACGGTGAGGATGTCGTCGTGCCGGTGGGTATGGTGGTGCACCACCCGCTTGCCGTCGAGCGCCTCGACCAGGATCTCGAGCTCGAGGTCGCGCTCCGGCCGCTTGGTCGAGTCGGTCGCGGCGGCGCGGAGCTTCGCGCGGTACTCCACCGCCTTGACGAACCGCTCGCGCACCATCGCGGCGGACTTGGCGCGGGTGCCCGGCCAGGGGCTCTCCCCGCGGGGATTGGTGCCGTTGGCCATCTTGAGGCCGCCGCAGACTTCGGCGAGCACGTCGCGGCAGAAGAGGAGGTCGGCAATGGTGCGGCCCCGGCGCAGCTTGAGGTAGGCGGTCTGGCCGCTCATCAGGTGGCCGGAGCCGGGCATCACGTTCACCGTGGTGATCCCGCCGGCGAGGGCCCGCCGGAACCCGTCGCTCGTGGGATCGATCGCGTCGAGGATGCGGACGTCCCCCTGGATCGGCTCGGAGCGGTCGCCCCCGTCGCCCTCGCCGACGTGGGAGTGGGTGTCGACCAGGCCGGGCAGGATCACCTTGCCCGCGGCCTCGACGATCTCCGCCCCCTCGGGGACGGCCACGGCGCCCTCGGCGCCGACGGCGACGATCTTCCCGCCGCGGGCCACGAGGATGCCCCGCTCGATCGGCGGTCCGGCGATGGGCAGGATCCGGGCGCCGCGGACGACGAGCGGGCGCTCCTGGGCGAGGGCGACGACCGGGACGGCAAGCGCGCAGGCAAGCGCGGCCCGGACCGCACGAACAGCGGTCGACATTGGCGGGGCAGCTCCGGGTTGGGGCGCGCCCGGCGGCGGGGCCGCGGGCGAGCGGGCAAGATGCGCCCGCGATCGGCCCCGCGGCAAGGTTCGCCTTGACCGGGGCCACGATTCGGCAGAGCTTGCCCCGATGCCCGACACCCTGCTGCAGGACCCGACCCTCGTCTTCGCGTACCTCGCGGCGCTGGTCGGGGCGATCTTCTGGCTGAGCGGCCATCCCGCCTTCAAGTGGTGGTTCGATCGCGTGCCGGCGCTGGTGCACTGCTACTTCCTGCCGACCCTCTCCTCCGCCTTCGGGGTCACCCCGCTCCAGTCGCCGGCGTACGACTGGGTGTCGCGTTTCCTGCTCCCGCTCTGCCTCCTCCTCCTGATGGTGGCGGTGGACCTCCCCGCCATCCTGAAGGTCGGCCGTACCGCGCTCCTGATGATGCTCGCCGGGACACTCGGCGTCATCATCGGCGGGCCGGTGGCGTTCCTGATCTTCAAGGGGGCGCTCCCGCCGGACGCGTGGAAGGCGTTCGCGGCGCTCTCGGGGAGCTGGATCGGCGGCAGCGCGAACTTCGTGGCGATCGCGGAGAGCGTCGATGCGCCGGACGCGGTGCTCGGCCCGGCCATCGTGGTGGACACCGTGGTCGGCTACAGCTGGATGGCAGTCCTGCTGGCGCTCTCGGCCTGGCAGCTCCGGTTCGACACCGCCATCGGGGCGCGCCGCGAGGCGTTCGAGGAGGCGAGCCGGCACCTGAGCGAGCTGCAGGCGCACAAGCGGCCGACGGCGCTCCGTGACATCCTGATCCTCGTGGCGCTCGGCTTCGGCGGCGCGGCCGTGTCGGTGGCCATCGGGGACCGGCTGCCGGCGGTCGGCGACCCGACGATCATCAGCAGCGCCACCTGGGCGGTGCTCGTGGCCGTCACCGCCGGCATCCTCCTCTCGTTCACCCCGGTGCGGCACCTCGAGGAGGTCGGCGCGTCGAACGTCGGATATGCGGCCCTCTACCTCATCATCGCGAGCATCGGGGCGAGGGCGGACCTCCGGGCCGTGCTCGAGACGCCGGCCTTCCTGGGCGCGGGCATCGTGTGGATCGCGATCCACGTGAGCATCCTCTTCCTGGCCGCGCGGCTGCTCCGGGCGCCGCTCTTCTTCGTGGCGGTCGGCTCGATGGCGAACATCGGGGGCGCCGCCTCCGCCCCGGTGGTGGCGGCCGCCTACCATCCCGCGATGGCCCCGGTGGGCCTCCTGCTCGGGGTGTCGGGGTACATCCTCGGGATCTACGGCGGGCTGGCCTGTGCCTGGTTGCTCGGACTCGCGGCGGGGTAGGGCGCCGCGGTGCATCCCGGAGAAACGAGCCGCGGCCGTCGGCGGGGAGCCGGCGGCCGCGGAGATCACCCGGGCGGGTGACCGGTCGGGGGAGCTTACTCGCCCCCGTTGGTGCTGGACGGCTCCGAGTACGACTCCTCGGGCTTGGCCGCGCCACCCAGCGCCGCCTTGAGGTCCCGCGCCGCGGCCAGGTGGGCCTCGAACGCCGGGATCGACTGCTCGATCAACGTCTTGAGCTCCGGCTTGGTGGTGGCCGCGAGCAGCGTCCCCTGCACCGCCTCGAGCACCGAGGCGTGGAACGCGATCTCGTGGTCCAGCCAGGCCCCATCGAACGAGTCGGCCGGCACCTGCTTCAGCCAGGCGATGGTCTGCCCGTGCTTCTGCATCTCCGGCGCGTCGAACTCGCGCTTGGGGTAGAGCTGCAGCGCGCGCCCGAGCTCCTGGCCCTGGCGGCGGAGCGCCATGTGCTCATTCGCGAACCGGACAGCCAGCTGGCGGACCTGCTGGTTCTTCGCCCGCTCGGCGGCGATTGTCGCGGTCTCGAGGTCGCGCCGGTTGGCGCCGTCGAAGACGGCGAGCACGGCGGCGTCATCGAGGACCGGAGCCGCCGCGGCGGCGGGCACGGCAACGGCCTGGGCGGTCGGAGCATTCTCCTGGGCAGCCAGGGCCGCGGGCGCCACGAACGCGGCAAGCGCCAGGATGGCGGTGGTTCCCTTCACATGACCTCCCTGCTGAGTAAGGACTGCGTGGGTCGGACTGGATCAGAGGGTGACTGGAACTTCGCCGGCGGGGCGGTTCGGGGCCGTGATGGGGGTCACAAGGGGGGGGAACGGGGAACGGGGAGCGGGGAGCGGGGAACGGGGAGCGAGAAGGGGGAGAGGGGAGAGGGGAGAGGGGGTGCGGGTCCTTGCAGTGCACCGGGCCCCCGGGCGCCGGGCCCGGTCAGGTGAGCGCCAGGCGCATCACCGCTGCCGACGCCGGGCAGCCGCCCGCAACCTCGGGCGCCGCGCCCAGCTCCGCCGGCAACTCCGCGCGGGTGATGCCCCGGAACCCGAATCGCGGGAACCAGTCCGCGGCGGTGGTGGTGAGGAGGTAGACCGCCGAGAGACCGTCGGCGCGGGCGCGCGCCAGGCGATCGGCCACCAGGGCGGCCCCCGCCCCGGTCCCGCGGCATCCCGCCGCCACCGCCACCGACCGGAGGAGGCCGGCGGCCCCGTAGCGCTCCAGTCCCGCGAGGCCCAGGGGCCCGCCCTCTCCCTCGAGGACCACGTACGCCGCGGGGAACTGGTCCTCGAGCCCGCCGGGTGGAAGGCCGGCTGCGGCCAGGAGGTCCCGCGCCCAGGGGAGGTCGGCACCGGCCGCGGGGCGCATCCGCCACGCCCCGCTCACGCGACCGGGCCCTCGGTGGCCACGTGGAGCTCGAATCGCGGGATCAGGGCATCGAACCGGTCCCCGCCCGACCGGACGAAGGTGTAGGCGCCCTCCATCCAGCCGCTCGGGCTCCGCAGCACGCAGAAGCTCTGGTACTCGTGGGTGCCGCCGGGCGCGATCACCGGCTGCTCGCCCACGACGCCCTCGCCCTGCACCTCGATGTCCTCCCCGATGTCGTCGTGGATGTGCCACCGCCGCCACCGGAGCTGGGCCGGGGACGCGCCGACGTTCTCCAGGCGCACGAAGTAGGCGAAGACGAACTCGGAGCGGCCCGGCCGCGAGTGCTCCGGCAGGTAGAGGGGCCGCACCGTGACGCGGACGCCCTCGGTCTCCCGGTAGTAGAACGGGCGGCCGGACGTCATCGCGTCAGCCCTCGGTCCGGCGCACCAGGGCCACGACGACGGGGATCTCCACGTCGTCCCCCAGCATCCCGCTCCCGTCCACGATCCGGTGCCACTCGGGGCCGTCGTCGGGACGATTCACCGTGGTCGAGGCGCTGAACCCGGCCCGATTGCCCTGTCCCCCGAGGAACCCGCCCTCGAGGACGACCGGGCGCGTCACTCCGCGGATGGCCAGGTCGCCCTCGAGCCGGAGCCGGATCCCCTCGAGCGTGGCGGCGCGACGCCGGAAGGTCCTCGTCGGGTGGTTCCCGACGTCGAAGAAGCCGGCGCTCCGCAGGTGGGTGTCGCGGCGCTCGTGCCGGGTGTCCACGCTCGCCGTCTGCACCGTGACCTCCACCGCCCCGTCCCCCCAGGCGCCCGGCTCCGCCGTGACGGTCCCTTCCGGGGCCGGAGCCGCCCGGGCGCCCGCCGGGATGGCGAACGCCGCGGCCAGCGCGGCCGCGGCGAGGAGCGTCCGGGTCATCGGCTCTCCCTCACGGGCGCTCGATCGGCGCCCGCACGAGGTTGCCCCACTCGGTCCAGGACCCGTCGTAGTTCCGCACCCGGTCGTACCCCAGGAGGTAGGTGAGCACGAACCACGTGTGGGAGGAGCGCTCGCCGATCCGGCAATAGACGATCGTCTCCTTCGTGACCGACAACCCCTGCTCCCCCTCGTACAGCGTGCGGAGCTCGTGGGCCGGGCGGAACACGTGCGTCTCCGGATCCACGGCCCGCGCCCAGGGGACGTTCCGGGCACCGGGGATGTGCCCGCCGCGGAGCGCGCCCTCGTTGGGGTAGTCGGGCATGTGGAGCCGCTCGCCCCGGAACTCCTCCGGGCTCCGCACGTCCACCATCGGGCGCTCCCGCATGAGGTGCTCCAGGACGTCCTCCCGGAAGGCGCGGATGCGCAGGTCGTCCCGCTCGCCCACCCGGACATCGCCCTTCGGATGCTCGGGGACATCCGTCGCGAGCGGCCGGCCCTCGTCCACCCATCGCTGCCGGCCCCCGTCCATGATCCGGAGGCGCTCCAGCCCGAAGAGCCGGAACACCCAGAAGGCGTAGGTGGCCCACCAGTTGTTCTTGTCCCCGTAGAGCACCAGGGTGGTGTCCGACGAGACGCCCCGCTCGCGGAGCAGCGTCTCGAGCCGCTCGCGGCCGACGAAGTCGCGGAGCAGGGTGTCGTTCAGGTCGTTCACCCAGTCGAGCTTCACGGCGCCGGGCACATGGCCCGTGCCGTACAGGAGGAGGTCCTCGTCGCATTCGATGAGGCGGACCTTCTGGTCGGCGAGGTGCTCGGCGACCCAGTCGGTCGAGACCAGCGCCTCGGGATGCGCGTAGCCTCGGCGCTCGATGGGGGTGACGGGAGCGAGGGTATCAGGGGCGGTCATGGCAGCCTCCCGGTGTCGGACCGGTCGCCGCGGGAGCCCTGCACCGCGGGCAGTTGGGGAGGAAGGCAGGGTCGAAGAGAATTACGAGTGAACTTGTCGCAATGTCAACCGCCGCTGCCCTCCTCGTCATCGTTCCGCAGGATGTCCTCGAGCACCTTGTCCACCACCTCGACCACGCGGCCCTGGACGATGCGTCCCAGGACGTCCGCCGCCTCCAGCGACAGGCTGTCGGGATGCAGCCGGTCGTGCGCGAAGCGGACGATCTGGCCGAGCGGGATGACTGCGATCGGCTCCTCGGAGCGGCTCGCTCCCCCCTCCTCCCACCGTGTGGCTGCCTCGTACCGCGCGCCGGGGAGGCTGCCCGCCCAGGGTTCCTCGGGCTCGTCCTCGCCCTCCGCGTCGGCGTCACGGACCGCCTCCGGCGGCAACGGCGCCAGCGCGAAGAGCTGGCACTGCAGTCCCGGGGGACCCTCCCGCGCGGAGAGGACGAGCCGAACCGGCACGCCGAAGACGTGATGGCGCTCGAGCGTCTCATGCAGCTCGGGCGGCACCACGCAGCGCGCCACCAACCGTTCGTCGATGAAGGTCCCGAGGCAGACCGTGCCCTCGGGCGCCCGCGCATCCTCGATCGGCCGGACCCGGATCACGATCGGGTTCTCGGTGCCCGCGAGGGCCATCCCGGAGTCCTGCGGTTCGGGCAGTTCCATGACGCAGTATAGCCCGGCCTACCGCGCGCCGCGATCACGCTGGCGGTCGGGGAGGAGGGACCGGAGCTCCGCCACCGCGTCCACGGCGACGAGGAGGCCGGGCATCGGCAGCCGCTGGACCGCGACGAGCGTGACGGCGGGGTACTCGCCCGGGGCGAACCACTCGGCCGCGGCGTCGCGGAGCCCGGCGGCGACGGCGGAGTCGCTGTCGGTCACGTGGTAGACCGTGAGGCGGACCACGTCCCCCGGCACGCCGCGCCCGGCGCGCACCACCTCCACCACGTTGGCCAGCGCCCGGCGGAGCTGCGCGGTCACGTCATCGCCGCCGACGATCGCGCCCGAGCTGTCGACCGCCACCTGGCCCGCCACCCAGACCGTGAAGCCGACCTTGACGCCGGACGAGAATCCCGGGAGCTGCGGCACCGTGGGTGGGTTGAGGTAGACCGGGGCGGTGGGGACCGGCGCGGGGCCGGCCATCGCGCCGGGGCCCTCGGGGGAGGCACCGCCGGTGGCGCACGCGGCGGTGGAGAGCGCGAGCGCGGCGAGGGCGCGGCGCGGGAGCAGGTTCAGCGGCAACGGTGCCTCGGGGGTGTGGGTGCGGCCGGCAGGCCGCGGGAATCTAGCCGTGCCCCGTCTCGGGGCGGGCGGATGCGAGTTCACGGACCGCCACCGCCCCGATGCCGGCGGGATCGCCGGTCACGGCGCGGCGATGCGCATCCGCCTGTCCGAGGTGAAAGGCCAGGTGGGTGCAGAGATGGACGAGGAAGTCGCCGGTGGCCACACGCAGGCCGCCGGCGGCGGCGGGAAGGTCCCGGCCGAGCGCCGCGGGGTCGAGCCGGTCGAGCACCGCCTGCACTTCCTCCGCGGTGCGCCCGAGGAGGGCGTCGAGCTCGCCCCGAGACAGGCCGGTGGTGGCGAACTCCTCCTCCCGCCGCCGCACGTAGGTCGAGCCCCCGAGCACGGCGCCGACGAAATGCCGGAGGTTGCCGGCGACGTGGAGCGCCAGCGTGCCGGCGGAGTTCGGGAGGCCCGCCGCCGGCCGCCAGACCGCCGCGTCGTCAGGGTAGGCCGCGAGCGACCGGCGGAAGGCCCCGAGGTCCCGCGCCAGGATCGCGGACACGGTGGTCGCGAGCGGCAGGGTCATGCCGGGCCCTTCCGGGCGAAGAAGGCCGCCATGGCGAGGTCGGCCGCCGCCACCAGCAGCAGGATGAAGCCGAGCAGCCGGTTCCCCAGCGCGAAGACGAACGCCAGCCCGAGCACACCGACCAGCAGGGCCGACGCCACGAGGACGATGGGGATGATGCGGGAAGGGGACATGGGCGGCTCGGCAGCTTGGCGGCGGGATGACTGGATGGCTGGATGGCTTAAGTTACAGCCATGGCGAGCCTCGAGACCATCACCGCGCGCCTGGCGTCGGCCGACCGGGACACCCGGCTCCAGACCCTCCTGGAGTATTCCCGGAAGCTGCCCGACCTCCCCGAACGACTCCACGTCGCCCGGGACCTGGGTCAGGGCCGGGTACACGAGTGCCAGACGCCGGTCTTCCTCTATGTGGAGGTGGAGGAGGGCCGGGTGGCGATCCACGCCGACGTCCCCCGGGAGTCGCCGACGGTCCGCGGGTTCCTGGCGCTCCTCATCCGGAGCCTGGCGGGTGCGGGGCCGGCGGACGTCGCCGCCGTCCCCGACGACCTCCTCGAGCGGACCGGCCTGGCGGGAGACCTCGGGCTCACCCGAACCCAGGGCCTCACGGCCATCCTGCGGAGGGTCAAGCGGGAAGTGGCCGGCGCCTAGTCCGGCTCGGCGAGCAGCGCAGCCACGTCGAGCGGCTGGGTGACCATCTCGAGGTTGCCCGCGGCGTCGGTCGGCCACTGTTCCCGGGGCCGGTCGCGGTAGAGCTCCACGCCGTTGCCGTCGGGGTCGCGGAGGTAGAGGGCCTCGCTCACACCGTGGTCGCTGGCGCCGTCGAGGGGCACACCCGCCGCCATCAGCCGGCGGAGCGCGTCGGCCAGGGCGTGCCGGTCGGGATAGCGGATGGCCACGTGGTAGAGGCCGGTCGCGTTCTCCGGCGGCGGCCGGCCCCCGCGGCTGTGCCAGACGTTGAGACCGATGTGATGGTGGTACCCGCCGGCGCTCACGAAGGCGGCGCCCTGCCCGTAGCGTTGCATCAGCTCGAACCCGAGCACCCCCACCCAGAAGCCGAGCGCGCGGTCGAGGTCGGCCACCTTGAGGTGGACGTGCCCGATGTCCACCCGCGGGTCGATCGGCCCCGGCACGACCGCCTCAGGCCTTCCCCAGCTCGTCGAACCGCTCGACCACCTTGCCCACCAGCCCGTACTTGATGGCCGCCTCGGCGTCGAGCCAGAAGTTGCGGTGGGTGTCCTCCTCGATCCGCTCGAGGGTCTGGCCGGTCTCGCGGGCGAAGATCTGGTTGAGCCGGTCGCGCATCCGGAGGATCTCGCGCGCCTCGATCTCGATGTCGCTCGCGGTGCCGCCGGCGCCGCCGGCCGGCTGGTGCAGGAGGAACCTGGTGTTCGGGAGGCAGAACCGCCGCTCCAGCGGCACCGACACGAAGATCAGGGCGCCGGCGCTCGCCACCCAGCCGGTGCCGACGATCCGGACCTTGGGCCGGACGAAGCGGATCATGTCGTGAATGGTGTCGCCCGCCTCGACGTGCCCGCCCTGGGAGTTGATGTAGATGGTGATGCCCTCGTCCGACTCGGCCGCCATCGCCAGCAGCTGCCCGGTGACCCGCTCGGCCAGCCGCTGGGTGATCTCGCCGCTGATGATCATGGTGCGGGCGCGGAGCAGCCGTTCGCCGACGGGGTCACGGAGGCTGCGGAGCTCCTCGGGTGCTTCGCTGCGGTTCATCGGGGGTCCGGGGTGATGGGTCCGCAGGAAGATGGCGGGGCCGCCACGGCGGCGGTAGGTTCGCCCGATGCGCCCCACCCTGCCCGTCGCCCTCGTCCTGCTCGCCGCGCCGGCCGGTCACCTGGCCGCCCAGCGTCCCGCGCCCACGCCGGGCTGGCCCGCGCTGGTCCGCGCCCTCGAGCAGTATGCCGACAGCGACGGCGTGGTCGGGGCCTCGGCGGCGCTGGTCCGGGACGGGCGGATCGTGGCCCGGCACCATTACGGCTTCGGCGACCGCGCCACGGGCCGGCGGGTGGACGACCGGACGATCTTCCACTGGGCCTCGATCACGAAGACGCTCGGTGCCGTCGCCGTGATGCAGCTCCGCGACCGGGGCCACCTGTCGCTCGACGATCCCATCGTCCGCTGGGTGCCGGAACTGCGCCGGCTGCACGACCCGTTCGGGATGATGGACTCGATCCCGGTGCGGCTGCTGCTGTCGCACTCGGCGGGGTTCCGGAACGGGACCTGGCCCTACGGGGGCGCCGAATGGCAGCCGTTCGAGCCGACCGAGTGGGCCCAGCTCGTCGCCATGATGCCCTACCAGCAGCTCGAGTTCCGCCCCGGCTCCCGCTACGGCTACTCCAACCCCGCCTACGTCTACCTGGCCCGGGTCGTGGAGCGGGAGTCGCGCGATCCCTGGGTGGCGTACATCCAGAAGAACCTCTGGTCCCCGCTCGGCATGGCGCGGAGCTACACCGGCCTCACGCCGTACCACCTCCAGGCCGACCGCGGTCACGGCTACGAGATCCGGCGCGTCGCGGGGCGGGACTCGCTCGTGGATGTCGGGGCCGACTTCGACCCCGGCATCACCATCCCGAACGGTGGGTGGAACGCGCCGGTGGACGACGTGGCCGCGTGGGCCGCGTTCCTGCTGGGCCGGCCGTCGGACCCGGCCACGCAGGCGCGTTACGGCGCGGTCCTCGCGCGCGCGACGCTGGAGGAGATGTGGCGCCCGGCGCTCGCGTCGCGCGAGGGGTACACCGCCGGCGAGTCCGTCGGGCTCGGGTTCTTCCTGCTGGAGCGGCACGGGCGCCGGATCATCGGGCACACCGGGGACCAGGCCGGATACCGCTCATTCCTCTATCTCGACCCGGCGGCGGGCACGGCGGTGATCGTCGTCCTCAACACGACCAACACGGTGCGACAGGACCGGGCGGGGTGGAACCGGCTGGTGGAGGCGGGGCTGGGGGCGCTCTGACGGGGAGCGGGGAACGGGGAGCGGGGAGCGGTGGCTCGGGCGTCGCGACTCGCGACTTCAGTCCCCCTCCCCCAGCCCCCACGTCGCCGCGGTCGCCAGTTCCACGCTGTTCCCCGCCGGGTCGCGGACATAGAGCGACCGCCCGCCCGTGGCCCAGCGGACCTCGGACTCGACCTCCACGCCGGCCCGGATCAGGTGCCGGCGCCAGTGCTCCACCTCCGCCTCCGGCACCCGGAACGCCACGTGCCCGGGGCCGCGCGCGCCGTGGAGCGGGATCGGCGACCCGTTGACGATGACCCGGTCGCGCTCGGTGGTCGCCGGGTTGAACACCAGGAACATCCCCGCACCGCAGCGGAAGAACACCAGCCGCCCCTCCTGGCGAAGGAACGGCTCGAGCCCCAGCACGCCCTGGTAGAATCGCTCGGCGGCCCCGAGGTCCTCGGCGTACACCACGGTCTCGAGGACGCCGGGAATCGAGGGCGGTGTCACCGGGCGAGCCGCTTCCGCATCACGCGCACCGCCGCCGCGCTCTGGTCCACGAGCATCACGCGGCGGCCGTGCCGCAGTGCCGCCTCCCCGAAGCTCCCGCTGCCCGCGAAGAAGTCGAGCAGCAGGTCCCCCGGGTCCGAGTGCACCCGCACGATCCGCTCCAGCAGGCCCACCGGCTTCTGGGTCGGATAGCCGGTCCGTTCCCGCGAGCGCGTGGGGACGATGGTGTGCCACCAGACGTCGGTGAGCGGCTTGCCGCGCGCCCGGCGTGCCGGCGTCTGGAGCCGCGGGGCGAGGTAGGGCACGCGGTCCACCGCGTCGGCGTGGAACACCCACCGCTTCGGGTCCCGGCTGTACCAGAGGATGGTGTCGTGCTTGGCGGGCCACGCGCGGCGGGGCCGCGCCCCGAAGTCGTACGCCCAGATGATCTCGTTCCGGAAGCACTCGCGGCCGAACACGGCGTCGAGCAGCACCTTGACGTAGTGCACCTCGCGCTGGTCGAGGTGCACGAAGAGCGACCCGTCCGCGGCGAGCACCCGCCGGGCCGCCACCAGGCGCGGCGCCAGGAACGCGAGGTAGTCGTCCCACCGGTCGGACCAGGCATCCACCGCCTGGGGGATGTCGCGGAACCGCTCGCCGCCGAAGCCGACCCGGCCGCCGGCGTCGTCGCGGACGGTGCGGAGCCGGCGCCGACCCCGCCGCACCCCGGTGTTGAAGGGCGGGTCCACGTAGATCAGGCGCACGGCCGCGTCGGGGATGCTCCGGAGGGCGGCGAGGTTGTCGCCCCGGATGATCCGGAGCGCGTCCGCGACGTCCGCGACCGGTGGCGCATCGGTCACGGATGGTAGATCCCGATCCAGGCCGCGACCGCCCCGAGCGCCGGCACGAGCACGAGCATCGGGCGCGCGAGCGCCGGGTACCGGTACGGCAGCGCAGCGGCACCGGCGAGGAGGACCCAGATCACGAGCTTCGGGTGCACCCACCCGGGGATGCCGTCCACCTCGAGCCGGGCCAGCATGCCGAAGCCCCCCAGCACCACCAGGAGGGCGCCGAGTCCGTGCGCGGCCATCACCAGTCCGCGGGCGGAATGCCGCTTCTCGCCCCCGGCCGCCGCGTGCACCAGCACACCGCCCAGCGCGAGGAAGAGCGTGAAGAGGCCCAGCAGGTGGAGGAGCTTGTAGGTGTCGTAGGTCAGCATCGGGGTCGGGGAACGGGGAGCGGGGAACAGGGAGCGGAGCGCGGCGAGCGGGCGCCGCCCCCGTGGGCCTGCGGGAAGGGTCGACGCGGGCGGCGGGTGGGTCAAGCCCCGCTCGCAACACCGGCTGAGGCTTCCCCGTATACTTCTGCATCAGGCGCGCGGCCCTTCCCGCGGCCCCCTCGGGAACCCGCGATGCCGCTCACACCCATCCTCATCAAGCGAATCTCGGCGCATCGCACGCCCGAGCCCAGGCCGTTCCGGCTCG
>DATIBS010000094.1:0-7997 GCA_035457305.1 Gemmatimonadales bacterium
ACTACGCCCGCGCTCCCGGCCCGGTTTCGGCGCCTCGCCGCGCCGCGGAAGACACCGGTCCCGGCCACAGCCTCTGGCCGGGCCGCCGGCCGCCCGCTTGACTCGGTTTCTATCTTCCCTGCATGACTCCGCTCTTCGACGGCCCCACCCTGCTCACCTTCGGCCTCGCCGCGGCCGCCCTGGTGGCCGCCCCCGGCCCGGGCCAGGCGCTGGTCCTCACCCGGACGCTCCAGGGCGGAACCCGCGCCGGCGTCTGGACCGCCCTCGGGCTCGAGATCGGGACGGCGGTCCACACCCTGGCCGCCGCCCTCGGCCTCTCGGCCATCCTGGCCACCTCGGCCACCGCCTTCGCGGTGGTCAAGTTCCTCGGCGCAGGCTACCTGATCTTCCTCGGCATCCGCGCCCTCCGCACCCCGGTCGCGGGCCCGGCCGACGCGTCGGCGCCCCAGGACCCCCCGCCCACGGCCCACCTGCTGGCGCAGGCCACGGTCACCGGGATCCTCAACCCCAAGGTCGCCATCTTCTTCCTGGCATTCCTGCCCCAGTTCGTCGACCCGGCCCGGGGGAACCCGTTCCTCCAGTTCGTCCTGCTCGGCTTCGGGTTCGCGGTGCTGGGAGTCCTGGGGGACGGCCTCGTGGCCGCCGTGGCGGGCCGCGCCCGTCACCGGGTGGTGACGGGGCCGGGCTGGGCCCGCTGGCGCGAGCGCCTCACCGGCGGCGTGCTGGTCGCGCTCGGCATCCGCCTGGCGTTCGAGAGCCGCCGCTAGCCTGGCGGTCCCGCCGCCCGCTTCCGCTCCGCCGCCGCCTGCATCGACCGGATGAAGAAGGGGTAGAGCGGCACGCTCACGAGCAGGGCCACGAGCGCGTTCACCACCGTCCGCGGGTCGCCGCCCACCACCGTCGCGAGGCAGTAGACCACTGCCACCAAGGCGATCACCCGGAACGCCCGGACGGTCCGCGGCGGCTGCTGGTGCCTGTCCACCACGGTGACGACCGCCACCGAGGCGTAGATGTACGGGACCACGGCCACGATCACCGCGAGGTCGATGATCCGGATGAACTGCTCGGCGATGGTGGGCGACATCGTGGCGAAGAGCACCACCGTCATCAGCACCGCGACGATCACCAGGCCGGTGCCGGGCACGCCGTGGCGGTTCACCCGCCCGAAGATCGCCGGGAACATCCCGTCCGAGGCGGCGGCCTTGGCCGACTGGCCCACCAGCAGCATCCACCCGCCGAGCGACCCGACCGACTTGAGGATGGCGCAGACCGCCACGACCACCATCGCCGGCGTGCCGATGGCGAGCCGCGCCGCCTCGGCGAAGGGCGCGTGCGAACGCTGCAGCTCCTCGTTCGGGATGATCCCCATGATCACGGTCGAGCTCAGCACGTAGACCACTGCCGAGAGGCCGAGGCCCATCAGCGTCGCCAGCGGGACGTTCCGCTTGGGGTTCTCGATCACCCCGGCGGAGACCGCGGCACTCTCGATGCCCATGTAGGCCCAGAGCGCCATGGAGGCCGCGCGGGTGATGGCCTGGGCGTGGGAGCCCCCGCTCACGTTCCAGCCGGAGCGGAACGTGTCGGGCTCGAACCAGAACCAGCCCAGGAACGCGATCCCGAGGATCGGGATCAGCGCCAGGCCCATGGTCCAGGTCTCGAGCGCCCCGACCACCCGCGGCCCCCGGATGTTGGCGAAGGTGAGGATCCAGATCAGCGCCGCGGTGGCGAGGACGCTTCCCGGCTGCAGGCTCACTCCCGGGATGAACTCCGCCAGGTAGCCCACCGCCGCCACCGCGATCGCGATGTTGCCGATCCAGTTGCCGAACCAGTAGAGGTAGTTGGTCTGGAACCCGACGTAGGGCCCGAGGAGGTCGCGGGCGTAGGCGTAAGGCCCGCCCTCCTGGGGGTCGAGCTCGCCCAGCTTGGCGAACACCAGCCCGAGGGCCGCCGCGCCGGCCGTGGCGGCGAGCCAGCCGAAGACGGCGATTCCCCCCACCGAGGCCAGGTTCACCGGGAGGAGGAAGATCCCGGTCCCGATCATGTTCCCGGCCACCAGCATCGTGGCCTGGACCAGCGACATCTTGCGGGCGGGATCGCTCATCGGGCCGCCTCCCGCTCCGCGCGAAGGCAGAGCGCGAGCAGGCCCGCGGTGACCTCCCGCATGACCTTCCGCATCTCCGGGTAGGGCGGATGGAACGGGGTGGACGTGCGGCTCCGGCCCCACTCGATGGTGAAGGCCAGGATCTTCCCCTTCTTCCGGTCCACCAGGTGCCGGCTGTAGCTGTAGTCGTCCGAGGCGCCCGCGGTCGGGTAGAGCCCCACCGACTGCTGCACCTTGTACTCGCGGCCCCGCACCGACCGGATCGCCGCCGCCATGCTCCGTCCCAGCCGCACGGCCGCCTTCTCGTCCTCCGGGTCCACGTACTCGCGATACCCCTGGTCGTGGATCCGGCCCCGCTTCCCGTCGTACGCCCGGTTCCGGAAGTTCATCCGGGGATGGCGGGACTGGTTCTCGTCGGTGCCCCAGCTGTGGAGGATGGTCTCGCCGTAGCTGTGGAGGTCCACGAAGTACCGGATGCCGGGGAACCGGTCGAGCAGCCAGATCACGTTGCGGGTCTCGGGTTCGGACGCCTCCCGGGGCCCGACGTACGTCTCGTAGTCCCCGGGGTTGAAGGAGCTCCCCACCGTGCCGGGCGCGAAGTACCGGTCGAAACGCCACAGGAAGGGGAAGTTCCGGTTCACGTCCACGCCGACGCTTCGCGACCCCCGGCCGCGCGGCGCCGGCCGGCGGTTCTTCCGCCACATCGGGCGGCGCTCCATGCTGTAGCGCCGGCCGTCGGGGTTCACCTGGGGAATCACGACGATGTCCAGGCCCTCCACGATCGCGCGCACCTGGGCCGCCGTGAAGCTGCGCCGCCCGAGCCGGATGGGCTTCCGGTCCCGGTAGGCGCGGAGGAGGCGGATGGCGAAGTAGATCAGGATGTCCGGTCCGCCCCACTCCCGGCCGTGCACCCCGCCGATGAGGCAGACGGCGGGCCGCCCGGGGCCGCGGCCCGCGCCGATCCGGAAGGCGTGGCAGCGGCGCTTCTCCCAGGTGAGGTGGGGCAGCGGGATCCGCTCGAAGTACCCGGCGTGGTTCCGCTCGCCCAGCTCCATGGCGGCTTCGACTTCGTCGGCGGAGAGGTAGCCCCCGCCCCAGATGATGTCGCCGTAGCGCCCCCGCCGGAGCCGCCGCGCCACGGCGGTCCGGCCTTCCGCCTGGCGCGAGCGGTCGTGGGCATCCACCGCCTCCAGGCGGACGACCCCGTAGCCGTGCTGCTCGAGCCACGGGATCTTCTCGGCCGGGACGTACGCGTCCACGACCGCGCCCTGCTTGTCCTCCCGGAAGCCGACCACCACCACCCGGAGCCGGGTCCCGAGCTCGGTGAGGTGCGCCCGGTCGCGGCCGGTGACCGCCACGCGGAGGAGCGCCATGGTCCGCCTGCCGCGCCGGGGCTCAGCCCCGGCGCCGGGCAGCCTTCTTCAGGCACTGGACGTAGTACACCCCGTCCCGGTTCTCCACCCCGTGGGTGTCGTGCCCGAAGCCGGGGAACCGCGCGTCCCAGGCGGCCAGCGCCCGCAGGTAGCCCAGGTACGGCCCCTTCGCCGGGCCGGTCGCCTCGCCGGGCATGAGCATCGGGATGCCGGGCGGGTACGGGACCACGCTGGTGGCGAGCACCCGGTCGGCCAGGTCGGCCAGGGGCACGTGCTCGATCTCGTCCCGCACCAGGTGCTGGTACGCGGCCGCCGGCGTCATCACCGCCTCGGGCAGGGTCGAGAAGGCCTCCGCCAGCCAGTGGGTCTGCCGGGTCTCCTTGAGGGTGGCGAACATCCGGTCCGCCAGGTCGCGGAGCCCGAGCCCGCCGTAGACCCCGGGATGGTCCGTCACCAGGTCGGGCAGGACCTCGGCCAGCGGCTCGTTGCTGTCGTAGTCGCGCTTGAAGTCGAGCAGCGCGTTGAGCAGCGTGCCCCACTTCCCCTTGGTGATGCCGATCGAGAAGAGGAAGAGGATCATGAAGTCCGTGGTCTTCTCGACTTCCACCCCGCGGCGGTGGAGCCAGGCCGTCACCAGCGTCGCGGGGATGCCCCGCTTGTCGAGCCCGCCCTTGTCGGCCACGCCCGGCGTCACGATCGAGACCTTGATCGGGTCGAGCATGCAGTACCCGTCCTCCAGGTCGCCGAACCCGTGCCAGTGGTCGCCCGGGTGCAGCACCCAGGCGTCGGGCTCGCGGGCGAGGAACCCGGGGCTCGCGTCGGCGAACGCCACCGGCCTGCCCCCCTTCCGCTCCCGTACCGTGTCCGCATTCCAGGTGTTGAAGAACCAGTCCTTCTTCGCCGCGAACTCCCGGTGGACCCGTCCCATGGTCTGGCGGAAGGCGACCGCCTCCTCGATGGACTCGCCGGTGAGGGCCGGCCCGCCCGGCCCGTCCATCATCGCCGCCGTGATGTCGTTGGAGACGATGATGGTGTAGAGCGGCGAGGTGGACGCGTGCATCATGTACGATTCGTTGAATCGCGCATGGGGGATGGGGCTCCGCCCGTCCCGGATGTGGAGCAGGGACGCCTGGGAGAGCGCCGCCAGGAGCTTGTGGGTGGAGTGGGTGGCGAAGACCGTCGGCCCCTTGTGGTCCCTGGGGTCGCCGTGCATCGCGTGCCGGTCGCGGTAGAGCGGGTTGAACCGCGCGTAGGCGTACCAGGCCTCGTCGAAGTGGATGCGGTCCACCGTGGGGTCGAGCAGCTCCTCCACCCGCCGGGCGTTGTAGCAGAGCCCGTCGTAGGTCGAGTTGGTGATGACCGAGTACACCGGCCGCAGGTCCGTGCCCTTGCCCACCAGCGGGTTGGCCTTGATGGCGGCCTTGAGCGCCCGCGCCTCGAGCCGCTGCGGCGGGATCGGCCCGATGATCCCGTAACGGTTCCGGAGCGGCACCAGGTAGGTGGGGATCCCGCCGGTCATCACCAGGCTGTGCTCGATCGACTTGTGGCAGTTCCGGTCGCAGAGCGCGATCTGGTCCCGGCCCACGGCGGCCATGAAGATCACGCGGTTCGACATCGACGTGCCGTTGGTGACGCAGTAGGTGCGGTGGGCCCCGAACACCCGGGCCGCGTACTTCTCGTGCTCGCCGATGGGCCCGGTGTGGTCGAGCAGCGAGCCCAGCGCGCCGACGCTGATCGAGAGGTCGGAGCGGAGCAGGTTCTCCCCGAAGTAGTCGAAGAAGATCCGCCCGATCGGCGACTTGAGGAACGCGGTGCCGCCGGTGTGGCCGGGCGTGTGCCAGGAGTACTCGTATTCCTGGCTGAACTTCATGAGCCCCGCCGCGAGCGGCGGGAGCATCACCTCCAGGTAGCGCTGGATGGCCGCCACCACCCGGCCGCCGACGAACGCCGCCGTGTCCTCCAGGGTCCAGACGAACTCGTCCACCATCTCCATCACGTCGATCGGCAGCGACGACGCCTCGCCCCGCTCCGCCAGGAGGAAGATCGGGATCTTGTCGTTCCGGGAGCGGACCTGCTCGAGGAACTGCCGGGCCCGGCGGTGCTCCGGGTCGTCGCCCAGGGTCCAGTCCACCAGGATGGCGTGGATGGCGGCGTCCGAGACGGCGACGGACATGCCGTCCTCCGCGGACGTCGCCTCGATCACCTCGACCGCCCGGTCCCGCAGCTCCTGCGCCAGGGCCCGGACGGCCCGGCCTTCGGCCGTCGGGCTCGGCAGCTCGTCGTCCACCACGAGCGCCCGGAGGCTCAGGCGCTTGGCACTCCGCGTGATCATTGCAGGTCCCTCCGGTATCCGGTCACTCCGGCAGCGTGCTCCACCGGAAGAAGGTCATGATGTTGTCGCCCGGCAGGCCGAACCACTTCCCGATGGTGCCGGTGATCGTGCCCGTCGAGTACAGCCCGCTCAGGGTGCGGTCCACGAGGAGGCGGAAGTCGTCGTCCCCGCGCGCGAACGCCAGGCCCACCGGCTCGGCGGTGAACAGCCGCTCGTGGAGCACGAGGTGCTTCGCCCCGGGGTGGCGGCGCGCGCCGTCCATGAGGATCGCGCGGTCACCGAAGAAGACGTCCACCCGGCGGTCGAGCAGCGCCTGCATGCCCGCGTCGTACCCGTCCACCAGGACGGCCCGGGAGGGGATCTTGAACTCGCGGATCTTGCCGGCGAGCCACGACTCGGCGGTCGTCCCCCGCACGGCGGCGAAGCGCTGGGCCTGGAGCAGCTGGATGCCCGACGCCCGCCAGTTGGGCACGGTCGGCGGCTGGCGCCCGCTCAGCACCTCCTTGAGCCGGGTGGAGGCGTCGGTCCGGAGCAGGGCGCTGATGCCGTCCGGGAAGATCGGGATCGAGAACGACACCTCGGCGCGCCGGGCGAGCGTCTCGGTGTCCGCGCCGCAGAGCAGGTCGACCCGCCCCTGCTGCACCGCCCGGAACCGGTCGGCCGCCTCGACGGGCACCCACACCACGTTGACCGACCCCAGGCCCTCCTGGGCCTTGATCCGGTCGGCAACCGCCAGGCAGAGATCCACCGAGTACCCGGCGGCGTTCCCCGCCTCGTCCCGGAAGGAGAAGGGCCGCGCGTCGGCGCGGAAACCCAGGCGGACGACGCCGGTGGCGCGGATGCGCCCGAGGGTCCCGCCCTCCTGGGTCGCGGTGGCGGGCTGCGCCGCCCGGCCCGCCTGCGCCACGGCCGCGGGCACCGGGGCGAGGAGCGCGAGGACGAGGACCGCGGCACCGACCTTCGCCGCCGTCGCCCCGGCCGGGGCGGCCTTCGCAGCCGCGAAGCGGCTCGCGATGAACCCCCAGACGATGAAGCCGATGGCCATGACGAGCGTGCCGCCGAGCACCGCGTCCTTGCCGGAGGCGTAGATGGCGAAGGTGCTGTAGGCCATGGCAATCACGGCCACGACGATGTTCGTGCGGTACTTCTTCCGGTCCACCCCCGCCCGCTGCATCATGAGCGGCAGCGCCGAGAGTGCGATGATGTAGGGGATCACGTTGGTCACCACCGCCAGGTTTACCAGCACGCCGAACTGCTCGCTCAGGCTGGGCGAGATGGTGGAGAGCGCCATCAGCGACTGGACCACTCCCATCACCACCATGCCCGTCACCGGCGCCCCCATCCCGTTCAGCCTGGTGAAGAACGTGGGGAACATCCGCTCGTCCGCGGCCGACTTGCCGGTCATGGCGATGGTGAACTGCCAGCCCAGCAGCGAGCCGAGGCAGGCGAGGACCGCCAGCGCCATCACGATCGACCCGATGGTCGGGTTGAACATCCGGGCATAGGCGAGGCCGAAGGGGCCGGTCGAGTTGGCCAGGTCGGCGTTGGGCACGATGCCCTGGATGACCGTGGTGGACAGGATGTAGATGACCGCGGCGCCCAGGGTACCGAAGAGGCAGGCCAGCGGGACGTCCCGCTTCGGGTTCTCCACCGCGGAGGAGTTCTGCGCGGCGGATTCCATCCCCAGGAATGCCCAGAGGGTGAGCGCGATGCTCGAGCCCATCCCCTGGCCCAGGCTCAGCCCCTGTGGGTTCCACGCCGCCGCGAAGGTGTCGGACTTGAACCAGAACCAGCCGATCAGCGAGAGCAGCCCGACCGGGAGGATGACACCCCAGACCGTCACCGAGCCGATCGTCCCCGTCACCCCCGGGCCGCCGAAGTTGGCGACCGTGGTGAGCCAGAGGAGCCCGATCACCCCGATCGTGGTGGCGACCGGCGTCGACGCCAGCCACGGCAGGAAGCTCGCCAGGTACCCCACGGCGGAGATGGCGATCGCCACGTTGCCGATGGCGAGCGAGAGGAAGTACAGGAAGAACACGATGAAGTAGCCCGACTTCCCGTAGGCGTCCTCGGCGTAGGCGGACATGCCGCCGCTCCGCTGGTTGAAGATCCCGGCCTGGGCGAACCCGTAGGCGATGGCCATGGACCCCACCGCCGTCACCAGCCAGGACAGGAGCGAGATCGCGCCGAC
>DATIBS010000095.1:0-9114 GCA_035457305.1 Gemmatimonadales bacterium
GGTGAGGAGCCCCAGGACGTTTCGCCGCACCCGCGTCTCGCGCAGCCGGGCGTACCCCCCGGGGTAGCCCTCCCGGTCGGCGAGGAAGAGGTGGTTGGTTTCGGCGAAGGTGTGCTTCACGACGTTCCGGTTGCCCGCCGACCGGATCGCCGCGGCGAGTTCGTCCGCCTGGTCCGCCGTCACCTGCCGGTCCGTGGCCCCCTGCAGGATGAGCACCGGGAGCCGGAGCCGGCGTGCGGTGGGGAGCGGGTCGTAGTCGAGGAAGAACCCGATCCACCGGCTCGCCCGGGCGAGCGAATCCACCCGGACCTTCGCCGCGGCGAACGCCGAGTCGCGCGCGGCGGGGGCGATGGCGGTGTCCTGCTCGATCAGCATCCGGTTCTGGTAGGCGAGGATGTCCCGTCCCGAGCGGGACGGACCCGCCATCAGCACGACCGCGGCGAGGAGCGTGTCGTCGACCGCCACCAGCGGGGCCACGAGGCCTCCCTCGCTGTGCCCGACCAGCGCGATCCGTCGCGGGTCCACCTCGGGCCGCTGTCGGAGCCAGGCCACCGCGGCGCGCACGTCATCGGCGAAGTCCCGCGACGTGGCGGTGACGTGGCTGCCGGTGGACTGGCCGAAGCCGCGGTCGTCGTACCGCAGCACCGCGATGCCCCGGCGTGCGAGCGTGTCGGCCACCTCCCGGAACGGAGCATAGCCCTTCACCATCGGGATCGTCTCGTCCCGATCCTGCGGGCCGGAGCCGGTGATCGTCACCACCGCCGGCACCCGGCGGCCCGACGAGGCGCCCGCCGGCAGCGTCAGCGTCCCGGCGAGCACGATCCCGGCTGCCGAGGGAATCCGGACATCCAGCGCGGTATACGGCGCGCCGGGGGGCGCGGCGTAGTCGCGCGCCGCCAGGACCATCGGCGCCACGGCGGCGGCCCCGGCCCGCTCGAGCACCAGGCCCTGCGCCGGCACCGTGCCGGAGGCGAGCATCCCCGCCGCATCCATCCGGAAGTGCGCCACGGCGGCCCCGATCCGCACTTCCACGCTGTCCGTGCCGGCGCGCAGCACCAGCGCGTCGAAGGTCTGCCCGCCGCTCACGGCGAAGAGCGGGACGGCCACCGAGTCCCCCCCGAGCACCCGGGCGCGGCGGACCGCCTGCTCGATCAGCGCGAACGACGGGTTGATGAACGGGAGCGCGCCGGCCCGGGTGCCGAGTCGCTGCACCCGTGCCTCCGCACCCGGGTTGATGATCGCGATGACGCTGTCCCCCTCGAACGCCAGCTCGGCCCGCTGCCGCGGCTCCGCGCCGATCGTGTCGCTGGCGAGCGCGAAGCTGTTCTCGAACCGGACGACCGTCTCCCCCGGGCCCAGCGTGGCGGCGTAGCGCCAGCGGACCCGTTGGCCGGGGTCGAGCAGCGTCGCCTCGAGCCGCCCGGCGGTGCGGCGGACCGTTTCGACGGCGACGGTGTCACTGCCGCGACGGACCACATAGGTCACCTCCTGCGCCGCGGCGACCGGCGCCGTCAGGAGCAGGAGCAATCCGGCGGAGCGCATGGCGGCCGCCCTCCGCCTCACATCCCCACTCCGAGCAGGAAGGCGAAGCTGCGATTCGCCGCGCCGATGTTCGGGGTGAGGTCCGTGAAGCTCTGGAAGTACCGGACCTGGAACTGGAGCAGGGCACGGCCGCGGCGGATCTCGACCCCGGCGCCACCCGCCGCGCCCAGATCGAACCACTCGGCATCTTCCTCCAGCACCTCGGCGCAGGGACGCTGGAAGACCCCGACCGACGGCGCCCGCGCCTCCGCGTCGCAGCCGAGCTTGAACGAGGGGACCACCCCGGCGAAGGCGAACGGCCGGACCTGCCGGCCCCGCTCGTAGGACTGGAACTGGAGCTGCAGCGGCACCTCGAGGTACACCAGGTCGAGCGAGAGCTGGGCCTCCTCGCCGTCGAGGTCCACGCCGAACGCCCCGCCCCGCCGAGCGAGCAGCAGCTCGGTGCGGAGGCCGGCCGGCCCCGCGATCGGGTGCCGGAGGCCGACACCGCCCGTGGCCCCGTTCACCCATTCCTGCCGCACGTCCGCCGCACCCACGTCGGTGAACGTCGCGCGCGAGTAGCCCACATAACCGAAGACGTCGGTGCCCATCCGCTGGGCGCCGGCCGGCCCCGCAATCGCGGCGCCCAGGGCGGCCCCGGCCAGCACGGCACGGACGCGGATCATCGCGGCCACGACCCGAGGGTGGTCCACGTCTCCCGGCTCACCGCCGCACCCTCGCCGAACCGCGCCGTGAAGTCCCCACGGAGTGCCGCGGCATGCTCCGCGAGGTAGCGCTCCAGGTCGGCGGGCGAGGTGGCGTCGTATCGTGTGCGGTAGGCACCGGGGGCCAGGCGCTCGAACCGCGCGGCGGAGAAGCAGCCGGTGTCGAGGACCTTGGGCACGTGGTGGTCGAGCATCCACCGCTCGAACGCCTCGCCCCGGAGCGGGTCGAGGGTCACCCGGACCTCGTACGCCACGCCGCTCATCCGCCGGCCACCAGGCGGACCACCGCGACGAGGAGGACCACCCCCGCCGCCACCGTGGCGAGGACCAGCCCGCCCAGCCCGAGGCCGAGCCACCAGAAGAACCGCGCGGAGCGCTGCGCCGTCGCGTGGGGAGCGCCGAGCCACTGCTCCAGCAGGCGCACGTTCCGGGTGTTGGCCCGCAGCACGAAGTCCACGATCGAGCCCGCCACCGGCACCGAGCCGGTGGCGAAGTCGAGCACGCTGTTGGCGAGCATCCGGCCCAGGAGTGCCCGCGGCGCACCCATTCGCGCTCCCTCCACGATGATCCACGCCCCGAAGGCGAACGCCGCCGCATCACCGAGCCCCGGCACCAGGCCGAGGATCGGGTCGAGCCCGAACCGCACGCCGATCACCGGGATCCGGAACCGGGAGTCGAGCAGTCGCGCGAACCGCTGGAGTCGCGCCAGCGAGGCGACGGCCGCGGGCGCCATGGCACCCCCGACGGCGGCGGGAGCCACGGTCACGGGACGTCCACCCCGCTGTACCCGTCGGCGTGGATCCGCCATCGTCCGTCGGCGTCGCGGCGCCAGACCACGATGAACTTCCCCCGCGCCCGTTCGTCGATCACGAAATACCCCACGTCGGTGGCGAGGTCGCCGCTCGAGGCGACGCGGCGGTCCGCGATCTCGAAGCGGATGCGCGGCCCGCCCGAGTCGGACCGCGCGTAGGGCACCAGGAACCCGGCGAAGATCGCCTCGATGGTGGGCCGGCCGCGGACGATCGTGTCGCCCGGCGTGAGGTAGAGCGCGCTGTCGGCGTAGAGGCCCGCCACCAGCCCGGGGTCCGCGGTGCGGTAGGCCTCCGTGAAGGTCGCGTAGGCCGAGTCCAGGGCGGCGGCGGTGCGTCCGGAATCAGGCGCGCGCGGGGCGCAAGCGATGCCGGCGGCGAGTGCGGCGATGATGACGGTGGTCGATCGCATCGAATCTCCCGGCGGGAATGAAGCATCCTTTACCGGCACCCTGGCCGGGGCAAGGGGTTCACCCCGGAGTGCCCCGCCTATAGTTTGCGCCTTCCGTTGCAGGACGCGTCGCCGATGCCGGACACTGCCCGTCGCGCCACCGTGCGCTGCCCCTTCTGCGGGCGGCTCAATCGCGTGGACCTCGCGCGCCTCGCGCACGGGCCGAAATGCGCCGAATGCGAGCGTCCGCTGCTGCTCGACCGCCCGGTACCGTCCACCGATGCCGACCTGGACGAGACAGTCCGCACCGCCGAGGTCCCGGTGCTGGTGGATTTCTACGCCGACTGGTGCGGTCCGTGCAAGGTGATGGCCCCGGTGCTCGACGAGGTGGCCCATGCCCGGCAGGGGCGGGCCCTGGTCCTCAAGCTCGATACCGACCGGAACCCCGCCGCCGCGTCCCGGTTCGGCATCCGGGGCATCCCGACGCTGATCGCGTTCCGGGACGGGCGGGAAACCGGGCGCCAGGTGGGTGCCGTGCCGCGTTCCGCGGTGGACGCGCTGCTCGACTGATGGGAGGAATCGGATGACTCCACCGGACCACGCGGGGCGCGCCGTGCCCACCCGGCGCGCGTTCCTGGCCACCCTCGCCGCCGCGGGCCTGTCGGCGATGCCCGGCCGACGCCTGCTCGCGGAGGGGCGCGACGATCGCCTCCGTACCCTCGACTTCGTGCACACCCACACCGGCGAGGAGCTCTCGCTCGGCTTCCTGGCCGGCGGCCCCTACGAACCCGAGTCGCTGGAGCGGGTGAACCGGTTCCTCCGCGACTTCCGGAACGGCGAAGTCCACCCGATCGACCCAACCCTCCTCGACCTGCTCGCGGCCGTCCGCGGCCGGCTCGGGAGCGGAGCGCCGTTCCACGTGATCTCCGGCTACCGGTCGCCCGCCACCAACGAGATGCTCCGCCGCACCCGCGGCGGCCAGGCCCGGAACAGCCTCCACCTGCAGGGCAAGGCGGTGGACGTCAGGCTGCCCGGGGTGCCGCTCGTCCGCCTGCGGGACGCCGGTCTCGCCGTCGGTCGCGGCGGCGTGGGCTACTACCCCGCCTCGGACTTCGTCCACCTCGACACCGGCCGCGTGCGCCGCTGGTAGCGCTCAGCCGGCCATCGCGCGCTCCAGCGCGCGGTCGTGCCCGTAGACGTCCTCGTAGAACGCCACCCGCGCATCCGGCCGCACCCCGGCCGTGGCGTAGAAGATGATGACGCGAAGCGGCGCGGTGAGCCGGACGGTGCGCGGCACGAGCGGGCCGTCCATCGCCGCGGCCACCGAGTCCGCCGACCACTCCGGCTGGTCCCGCAGCACCCAGCTCGCCAGCCAGGCCGGGTCCGCGACCCGGATGCAGCCGTGGCTGAAGTCGCGCCGCTCGCGGGCGAAGAGGCCGCGAGCCGGCGTGTCGTGCAGGTACACGCTCTCCGCGTTCGGGAAGATGAACTTGACCCGGCCCAGCGCGTTCTGCGGCCCGGGGCGCTGGCGGATCCGGAGGGTGCCGGCAGCCACCGAGTCGAGGGCCTCGAGGGTGACCGGCACCGCCGGCCCGTCCTCCGGGCCGTTTCCCCGCACCAGGTCGTACCCGTTCCGGTCCAGCCAGCCCGGGTCCCGCCGCGCCGGCGGCAGCAGCTCCTTCCCCGCGATGCTCGACGGCACGTTCCAGTACGGCCGGAAGACCACGAACCGCATGCGCTCGTCGAAGATCGGCGTCTCGGTGTCCACCGCGCGGCCCACGATCACCCGCATCCACCGGCTCGGCAGCGCGCTCGACCCGCGCGCCGCGTCGAAGGCGTAGAGCGTGAAGTCGGGGACGTTGACCAGCAGGAACGACTCGCCCCTGAGGTCCGGCAGCCAGCGGAGCCGCTCGAGCGCGAGCTCGAGCTGCCGCACCCTCGCGGCGAAGGGCACCCGCAGGGCCGCCCGGGTGCGGCGGCCGATGATCCCGTCCGGCTCGAGCCCGTGGCGCTCCTGGAACCGACGCAGCCCGGTGACGACGGCACCGGCGTAGGTCGTGTCCTCGGCCGGGGCACGCGTCCCCGGGTCGAGGTCGCCGGTGAGCTCGAGGAAGTGGCGGAGGGCGGGGCCGCCGGTCCACCCGTCGCCCGGCCGGAGGGCCGCGGAGTCGAGCGGCGGGGCCGGCGGCGGGTTCGCGGCGAGGAGCCGGTACCGCGCCAGCGCCTCGCGAACCTTGTGATACTGGTAGGTCGGCGGGATCATCGAGTCGGCGAGCGCGGCCAGCCGGCCGGTCGGCACCGCCGCGGCGAGCGCCGCCGGCAAGTCGCCCTCGCGGCGGCCCCGGTCGAGGCGGACCCCGAGCCGGCGCGGGTCCACCCGCCCGTGGGCCCGGGCGTGCAGGTAGCGGAGGGCGGCCACGGTGAGGCCCACGTCCACCTGCGCCACCGCCGCGGGCGGGGTCCCGGCCGGGGTCCAGGTGCCCGCGACCCACTCTGCGTCGTAGTCGGCCGCCCGGAGCCCGTCTTCCTCCGCCCGGGCCAGCAGCGCCCCCAGGGTGGCGGCCGCGGGAAGCAGCTCGCCGCCTTCGTGCCAGAGCGGGCGCCAGTCCCGGGCCACGTAGAGCCGCTCGATGGCGTCGCGCTGGTCCGCGAGGTCGGGCCGGCCGAGCGCCGGGAGGCGCCCCGTCACGACCAGGGAGCGGATCGCCGCGGCCGCGATGGTGTCGGGCGGGCCCGGCTGCGCCGCCGCCCCGCCCGCCTGGCCGAGTGAGGCGAGGAGGAGTGCCGCGGCAAGCCCCGCGCGGCGCCGGGCACGCTGGACAGCGGCCCCGGCCCGGAGGCATCGTTGGCCTGCGTCCTGCTCCCGGGAGGTCCGGATGTCCCCGCTGGAGAACCTCGGCTTCATCCTGGGCACCTCGTTTGCCTCGGGGCTCAACCTGTACGCCACGATGGCGGTGGCGGGGCTGCTGCAGCGGTTCGAGCTGGTGGACCTGCCGCCGGCGTGGGGCGTGCTCGCCAATCCCGTCATTCTCGGGCTCACCCTCACGCTCTTCGTGGTCGAGTTCCTGGCCGACAAGATCCCCTGGGTGGACAGCGCCTGGGACGCGGTCCACACCTTCATCCGCCCGCCGGCAGCGGCCGCGCTCGCGTTCGGCGCGATGGGCGGCCTGGGCGAGCCGTGGAGCATCGGGGCCGCCCTCCTCGCGGGCACGGTGGCGCTCACCTCGCACGGCGCCAAGGCGTCCACCCGCGCCGCCGCGAATGCGAGTCCGGAGCCGTTCAGCAACTGGATCCTCAGCTTCGCGGAGGATGCGGTGGCGGTGGGGCTCACCTGGATGGCCACGACCCATCCGGTCGTCACCGCCCTCATCGTGGTGGTCCTGCTGGTGCTGGCGGTGCTCCTGCTCCGCGCCTTCCATCGCGCGCTCACCACGCTCCGTGACCGGCTGCGGGCGGCGTTCTCCCCGCCACCGGCGCCCCCTCCCGCCGGCTAGCGCCGGAGCGCCCGGGCCGCCCGCTCCAGCTCCCGGGCGTGGTTCACGATCGTGGCAGCGCGGCTCTCCTCCAGCGGGGCGGCCTCCCGGTTCACCAGTTTCTCCGCGGCCACGACACCGCCCGATCCGTCCAGGGCCACGCGCCAGCGCACCGAGTCCATCGTGCCGGGCTCGCCCGGGCGGACCCGCACCCCGCGCGCGGTCCAGTAGACCACGCTCCCGTCCACCAGGAAGTACTCCTCCTCGCTCCGGCCAAAGTCGCCCTGGTCGAGCGACTCGGTGATCGCCCGGAGTGCCTCGCCCTCGTAGTACGCGCTGAAGGAGGAGGCCGCGTCACCCTGCGCGAGCGCGGCATCCACCCGCGTCATCGAGTCGAGCCGGGCGCGGAGTCCCGCCACCGCGGCCTCCGCGGCCGCGAGGCTGGCAGCCGCATCGCCGGATCCCGGGGTCGCGGCGTCCCGGTCGGGCGCGCAGGCGGCGGCGAGGAAGGCGAAGGCCAGGTGGATGGGGCGCATCGGGGCTCCGTGAAGCCGGGGCGTGAGCGGAGGTCGCGCTCGGCGGCGCGCATGGACCAGTCGAGGGGGCAGGCGGCGTCGCCGACCACCGTCACCGGAGG
The DNA here is from genome assembly GCA_035457305.1 of Gemmatimonadales bacterium. GTDB lineage: Bacteria > Gemmatimonadota > Gemmatimonadetes > Gemmatimonadales > GWC2-71-9 > JAICEH01. The sequence goes on from DATIBS010000095.1 coordinate 7,557, forward strand.
CGCGGCAGGGACGAGGACCGCCGCCCGGCACCACGACCAGGGGCGCCACGGCCGCCGTCCGCCGCGGTCGGGTGGAACCTGCGGGCAGCCGCGGAGCGCGGCAACCCCGGCCTGCGCTTGACGCGGCCACCCGACGGCGATTCACTCCATCCGCTTCCCCGTCCCCGGGTCACGCGATGCGCACTCCCTGCCGTCCCCTCGCGCTCGGCGGCGCCCTCGCCGCGCTCCTCCCCGCCCTCCTCGCCTCGCAGGAGGCGCCGCTCCAATCCGGCCCGATGACCGGCTACTCCGAGATGCGCGAGGCGCTGCTCTGGGTCCAGACCACGCGGTCGGCCCGGGTGCAGTTCGAATACTGGGACTCACTCGCGCCGGGCACCCGGCTCGCCACCGCGGAGGTCACCACCGGGGCGGCGGACGCCTTCACCGCCCGGCTCCTGGCCGACCGGGTCGAACCCGGCCGGGTGTACCACTACCGGCTCCGCCTCGACGGCCGCCCGGTGCCCCTCGACCGCACCCTTCGATTCCAGACCCAGGCACTCTGGCAGTGGCGCACCGATCCGCCCGCCTTCCGGATTGCGCTCGGCAGCTGCTTCTACGTGAACGAGCCGGCCTACGACCGCCCGGGCACGCCCTACGGCAGCGACTTCCAGGTGCTCGACGCCATCGGGCGGGCGCGCCCCGATGCCATGCTCTGGCTGGGCGACAACACCTACCTGCGCGAGGCCGACTGGTACTCCCGCACCGGCATTCTCCGGCGCTGGACCCACACGCGGTCGTACCCGGGCCTCCAGCCGCTGCTCGGGGCGATGCACCACTACGCCACCTGGGACGACCACGACTACGGCCCCGACGACGCCGACCGGAGCTACCGCGACAAGCGGCTCAGCCGAGAGGCGTTCGGGCTCTTCTGGGGGAATCCTGCCGCGGTCTTCGGCGAGGCGGAGGGCGTCACCACGATGTTCCAGTGGGCCGACGTGGACTTCTTCCTGCTGGACGATCGGTGGTGGCGCGCACCGAACGACCGGCGCGCCGGGGAGCGGACGCTCCTCGGCCACGCGCAGCGCGAATGGCTGGTGGACGCGCTCGCGGCCAGCGAGGCGCCGTTCAAGATCGTCGTGCTCGGGGGGCAGGTGCTGAACCCGGTGCAGCGGTGGGAGGCCTTCGCGACCTACCCCGCGGAGCGGGACTGGCTGCTGGCACGCCTCGCGGAGGAGGGCATCTCCGGGGTCTTCTTCGTGTCGGGCGACATCCACCACACGGAGCTCGCCCGGCTGGAGCGCCCCGGCACCTACCCGCTCCACGACCTCTCGGTCTCGGCCCTCACCGCCGGCATCTCGAAGGTCCGCCCCGACGACGGCAACACCCTGCGGGTCCCGGGTACGGTCGTCGAGGAGCACAACTTCGCCACCCTCGACTTCAGCGGACCGCGCACCGACCGGCGGATGGTGATCACCGTCTGGAATGCCGACGGGGAGAAGAAGTGGGAGCGGACGGTGAAGGCGAGCGAGCTGCGGTAGGGGGAGAGGGGAGAGGGGAGGGGGGAGGGGGGAGAGGGGGG
>DATIBS010000096.1:0-20071 GCA_035457305.1 Gemmatimonadales bacterium
CCACCTGGGGGTGGAGCGGGCGCACGTCGTGGGCTACTCGATGGGTGGGGCGATCACGCTGCGCCTGCTGGCCTCGCACCCTGACCGGGTCGCGTCGGCGGTGATCGGCGGGTCGGGGTGGCGTCCGGCGGAGGCGGGCCCGCCGCCGGTCCTGATGGAGTGGCTCCCCCGACTCGATGCCGCGGCGCGGGGGGAGATGACGGTGTCGGACGCCCTCGGCGGCCCGGTCGGGGCCGAGTGGGGTCCGGAGCTCCGGGCCGCGCTCGACCGGAACGATCCCGTTGCGCTGGGGGCTGTCATCCGGGGCGGCGCGGGGCTGGCCGTCCCCGAGGCCGAGCTCCGCGCCAACCGGGTGCCGGTCCTGGCCGTGCTCGGGGAGCACGACCACCTGGTGCGCGCCGACGTGGAGCGGCTGGCCGGCCTGTGGCCGGATCTCGAAGTGGTGCGAATCCCCGGCGCCGACCACTTCAGCGTCCTGGCGGACCCGCGGTTTCCCCAGGCGATCCTGCGGTTCCTGGACGCCGAGACCTCGGGCCTCCCGAGATGACCGACCAACCGCTGCGGCTCACCGGGCTTTCCGCGGGGAGCGCGGTCCCGGGGGAGTGCCCCCCGGCCTGACCGCCCCGCTGGCGGTCGGGACCAGACCCCCCCCTTGCGCCCCGTCCAATACCTGTTCATATTCCTGTCAGTACCTGACCACACACAGGAGACAGGAACGATGCACAGGATTCTCGCCATCGCCGGCCTCGGCACCCTCGCCCTCGCCGCGCCCCTCGCCGCCCAGCAGCCCGCCCCCCGGTTCTTCGTCGAGGGCCTCGCCGGGGCGGTCGTGCCGACCTTCGACATCGCCGACGTGGCCACCTCCGGCGCCGCCTTCGGCGTCGCCGCCGGCTACCGCATCAGCCCGCGCTGGGTCCTCATGGGCGAGTTCGACTACGGGATGCACGAGGACGAGGCCACCGGCACGGTGGACATCAACACCAGCCACTACATCGCCAAGGTCGGCTACGTCGTGGTGCCTGCGCGCGGGCGCGGCTGGGAGGTGCTGGTCAACCTCGGCGTCGGCGCCGTGACCTTCGACGTCGAGGGCGCGCCCGACAGCTTCACCTACCCCGCGATCAACGCGGGCGCGAAGATCGCCTACAACTTCAGCCGTTCCCTCGCGCTGGTGCTCTCGCCGCAGGGCGACATCGCCTTCAGCGACGAGGACGAAGTGACCACGTCCAACGCCTGGGTCTGGCCGTTCACGGCCGGCCTGCGCGTCAGCTTCTGACCCGAAGGGAGAGACAGACCCATGAAGCAGCTCGACATCCTCGCCGCGGTGCTCCTCGTCGTCGGCGGGCTCAACTGGGGCCTCGTGGCCTTCGCCAATTTCGACCTGGTCGCCGCGATCACCGGCGCCGGTGCCTTCGGCAACAAGAATGCACTCGGCATGATCATCTACGGCCTGGTGGGTCTCGCGGCCGCGTACCAGGCGCTGACCTGGAAGGGCATCCAGCGCCGCTGGGGCGCGACCGCGTAGTCCGCGGGTGTGAGCCGGCCCCGGCCGCAGGATGCCGGGGCCCGGCTCGCCCGGCCTTCCTCGTGTCGAAGCGCCTCGCCGGTCCCGCCGCTACACTTGTGGGGTCAGAACCTGTTCAGCACCACCCTCGGAGCGGAGGCGACACCGTGCCCGCCAGGATCCAGGCGCCCTCCCCGGCCGGCCTCCTCTCCATCGGCGCGCTTTCGGCCGCCACGGGGGTCCCGGTCGAGACCATCCGGACCTGGGAACGCCGATACGGCTTTCCGGTGGCGGAGCGGAAGCCTTCGGGGCACCGGGTCTACCCGCTCACGACCGTCCCGCGACTCCGCCTGATCGCCCAGGCGCTCACGCGCGGGCACCGGGCCGCCGAGGTCGTGCCGGCGTCGGAGCGCACCCTGGAATCGCTCCTGGCCGCAGTTCCCCTCGCCGTGGCACGGCGAGGCCCGGCCCGGCCCCCGGCGGTCCCGGTACCCCTCTCGGACCCCTCCGACCTGCTCGACGCGGTGCGGGGGTTCGACTCGGACCGGCTCAAGCGGATCCTGCACGCCGAGTGGGCCCGCCTCGGCCCGCTCGAGTTCCTGGAGCGGCGGGCAGCCCCCTTCCTCACGGCGGTCGGCGAGGCCTGGGCAGCGGGCGCGCTCGACGTGCGCCACGAGCACTTCGCGTCGGCCTGCCTGGGCGACTTCCTGCGCGCCGTACGCATGCCGCTCGACGATCGGGCGAGCGGCCCGCTCGCCGCCCTCGCCACCCTCCCGGGCGAACTCCATGGCCTCGGGCTCCAGATGTCCGCCCTCGTCTTCGCGCTCGCTGGCTGGCGCGTGCTCGTGCTCGGGGTGGATACGCCGGCGGAGCAGATCGAGGCGCTGGCGCGGGAAGCCCCGATCGCCGCCGTGGCGCTCAGCTGTGCGGCGCCGAGCCGCGGCGCCACCGCGGGGTCCCTGCGCGCCCTGCGGCGCCGGCTGCCCCGGCACATCCCGCTCCTCGTGGGCGGGGCTGGAGCCCCACCGGCGGCTCGGCAGGGCGGCATCGAGATCCTGGGCGACCTCGCGGCGCTCGAGCTGTGGCTGCGTGACCACGCCGCCGGCTGAGCCCCGGACGATTCTCGTCACCGGCGCCACCGGGTATATCGGGGGCCGCCTCGCTGCCCGGCTGCTCGCCCGGGGCGTCGCGGTGCGCGCCATGGCCCGCGACCCGCGGCGCCTCGCGGCCCTCGCGGGTGGCGGCGCCGACTGCGTCGCGGGGGACGCGCTGCAGCCGGAGGGCCTGGCGACCGTCCTCCGCGGGGTATCGGTCGCCTACTACCTGATCCACTCGATGAACACCGGGCCGGACTTCGCCGAGCGCGACCGGCTGGCCGCCCGGAACTTCGCGGCGGCCTGCGCCGCGGCCGGCGTCCAGCGCATCATCTACCTCGGCGGGCTCGGGCAGTCGGGGCCGGCGCTCTCGAAGCACCTCGCGAGTCGCCAGGAGACGGGCGACATCCTGCGGCAGGGTCGGGTGCCCATCACCGAGCTTCGCGCCGCGATCATCGTCGGGGCCGGGAGCGCCTCCTTCGAGATCATCCGCGACCTCGCCCGGAAGCTCCCGGTGATGACCTGTCCCCGCTGGGTCCGCTCGCGCTGCGAGCCGATCGCGCTCGAGCAGGTGCTCGAGTACCTGGTCGGTTGCCTGGACGAGCCTCGCACGGTGGGCCAGGTCCTCGAGATCGGCGGCGGCGAGGTCCTCACCTACGAGGACATGATGCGCCAGTGCGCCGCGGCCATGGGCAGGCGGCTCCGGATCGTCGTGGTCCCGGTCCTCACCCCACGGCTCTCCTCCTATTGGCTCAACCTGGTCACGAGCGTCCCCATGAGCATCGCGCGGCCGCTCGTGGACGGGCTCCGGAACGACGTGGTGACGACCGACCAGCGCATCCGGGAGTGGATCCCGGTGACTCCCATGACCTTCCGGCAGGCGGTGGAGCGTGCCCTGGGGGAGGATCACGCCGGCCCGCTCGCGTCGCGCTGGACCGGGGCGATCGGGCGCCCCGGGTTCGAGCCGTCGGCGCCCCCACGGGCGGTGCTCGGCGACGAGCGGGTGGTGCCGACCCGGGCCACTCGGGCTGCGCTCTTCGCGGCCGTCGAGCGGATCGGCGGCGCGACCGGGTGGTACTACGCCGACTGGCTCTGGCGCCTGCGCGGCCTGCTGGACCGCCTGGTCGGCGGGGTCGGCATGCGCCGGGGCCGGCGCGATCCGGCGGCCGTCGTCCTGGGCGACCCGATCGACTTCTGGCGGGTGGTGGAACTGGTGCCCGGTCGGCTGCTGCGGCTGCGCGCGGAGATGGAGCTTCCCGGGGTGGCCACGCTCGAGTTCGAGGTCGGCGACGGGGCCGGCGGCGCGGGAGTCACGCTGACCCAGCGCGCCCGGTTCGCGCCCCGCGGGACGCTGGGGCGGCTCTACTGGGACGTCCTGCGCCCGGTGCACGCGCTGGTCTTCCGGGGGATGGCGCGCGGCATCGCCCGGGCGGCGGAGCGCCAAGGGGAGGCAGGGAGATGACGCTGATGACGCTGCTGCTGCTCGCGGGAGCGCTCGCGGCCCAGGACACCGTCCCGGGGCCGGTCCGGAGCGTGGATTCGCTGGACCTGGAACGCTACGCCGGCGTGTGGCACGAGGTGGCGCGGTACCCCAACCGCTTCCAGGCGAAGTGCGTCGGGGAGACGACGGCCACTTACGAGGTGCTGGAGGACGGACAGGTTCGGGTGGTGAACACCTGCCGGACGGCGGACGGCGGGATGTCCCGCGCAGAAGGCCGGGCGAGGCGCGCCGACCGCGAGGGCCCCGCCTCGCGGCTCAAGGTGCGGTTCGCGCCGGCGTTCCTCTCCTGGCTGCCGATGGTCTGGGGTGACTACTGGGTGCTGGACCTTACCGAGGACTACGGCGCCGCGCTGGTGGGGACGCCGGACCGGAATTTCCTCTGGGTGCTCTCGCGCACGCCGGCAATGCCGGATTCGACCTGGGTGCGCATGACGGCCACCGCCGCCGCGCAGGGGTTCGACGTCAGTCGGCTGGCGCGGGCGCCGGGCGCCGCTCCAGCGCCGCTCCCGCCAGATAGCAGCCAGCGGCCGCCGCCACCGAGGTAAGGAACGGGTAGCTCCATCCCAGCATGCTCGCGCCCACGTAGCAGGCCAGCCCGCCGAGGAGCGAGGCGATGGCGGCAGCGGGACCGCCGACCCCGGTGAAGAGCGCGAAGGAGACCACCACCAGCACCCCGGCGCTCCCGAAGCTCGAGGCCTGCTCGACCAGTTCCGCCACGCCCCGGGCGCCCAGCGCCAGGACCAGGGAGAGGCCGCCCAGCGCGACGACCCCTCCGCGCGCCAGCGCGAGGCGGGTCCGGTCGCTCGAAATGCGGAGCGCGGGCGCGATGACGTTGTGCGTGAGGAGCCCGGAGGCCACGAGCAGGATCGTGTCCACGGTGGAGAGGATCGCCGAGAGGAGCGCCCCGGTGAACAGGACGTACCCCGCCGGGGGAAGCACCTCGAGCGCCAGGGCGGGGAGGAACTGCTCCGCGTCGGCCGGCGCCGGCACCAGCGCACCGGCCGCGAGGCCCAGGAAGACCGGCAGGATCCCCACCGCGATGTAGAGTCCGCCCGCCAGCAGCGCACCGTTCCGCGCCACTTCGGCGCTCCGCGCCGCGATCACCCGCGACACCAGCTCCACCGCCACCACCGACCCGGCGATCGGGATCGCCCACTCCTCGAGCAGCGCCAGTGGCGTCGGTGCCACGTCGGGGGCGACCACCCCGAGGCGCGCCAGGTCCACGGCGGCGATCGCCGGGCCGACGCCGCCCAGGTCCGCCACCACCACGATCACCAGCAGTGCCAGGCCGACCACGATCATCGCCCCCTGGATCAGGTCGGTGATCGCGTCGGCCAGGAGCCCGCCCAGCATGGTGTAGAGCACGCAGAACCCGGCGGCGGCGGCGGTCGCGAGGCGGATGTCGAGGTCGGTCACCGTGGTGAGGACGTGGCCGAACCCCCGGAGCTGTGCGGCGGCCCAGAGGATGCCGCTGGGCACGAGGATGACCGCCGCGAGCCGCTCCACGCGGGTCCCGTAGCGCTGGCGGAAGAGGTCGGCCATCGTGGTGAGCTTCCGGCGCCAGAGCGGCACCGCGAAGATGAGCCCCATGGCGAGCAGCGTGCCGCCGTAGGCGAACGGCTCCGCGGTGGTCAGCGAGAACCCCTCGCGGTAGGCCCGCCCCGCCGAGGCGATGCACGACTCGGCACCGAACCAGGTGGCGAAGATCGAGAAGATGGTGAGCGGATAGCCGAGCCGGCGCCCACCGATGAGGTAATCGTCCTCCGTGTGGATCCGGGGTGCCAGCCACGCGCCGATCGCGAGCTGCAGCACGAGGTAGCCCACGAGGGCGACGAGCGTCCAGTTCACCGGGCTCCTGGCGGGGTGGGGGAGGGACGGCGGAGTACGATACTTCCGAAGTCGGCCCGGTCCAACCTTGCGCCCGGCGCCGGGTCGCGGCATCTCTGACGCCGATGACCTCCCCGGCCCGACTCGCCGCGGCGCTCCTCCTGGCCGTCCCGGCCGTGCCTCCGGCGCGCGGCACAGCCCAGTCGCCGGCTCCGGCGGGCGAGGTGCTGGACGGGGACGGCGTCCGGCTCCGCTATGTCGTCCGGGGTGCCGGCCCGCCGGTCCTGCTGGTGCACGGATTCGCCATCTCGGCCGCGGTGAACTGGGCGGCGACCGGCATCCTCGACTCGCTCGCAGCCCGGTACACCGTCATCGCGCCCGACCTGCGCGGCCACGGGGCCAGCGACAAGCCACAGGAGCCCGCGGCCTACGGCGTCCGGTTCGTGGAGGACCTGGTGCGGCTGCTCGACCACCTGCGGGTGCCGCGGGCGCACGTGGTCGGCTACTCGATGGGCGGGGCGATCGCGCTCCGCCTCCTGACGCTGCATCCGGACCGGGTCATCTCGGCGGTGATCGGCGGGGCGGGGTGGCGCCCGGGGGAGGTGGGCCCGCCGCCGGTCGTGCGGGAGTGGCTCATCCGCCTCGACGCCGCGGCGCGCGGGGAGCTGACGGTGTCCGAGGCGCTGGCCGGGCCGGTCCGGGCCGAGTGGGGTCCGGACCTCCGGGCCGCGCTCGACCGCAATGATCCCCGCGCCCTCGGGGCGGTGATCCGCGGTGGCGCCGGCCTGGCGGTGTCCGAGGCGGAGCTCCGGGCCAACCGCGTGCCGGCCCTGGCGGTGTTCGGGGAGCGGGACGCGCTGGTGCGCGCGGACGTGGATCGGTTGGCCGGGGTGCTGGCCGGCGTCGAGGTGGAGGCCATCCCCGGCACCGACCACTTCAGCGTGCTGGGCGACCCGCGCCTTCCCCGAGCGATCCTGCGGTTCCTGGACGGCCGCTGATCGAGCGGGAATGGTCAACGGGGCCCGGAACCAGCTCGGCAGCGCCGCTGGCCGGGTGGAACGGGCGTGAGGTGCCCTGCGATGACCGCGGCGGCGCGCTAGCTGCGCGGCCGCCTTGCCACGAACCCGTGCTGCTTCCCGGCGCTGTCCTTCGCGGCGCCCACCAGGTCACCAGCGGCATTGATGCCGAATACCATGGTCGAAGCCGCGCCGGGGTAGTCGATCCTGGTGAAGGACCCGCCCTGACGCAGGTACCCGTGCGTCGCGGACGTCGAGTCCTCGAACAGGCCCACCACCGTGCCGGAGGGGTCGACGTCCCACGCTTCGGTCCGCACGCTGCCTGGCGCATCGAACAGCGACAGGATACCTCCCTCCACGATGAACGCCCGCCGGACATCCATCACCAGTCCCACCACGGTGCGTCCGTCGGGCGTGCCGCCGTTGCTCATGGTGGCGGGCAGGTCCAGTATCGCGGGTCCCTCCTGCGCGAAGGTCACCCCGCGCATGGTCGTGGTCCAGTCACCATCGTGGAAGCAGCCCAGGATGGTCCCGTCGGGCAGGATCCGTTGCGCGATGCTGTTCGCGTGTCCGGCCACGCCCACGTCGAGGAATGCTCCCGCCGGCGTCAGCCGGAAGCCGTGAAAGTCCATCTTCGCCTCTCCCGCCTTGCGATACGACCCGACGATGTCCCCGTCGGGGCCGATGCCGTGAAGCTGGGTCAGCACGGCGTCGGGGTAGTCCACCGACGTGTACGCACCATCCCGGAGGAGGAACCCGCGCACCCGGTCCGCCGCGCTGTCGCGGTACCACCCAACGATGTGACCCGAGGCGTTGATGCCGGAGGCGATCGTGGTTGCGGATCCGGGCACATCGAGCCGGGTGAAGTCGAAGGGTGCGTCGGCGCGGTCTCCACAGCCCGCGAGGGCGCCCAGACAGGCGAGCAACGATGATCCCGCGCTGGCAGTTCTCATGGTCTCACCTCCGGCTGGTGGACCGGTTGTCGGCCCCGTAGGCGGCGTCCTGCCCCTGCCTTGCTGACGACCGGGCCCGGCGGCTCACAACCGGCCCCCCCCATCGGGAGTCGCGGCCGCGACTCGGGGCAGGGGAAGCTTCATCTCCCGGGTCAGCAGTTCGGCGAACCGCGGGTCGTCGCGCACCCGGTCGAAGCGCGCGTCCCACCCCAGGTGCACGATGAAGGTCGAACGTTCTTCCGCGGCACGCCGCAGCCACTTGAACGTCCCGTCGGCGTCGCCGAGGCCGGCGTACACCGTGGCGATGTCGTAGGGGGAGACATACTCGTTCTCCACGCGCTGCAGCAGCGTGGCCAGAGCCTTTCGTGCCTCGCCGGGATGCCCGGTGGCGGCAAGCCCGTGCCCGAGCGCCGCCAGCGTGAACGGACTCCCGCTCAGGCGGTGCGCCTCGCGGAAGGAGGCCAGCGCGGAATCCCCGCTACCCTGCCCGAGGAGGGCCCAGCCCAGCACCACATGGGCCCAGTGGTCGGGCATCATCGCGTTGGCCTCCGTCGCGTGGCGAACGGCGTCGCCGTACCTCCCATCGAAGAGGCTGTGCCAGCCGAGGCAGGAGATGAGCATTGGATTCGCGGGATCGAGCGCGACCGCCTCCCGCGTCTGCTCCATGGACTCGGTCTGCCGCCCCTGGCCGAGCAGGAAGTGCGCGTAATCATGCCGGATCTGAGCATTGCCGGGGCTGATCTCCAGGGCCCGGCGGAAGCTCTGTTCGGCGCCGTCCCAGTCCCACTCCTGCAGCATCTTGACGAGGGCCAGCTGGCCGTGCGCCTCGGCGAGGAGCGAATCCCGCTCGAGCGCCGCGACGGCCGCCCGCCGCATCCCGGCGAGCGCCAGGCCGGGTGGAATCTCCCCGAAGAACGCGCGGAAGTAGTAGGCCCGGGCCAGCCCGGCCTGGGCCGGGGCGTGCCCCGGATCGAGCTGTACGGCCCGCTCGAAGGCGGCGGACGCCTGCGCCAGCTTCCAGTGCGACTGGAAGTACGCGCCCTTGAGGTACGCCTCGTGCGCGGCGGGGTCGTATGCCCTCGGGGCAACGAGGGGGTCGGCCCGTCCGCCACCGTCACGGATGATCGCCGCGGTCACCGCCGACAGGAGGGCTCGCTGCAGCGCAAACAGATCGCGACTGTGCCGGGCGATCCGGCCCTCCCAGAACTGCTCGAGGCTCTCCGACCGGGTCAGGGTGGCCGCCACCGAGACGCTGTCGGCGTCCCAGCGCACGCTGCCCTGCATCAGGATGTCCGCCTGCAGCTCCCGGGCGATCTCGCGGAGGGACTTCTTCGCCCCCATGCCACCGGCCGCGGGCGATTCCGTTCCCATGACGGACATGCCCCCGCCCATGGGCCCGGACATGGCGCCGCCCGGCATGTCCTCCCCGGGCATGTCCCCCCCCGGCATGTCCCCCCCCTCCATCGCGGCGGACCGCATCATCGAGGTCCGGGAAATCACGCGAATACCACGCGTCGCCACGAGGTCGCCGATCAGGGCATCGGTCAGACCCTCGGCGAGGTAGGCATGCTCGGGCGTGGAGGACGCGTTCACGAGCGGGAGCACCGCGACCGTCGCTTCGCCGAGCGCCAGTGAAGGCCGGTCCCGAACCGCCCAGAAGGTGGCAAGCAACACCGCGGCGCCGGCGGTACCGACCCAGGCGAGCGTGCGCCGCGAGAGCTGCCGGCCGGCGGGCTTCTGGCCCTGATCCCGGCATACCGCGAGGGCGGTACGGAACTCTCCCGCCGTCGCGTACCGGTCGGCCGGAACGGGATCGAGCGCCCGGAGGAGCGCCCGCTCCACCGATTCCGGCACCGAGGGGCGAACCGTCCGGATTCGCGGGGGCGGCCCGCCCAGCCGCTTCGCGATCACGGCCTGGGGCGTAGGCCCGGTGAACGGGGGCTCCCCGGCCAGCATTTCGAACAGGACACAGCCCAGGCTGTAGATGTCGGAGCGGCCGTCCAGCCCGGCTTCGCCGACGGACTGCTCCGGGCTCATGTACGTCGGCGTGCCCAGCGACATGCCGGTGGCCGTGAGCCCCTGATCGGAGGCTCCGATGGCGCGAGCGATGCCGAAGTCCGCGACCACGGCGTGCCCCTCTTCGAGCAGGATGTTGCCGGGCTTGATGTCGCGGTGCAGGATGCCGTGCCGATGGGCGTGGTCGAGCGCGCCGGCCACCTGACAGGCGACCTCCAGCGCGTCCCGCAGGGGAAGCTGCCCTTCGCGCGACAGGCGGTCGCGGAGCGACTCGCCGGCGATGAACGGCATCACGAAGTAGAGCAGGCCGCCGGATTCGCCGGAATCGTGCAGTGGCAGGATATGCGGGTGGGTGAGCTGGGCGAGGATGCCGATCTCGCGCAGGAAGCGCTCCGGGCCCAGCGCGCGCGCGAGCTCAGGGTGCATCACCTTCACGGCCACGTCCCGATCGTGCTTCTCGTCGCGCGCCAGGAACACCGTGGCCATGCCGCCGCTGCCGATGCGGCGCGTGAGCACGTAACGTCCCCCCAGCGTGGCCGGAATGGTCGGCACTCCTTCGGGGAGGTTCAGGGACGGCGGGGGACCGTCGGGCGACGTCGGCAGGGGGGACTCGCTGGCGAAGGTGTTCCTCCCGCCGCCGGCCAGGCGGCAGGGGACCCACCCAATCATATCCCCCGGGCGATGGGACGGCCAGCGAATGGCCTGAAGTTCCCCTCACGATCCACGCCGCGGCCCGGCCTCCCCGGGCCACCGCCGGCGCGCCCTACCGCAGTGCGGCGTTGATCTTCTCGAGCGCCTTCGAGCCGGGGCAGAGCTCCGACCAGGGGATCGCGTTGAGCGGGCGGACGCTCGAGTGGAGCACGTCGTGCAGGTCCTGCTGCTCCTCGTTGACGTAGAGCAGGCCGGTGGCGACCTCGCCGATAGCGGCCTTCCGCCGGATCGTGGCGAGCGCGTCGTCGGCGCTCCGCGGGTCGTGGCTGCCGTCCACCTTGAAGAGCCGGAGCCGGGAGCCGTCGTGCATCTCGACGTCGACGGCGGTGCCCTCCCCGTAGGCGACGGTGATCTCCTCCCTCCCCTCGATGAAGTCCACGCGGTCCAGGGCCGCGTTGTGCGCGCGGACGTAGTCGAAGCTCTTGGTCGAGGTCGGGTGGTTGTTGAACGTCACGCACGGGCTGATCACGTCCAGGAACGCGAAGCCGTGGTAGCGGATGGCCGCCATGATGAGGGGCACGAGCTGCGCCTTGTCGCCCGAGAACGAGCGGGCGACGAAGCCGGCGCCGAGGGAGATCGCCATCTGGCACAGGTCGATGGCGTCGAACGGGTTGGGTTCGCCCTTCTTCGACGGGCTGGCCTTGTCGTTGGTGGCGGAGAACTGGCCCTTGGTCAGGCCGTAGCAGCCGTTGTTCATGACGATGTAGGTCATGTCCAGCTTGCGCCGCACGGCGTGGCAGAACTGGCCGAGGCCGATCGACGCGGTATCCCCGTCGCCGGAGACGCCGACATAGACGAGCTCGCGGTTGGCGAGGTTGGCCCCGGTGGTGATCGAGGGCATCCGCCCGTGCACCGAGTTGAAGCCGTGGCTCCGGCCGAGGAAGTACGTCGGGGTCTTCGAGGAGCAGCCGATGCCCGAGAGCTTGGCGACCCGGTGGGCCGGCAGGTCGAGCTCCCAGCAGGCCTCGATGATGGCGGCGGTGATGGAATCGTGGCCGCAGCCGGCGCAGAGCGTCGACATCGACGCTTCGTAGTCGCGATGGGTGAGCCCGAGCGCATTGCGCCGCAGGGCGGGATGGTGGACGAGGGGCTTCTTCATGTGGCTCATGCCCGCCTCCTCACTTGGCCGCGCCGGCTTCGGCCGGGTGGCCGGCGGCGAGCACCGCCTCCCGGACGAAGGCCGCCGTGAGCGACATCCCGTCGTAGCTGAGGGCGGGAATCAGCTTCGCGCCGGGGATCCCGAGCTCCCCCATCAGGAGCAGGCGCATCTGGCCGTCGCGGTTCTGCTCCACGACGAAGACGCGGTCGTGCGCCCGGCAGAAGTCCGCGACCTCGTCGGAGAAGGGGAAGGCCCGGATGCGGAGCGCGTTGGCCAGGACCCCCTCCTGCTCCAGCAGGTCGAGGGCCTCGTGGACCGCGTGGATGCTGGAGCCGAAGTGGATGATGCCGGTCCGCGCCGCCTCGTCCCGGATGGTGACCTCCGGCTTCGGCACGATCGTCGCCGCGGTGGCGAACTTCCGGCGGATGCGGTCAAGGACCCGGGCATGCACCCTGCCGTCCTCGGTATAGCGCGCGTTCTCGTCGTGCGAGCTGCCGCGCGTGAAGAAGGCGCCCTTCGTCGGGTGGGTGCCCGGCAGCGTCCGGTACGGGATGGCATCACCGTCCACGTCCTGGTAGCGGCCCCACTCCCGGCCCTTGAGCTCCCGGAAGCCGTCCAGCCCCTCGGCGGTCAGCACCTTGCCGCGGTCGGGCACCGTGGTGTCGTCCCACGTCAGCTCCTCGGTGACCCACTCGTTCATGCCGATATCGAGGTCGCTCATGACGATGACGGGGGTCTGGAGCCGGTCGGCGAGGTCGAACGCCGCCGCCCCCAGCGTGAAGCACTCGGTCGGCGTCGAGGGGAAGAGGAGCACGTGCCTGGTGTCCCCGTGCGAGGCGTAGGCGCAGGCGAGGAGATCGGACTGCTGGGTGCGCGTGGGCATCCCGGTGGACGGCCCGCCCCGCTGGACGTTGAACAGCACCACCGGCACCTCGGCGTAGTAGGCGAGGCCCAGGAACTCGCCCATCAGCGAGATGCCGGGGCCCGAGGTGGCCGTGAACGAGCGGGCGCCGTTCCAGCCGCCGCCGATGGCGACGCCGATGGCCGCGAGCTCGTCCTCGGCCTGGACGATGCCGTAGTTCCGGCGGCCCTCGGGGTCCATCCGCAGGCGCCTGGCATGGCGCTCGAACGCCTCGACGAGCGAGGTGGACGGCGTGATCGGATACCACGCGCAGACGGTCGCGCCGGCGTAGACGGCGGCGAGCCCGGCCGCGTCGTTGCCGGTCAGCATGATCCGGCCGTCGGTGCCGGCGGCCGACCGGGCCCGGATGGGCAGCGGGCAGCCGAAGTGGGCCAGGGCGTACTCGCGGCCGAGCGTGAGCGCCTTCATGTTGGCGTCGACCAGCGCCGCCTTGCCCTTGAGCTGGTCCACCATCACCTGCCGGACGACCGCGGGATCCAGGTCGAGGAGGCCGGTCAGTGCACCCACGTAGGCGATGTTCTTGAAGAGCTGGCGCTGGCGGGTGTCGGTCCAGTGCTCCGCGCAGATGGCCGCGATCGGGATCGGCAGGACGGTGATGTCCCCGCGGCCGAAGTCGCGGGGCAGGCTCGAGTCGTAGAGGAGCCAGCCTCCGGGGACGACCGCGGCCACGTCCTGCTCGTACGTCTGGGAGTTCATCGCGACCATGAGGTCGACGCCCTCCCGGCGCGCGAGGTACCCCGCCTCGCTGACCCGGACCTCGTACCAGGTGGGCAGGCCCTGGATGTTCGAGGGGAAGAGATTCTTGGGGCTGACCGGGATCCCCATCCGGAAGAGGGACTTGGCGAAGATGCCGTTGGCGGAGGCCGACCCCGATCCGTTGACCGTGGCGAAGGTGATGACGAAATCGTTGATGCCGCTCATCGGGTGCCCGCCCCGCGGGTCGTGAGGTACCGGGCGTGGTGCGTGAGGCAGCGGTCCGAGACCTGCGCCTCGACGTACATGTACTTCTTCATGTCCCAGGCGCCGGTCGGGCAGCGCTCCGCGCAGAGGCCGCAATGGAGGCACACGTCCTCGTCCTTGGCCATCACGCGGCCGGTCCGGAGCGCGGGCGACACGTAGACGTCCTGGGTCGGATTGGCGGCGGGGACGCGGAGCCGGGCCCGGAGGTCGGTTTCCTCGCCGTTCTCGGTGAAGGTGATGCAGTCCACGGGACAGATGTCGACGCAGGCGTCGCACTCGATGCAGAGGGGCGCGGCGAAGACGGTCTGGATGTCGCAGTTGAGGCAGCGATGCGCCTCCTCGAGCGCGAGCCGGTCGTCATAGCCGAGCTCGACCTCGACCCGGCGGTCCTTGAGCGCCACGTCGGTGGGTGCATGCGGAACCGGCACCCGGCGCTGGGGGGCGTAGTCGTTGTCGTACGCCCACTCGTGGATGCTCATCTTCTGGCTGAAGAGGGAGGTCCCGGGGGGCGGGCGGTCCCGCGCGAGGTCCCGACCGGTGCAGAACAGGTCGATGGACAGCGCCGCCTGGTGGCCGTGGGCGACGGCCCAGATGATGTTCTTCGGCCCCCAGGCCGCGTCGCCGCCGAAGAAGACCCCCGGCCGGGAGGACATGAAGGTCGTCTCGTCGACCGCCGGCATGTCCCACTTCCCGAACTCGATGCCGGCGTCGCGCTCGATCCAGGGGAAGGCGTTCTCCTGGCCGATGGCCATCAGGACGTCGTCGCACTCGAAGACGACCTCGTCCCCGGTGGGCACCAGGGTGCGCCGGCCGCTCCCGTCGTACTCGGCGCGCATCTTCGCGAACCGGACGCCGGCGAGCCGCCCGCCCTCGAGGAGGAACTCGACGGGATTGTGGTTGTCGAAGATGGGGATGCCCTCGCGCTCGGCATCCTCGATCTCCCAGGGGGACGCCTTCATGTCCTTCCGCGGCGAGCGCACGGTGACCCTCACGTCGGTGCCGCCCAGGCGCAGTGCGGTGCGGCAGCAGTCCATGGCGGTGTTGCCGCCGCCGAGGACGACGACGCGCTGGCCGATCCGGTCGACGTGCTGGAAGGCGACGGAGGTCAGCCAGTCGATGCCGACGTGGATGTTGGCGCTCGCCTCCCGGCGCCCGGGGATCTCGAGGTCCTTGCCGCGAGGCGCGCCGGTGCCGACGAAGACGGCGTCGAACCCCCCGTCCGCCAGCAGGCCCTTGAGGCTCGTGACCTCCTCGCCGTAGCGCACCTCGACGCCGAGGGCGATGATCCGCTCGGTCTCCTCGTCGAGGACGCTCGCCGGCAGGCGGAAGGAGGGGATGTTGGTGCGCATGAGGCCGCCGCTGGTGCGGTCCTTCTCGAGCACCACGCACTCGTAGCCCTTGAGCGTGAGGTCGCGGGCCACCGTCAGCGAGGCCGGCCCGGCGCCGATCAGGCCGACCCGCCGGCCGTTCCTCGTGGCGGGCGCCACCGGCATCAGCGCATCGACATCGCCCTTGAAGTCGGCCGCGACGCGCTTGAGCCGGCAGATCGCGACCGGCTTCTCCTCGATGCGCCCGCGACGGCAGGCCGGCTCGCAGGGGCGGTCGCAGGTGCGGCCCAGGATGCCGGGGAAGACGTTGGACTCCCAGTTCAGCATGTAGGCCGCGGCATACTGGCCCCGCGCGATCAGCCGGATGTACTCCGGCACCGGCGTGTGCGCGGGGCACGCGTACTGGCAGTCCACGACCTTGTGGAAGTACTGCGGATCGGAGACGTCCGTGGGGGGCATCCCCGGACGGGGCGACGCGACGGCGGTGGTGTCAGGCGGCATCAGGCCTCCCTGATGGACGCCGAAACATGGCACACCCCCGCCCGCAATGGAATCAGCCGGCGTCCGGCGGAGGGCCGTGGCCCGGAGGTGCGCCGGGAACCGGAGGGCCACCTGGGCCCGGGCGAGGTCGCCGAAGCCGGTGTGATGGGCGGCACCGGCCTTGACGGGGCCACGGATCCCGCTGCTCCTTGAAGGTCGACCCCCAGTCCCACCGGCCCCGATGAAATACCTGCTGCTCATCTACCTCGATCACGCCCTGCTCGACTCGCTTCCCCGGGCGGAAGCCGATGGCATGATGCGCCACTGCCTGGACCATGCCGATGACCTCCGGCGGGAGGGCACGCTGGTCGAGTCGCAGATGCTGGAGGACGCGCCGACGGCAAGGTCGGTGCGGATCCGGAACGGCCGCCTCCGGGTGACCGACGGCCCGTTCAGCGAGGTGAAGGAAGTCCTGGGCGGGTTCAACCTGATCGAGGCCGCGGACATGGACGAGGCGGTGCGGATCGCGGCCGAGTTCCCCTGGGCGCGCACCGGTTGCGTCGAGGTGCGCCCGGTGCGGGAGATCGACGCGGTGCGACGGCGTGTCGGCCAGGCCGGCGCCGGCCTGGGCCGGGCGTAGTGGTGCCCGGACGCCGGGACGTCCTCGCCCTGGCCGCCGGCCTGCTCCCGGCGGTGTGGCGGCCGCCCCGGTTCCCGGCCCGCCGGAGCCGCACCCGGCTGATCCTGCTCGGCACGGCGGGCGGGCCGCGGCCCAAGCGGGACCACGCGGCGCCGTCCCAGGTGATCATCGCCAACGACGTGCCCTACGTCGTAGACTGCGGGAACGGCGTGGCGCGGCAGCTCGTGCTGGCCGGGGTGTCCCTCCAGCACCTCCGCCACGTCTTCCTCACGCATCAGCACTCCGACCACAACGCCGACTACGGCAACCTGCTCCTCCTCGCGTGGTCGAGCGGGCTCCGGACCCGGGTGGACACCTGGGGGCCGCCGCCGATCGCACGGATGACGCGCCAGTTCCTCGAGCTGAACCGCCTCGACATCGAGACCCGGATCGCCGACGAGGGCCGGGTACCCCTGGCGCCGCTGGTCCACGTCCACGAGCTGGCCAGCCCGGGCGTCGTCCTGCAGGACGAGAACGTGAAGGTGACCTCCGCCATGGTCCACCACCCGCCGGTGACTCCCGCGTTCGCGTTCCGGTTCGACGCCCCGGACCGGAGCATCGTCGTCTCGGGCGACACCACACCTTCCGACGAGCTGGTGCGGCTCGCACGCGGCGCGGACGTGCTGGTGCACGAGGCGCTCTACCTTCCCGCGGTGGACCGGCTGGTGGCGCGAGTGCCGAACGCGGCCACCCTCCGGGCGCACATCGTCGGCAGCCACACCAGCGCGGAGGACTGCGGCCGGGTCGCCGCGGCGGCGGGGGTCAGGACCCTGGTGCTCTCGCACCTGGTGCCGCCCGACGATCCCGAGGTTACCGAGCGGATGTGGGTCGACGCCGCCCGGCCTCATTTCAGCGGCGAGATCATCGTGGGGCGCGACCTGATGGAGATCTGAGGACGATGAAGACCCAGTATTACGCCGCCATGAGCCTCGACGGGTTCATCGCGGGCCCGGACGACAACCTCGACTGGCTGATGCAGTTCGGCGGCGAGCCCGGGGAGGAGAGCAGCTACCCGGCCTTCATCCGCGAGGTCGGGGCGCTCGCGATGGGGTCAGCCACCTACGAATGGATGCTCCGGCATCACATCCGGCCCGCGACGGGCGAGCCGAAGCCGTGGCCCTACGAGCAGCCTTCGTGGATATTCACCACCCGCTCGCTTCCCCGCATCGACGGGGCCGATATCCGGTTCGTGCGCGGGGATGTGCGGCCGGTGCATCGGGCCATGGTCACGGCCGCCGGTGGGAAGAACGTCTGGATCGTGGGCGGCGGGGAGCTGGCCGGCCGGTTCCACGACCACGGGCTGCTCGACGAGTTGATCATCCAGGTGGCACCCGTCACCCTCGGGGCCGGCGCACCCCTGCTCCCGAGGGCCATCACCACGCCACCCCTCCGGCTGACGTCGGTCACCTCGTTCGGGGGCACCTTCGCCGAGTTGCGGTACGAGGTGCGGCCGACACCCCGGGGCAGCGCGTGAGCCGCACCGGACGGAGCGAACCACGCCGGCCGCCTGCGATCACCGGCGGGGCCGGGCATCCGGGGAGGGACGATGCCGAAACAGCGAGCCACGACGACCACGCCGGCTGAGCAGATCGTCCGGCACAAGGATGGCAGCGTGTGGGCGAAGGGGCCCACCCTCGACGGCGTCCCCACCGGCTACTGGGAATGGTTCCGGAAGGACGGGGTCCGGATGCGCTCCGGCTGGTTCGAGGACGGCGAGCAGGTGGGTGAATGGACCACCTACGACCGGACCGGAGCGGTGTACAAGGTGACGACGATGAAGCCCAGGCCGAAGCGGTAGGGGCCACTTCCGGATCGGTCGCGGCTTCGAGGAAGGGGAGCCCGACCAGGCCCCCGGGGTGCCCTGGGGCGGCCGCCCGGTCGAATCCCGCCGGACCAGCCCGGCCGCCAACGCCAAGCGCGGCAACGGATCGCCAGTTGCCGCGCTGCGCTCGACCTCGTCCCTCCCGCCACCTGCCCAGCTTTACCCCTCTACCAACCCTCAGGCCGAGGGGTCCTTGGGCAGGTCTCGGGACCGGGTACGGGCCACCCCGGTCAGGATCCCGATTCCGAGCAGGATGACGGAGGCAATCAGGACCCAGGTGGTCGGCATTCCCAACGTGACCATTCCCCAGGCCACGCCCGCGATCAGGACGAGAAACCCAGCGACATAGAGCGCGAAGGACATGGAGCAGCCTCCTCGTCTCCCGGAGATGCGCGAATATACTAGGTTGGCCCGTGGGGGCACCCCGACCACGGCTCCCACGGGGGTGACCCGGCGGTGAGGGTGGGGGCCCCGGCGACGGGTCCCCGGGGGATGGGCAGGTACCGACACAGGAGGCCGATTGCCGTTGCCATTCACCTGGAGCCGCCGCCGCATGCTCTGGACCATCGTGATCTCCGCCCTGGCGACCCTCCTGCTGGCGGTGGTGGCGATGAACTTCGCCACGCCCGAGAAGGACCTCGAACGCAAGATCGAGCATCGCTACGCGATCGCCGACCCCCAGTTCCGGCGCGAGATGTCGGTGATGCTCGGGCCGTCCATCACCGCCGGCAACCACGTCGTCGCGCTGCAGAACGGCGCCGAGATCTTCCCGGCGATGCTGGAGGCCATCCGCGGCGCGCGTACCTCGGTCACCTTCGAGACCTACATCTACTGGTCGGGGGAGATCGGCGAGGCGTTCGCCGAGGCGCTCGCCGAGCGGGCGCGCGCCGGCGTGCCGGTGAACGTCACGATCGACTGGGTCGGGAGCATCAGGATGGACCAGGCGCTGCTCGACCGGATGGAGGACGCCGGCGTGCGGCTGCAGCGCTACCGGCCGCTCCACTGGTACAACCTGGGCCGCATGAACAACCGCACCCACCGCAAGCTGCTGGTGGTGGACGGGCGGATCGGTTTCACCGGCGGGGTCGGCATCGCGGACCAATGGCAGGGCCGAGCGAGGAGCCCCGAGGAGTGGCGGGAGTCCCACTTCCGCATCGAGGGACCGGCGGTCGCCCAGTTCCAGTCGGCCTTCAATGACAACTGGATCAAGGTCACCGGCGAGGTGCTGAACGGTGCGGCGTACTTCCCGCCGCTGGAGCCGGCGGGGGCGATGGACGCGCACCTGTTCATCGCCTCACCCGCCGGTGGCAGTGAAAGCATGCACCTGATGTACCTGATGGCGATCGCCGCGGCCGACAGCGCGATCGACCTCGCGGCCTCCTACTTCGTGCCCGACGGGCTCCTCCTCAAGGCGTTCGTCGCCGCTCGCGAGCGCGGGGTGCGGGTCCGCATCCTCCTGCCCGGCCCGCACACCGATTCGGAGGTGGTGCGAATCTCCTCCAAGGGCGCGTGGGGCGAGCTGTTGCGGGCCGGCGTGGAGATCTTCGTCTACCAGCCGACGATGCTGCACACGAAGATGCTGATCGTGGATCGCGAGCTGGTGTCGGTGGGCTCGACCAACCTGGACCTCCGTTCGCTCCGGTTGAATGACGAAGCGAACCTCAACGTCTACGACCGGGACTTCGCGCGGGCGATGACCGAGGTCTTCGAGGCCGACCTGGGGCCGACGGTGCGCTACACGTACGAGATGTGGAGGGACCGCCCGCTGACGGAGAGGCTGGCGGAGAAGATCCTCTGGCCGATCAAGTCACAGCTCTGAAGGCCATCGGCAGCGTGAGCGAGAAGGCCGCGTTGGCCCGCCGCAGCCGGCCCTCGAGCAGCCGGTTGACCTTCCGACCCTGGTCGGGACTGTCGGTCACGACCAGGACGTGGGTGATCCCCCGCCGGCCGTGGACCAGCCGGCCGGTCCACGTGCGCGCCAGGCGCTGGGCCTTCGCATGCTCGCGCTCGAGGAAGGTCCCGAGCCCACCGAGCTGCCCTTCCGCCTGGGGGGGCACGATCGCGTAGGCGTACGCCCACAGCGTCCTTGCGACGGTCGTTCGAGTCATCTCCAGCAGCATGCTCCTCACCCGCTCACGAAGGCGGGCGAGTCCCCGGGCCGT
>DATIBS010000097.1:0-2062 GCA_035457305.1 Gemmatimonadales bacterium
ATTGCGCTGGGAACCGCCGCGATGGCCCTGGTGCTCCTCGCGGTGCGCTGGCTCGTCGCCGCGGCTCCCCCGACCGCCACGCCCGAGCCATTCGCCGCCCCCGGGGTGGTACTCCTCCTGGGCCCTGCAGGCGCCTGCGCCGCCGCGCTCGCGGCGGCCTGGCTCGCCCTCCGGCCGATTGCCAACACCTACCGGCAGGCGGCGCTCGCCTCGGTGGCCGCCCTGGCCACGTTGATGCTCGGCTTCCTGACGGTGCCGGTGCATCGCTTTCTCGGGCCGGTGGGTCTGGGCGGCGTGGCCGGACTGGCGGCTCTCGGCGCGGCAGTCGCCCTCCGCGCGGTGCGGCGCCGCACCCCCCGCGCCTAGGCCCACCGCCGGTGTCCCCGACCACCGAGCCCCCTCGGCTCCCGCCCGGTCAGGTCCTCACCCGGAAGTGGCCCGTGCTCCATTCCGGCACGGTGCCGCGGGTGGACCTCGGACGCTGGCAGTTCCGCGTCTGGGGCGCGGTGGCCCGTCCCTTCAACCTCGGCTGGACCGACCTCCAGGCGCTGCCGCGGGCCGAGGTCCGCTGCGACATCCACTGCGTGACGCGCTGGACCCGGTTCGACAACCGGTTCGGCGGCGTGCCGGCGCGGGATCTGCTCGCCCGGGCGGAGCCGCTCGAGCGTGCGCGCTTCGTGCTGGTGCATGCCGAAGCGGGCTACACGACGAATCTCCCGCTGGGGGACCTCGACCGGGCGGACAACCTGCTCGCCCTCACCCACGACGGCGAGCCGCTCCCGCCGGAGCACGGAGGGCCGGTGCGGCTGCTGGTGCCGCACCTCTACTTCTGGAAGAGCGCGAAGTGGGTCACCGGCTTCGAGTTCCTCGAGGAGGACGAGCCGGGATTCTGGGAGCGGGGCGGGTACCACATGCGCGGGGACCCGTGGCGGGAGGAGCGATACGGCCGGCCCGACCCCGCGAGGATGCGCCGCGGGCCGAGGAGCTGACGCGCGCCGGTTGAATTCCGGGGTCCGCGAGGTTTTTCTCCACCCCATGCAGCGGAACCCGACCGTCCCCGCCGAATTGCGCGTCACGGAGATCCTCCGGGCCGCGGCGAGCTGGGCCCGCGAGGCGCCCGCCGCCCTCACGCCGGCGATCACGGCGGTCACGCTGCGACTCGCGGAGATGATCGCCGACCGGCGGCACTATCGGGTCGAGCCGGGGAGCCTGGGCCCGGAGGCCGACCATCTCGACCGCATCGCCGAGCTGCTGCGGGGCGAGGCCGCCACCCGGGGCGTGGCCGCCGAACTCGACGCGCTGGGCGAGCTGGAGCTCCGCACCACGGGGTCGTGGGCGGCGGTGCCGGCGGCGCACGCCGAATGGGCCGCCGTGGCCGTGGATTTCCTGGCGGCCCGCGCCGCGCGCCTCACCGGTCCCGACCGACCCGATCTCTACTGGGCGGACGACGTCGTGGCGGGGATCACCGCCTCGGTGCGCGCGATCCTCGGGGTGGACGAGCTCCACGCGCGCACGGAGGCGCAGTTCCAGGGGATGCGCCGGGGGGAGGGCGGCGGGGAGGAGGAGCAGTGATCGGCGGGCGCTGAGCGGGCTCCCGCCCCGGGGAGGGCGGGGCCCGCTCCCGGTTCACCCCTCCGCGCCGTCCCCCAGCTTCTCGAAGAACCTCGCGAACACCCGCACGCCATCCCACACCTGCTGCAGGTCCACCTTCTCGTTGGGCGAGTGGAGGCCGTCGTCCGGCAGGCCGATGCCGGTCAGCAGGACGGGCGCGCCGCCCAGCCCGAGCTTCGCGACGATCGGGATCGATCCCCCCGCCCGCACCGACACCGTGCGATGGCCGACCACTTCCTCGAAGGCCTCGTCCAGCACACCGAAGGCAGGATGGGAGACGTCCACCTGCACCGGGTCGCTGCCGTGCACCGGCCGGACCTCGACGTCGGCCCACTTGGGGGCGAGGCGCTTCACCGCCTTGCCCAGCGCCGCCAGCGTCTCCTCGTAGGTGTTTCCCGGCACCAGCCGCAGGCTGACCTTGGCCACCCCCGCGGCCGGGATCACCGTCTTG
>DATIBS010000098.1:0-4620 GCA_035457305.1 Gemmatimonadales bacterium
CGACGGTCGCCGACCACGTTGACCGATTCGACACCGGAGAGCCCCGATGATGCGCCGTCCCCTCGCGCTCGCGTCCGCGCTCGCCGCCGCCCTGCTCACGGGCGGCTGCGGCTACAACAGGATCCAGACCCTGGATGAACAGGTGAACCAGGCGGAAGGGCAGGTGAAGGTCGCCCTCCAGCGGCGGGCCGACCTGATCCCGAACCTGGTCGAGACGGTGAAGGGCTTCGCCGCGCAGGAGTCCACCGTCTTCACGGCAGTGGCCGAGGCCCGCTCGCGCCTGGCCGGCGCGGTGCAGACGGGAAGCCTCCAGCAGATGGCCGAGGCGAACGCGGCGCTCAATGCCCCGCTGGGCCGCCTGCTGGCCATCGCGGAGGCGTACCCGGAGCTCAAGTCGAACGCGAACTTCCTCCAGCTCCAGGACCAGCTCGAGGGGACGGAGAACCGCATCGCCGTGGCCCGCCAGGACTACAACGGGGCGGTGCGGGACTACAACGCCTTCATCCGCCGCTTCCCGTACCTGCTGACGGCGAAGCTCTTCGGCAACCGGTCGCGGGAGTACTTCGAGCTGACGACGCCGGAGGCCGGGGAGGCCCCCAGGGTGCAGTTCTGAGGCGGCGGGCTGCTACTCGGTGATGACGTCGGGGAGGACGTAGCGGAGCGGGTCCACCGGGCGGCCGTTGATGTGCACCTCGTAGTGGAGGTGCGGGCCGGTGGCGAGGCCGGTGTTGCCGACCAGGGCGATGCGGTCACCGCGCTTGACCCGCTGGCCACGGCGGACGAGCAACTTGGAGGCGTGGGCGTACTTGGTCACGATCCCGTAGCCGTGGTCGAGCGTCACCGTCTGGCCGTAGCCCGATTCCCAGCGCGCGTCGGCCACGGTGCCGGCGCCGGGCGCCTCGATCGGCGTGCCGGTCGGGGCGGTGATGTCGAGGCCCTCGTGGGGCCGCGAGACGTGCAGGATGGGGTGGCGGCGCATCGAGGCGAAGGCGCTCGACAGCCAGCCGGTGGTCGGCAGGATCGAGGGCGTCGCCGCCAGGCGCTGGGCGTGGGACTGAAGGCTGTCGCGAGCCTCGCTGAACGAGGCCGCGAGCAGGTTCGCCCGCCGGATGAGCGTGTTCAGCTCGGCCCGGGCGGAGGTGGCCTGGCGCACCACCTCGCTGCCGCTCGAGCGCGCCGGCAGGGAGCCGCCGACGCCCGCCTGCAGTACCTGCGGGTCGTGGGGCTCGAGGTTCGCGAGGAGGCGGATCCGGCGATCGCGCTCGGCGATCGCGGACAGGGTGTCTTCCAGCAGGTCGAGCCGACCCTGCAGCCCGGAGAGACTGGTGGCCAGGGTGGCGTTCTCCCGGGCCATCTCGGACGCACGGCGCAGGTCCACGCTGCGGCGCACCGTCGTGTACCCGAGCACGAGGGCGAGCAGCACCAGGGCGCCGCCGACAGCCGCGACAGCCTTCAGCGCGGTGTGCGACACCTGGATGACGCGCGATGCCCCGGAGCCGTGGGGCATCAGGACCAGCGTCCACTTCCGTTCCGCCATTACGATCCGCCTGACACGGGGACTGCAGACCCGAAGCGCAATCCCCGGGCCACCCCCGGCTCCTCGAGGGCGGCTAAAAATCACCCGCCGTGCAAGCCGCGTCAACCCCGCTGGCGCAATTCGAAGTCATTTACTCGCACTGACTTACGGGCAACGCCCGGCACTGTTACGTCAGCCGGCGGGCTCCGCGGTGGGCTTGGGGAAGAGACCGTCAGGTTTCTTGATAGCGCATCCCGCCACGGGGGGAGCGCCGAGGGTGGCCCAGTCGGAGGCGGCCGCTCGCCCGGGCTGACCGAGCGCTTCCCAGAGCACCTCGGTCCGGTCGGGCAGGAAGGGGCTGGCGAGCACCGCCAGGCGATAGAGGACCCGGACGAGCGCGCCGAGCACCCGGTCGAGTTCCGCGTCCTCGCCCGCTTTCGCCAGGGCCCACGGCGCGGTCTGCGCCACGTACAAGTTGGCCGCCGTGACGAGGTCGGAGACCAGCGCCGCGGCAGTCCGGAGGTCGAGCGCGTCCATCGCCGCCTGGTAGCGGCCGACCGTCTCCCCGCCCGACTCGTCGAGGGGGCTCGGCGACAGCCGCGGCACGATCCCGCCGCGGTACTTGACCACCATCGCGAGGGCGCGGGACGCGAGGTTGCCGAGGCCATCGGCGAGGTCGGCGGTATACCGCGCCTCGAAGCGCTCCCAGGAGAAATCGCCGTCCGCGTCCCAGGGGATCTCGCGGAGGAGAAACCAGCGGAAGGCGTCGGGGCCGAATCGCTCCACGGCCTCGCCCAGATCGAGGCGGGTGCCGGCGCTCTTCGAGAAGCGCTCGCCGCGATAGTAGACGAACCCGTGCCCCCAGATCCGCTCCGGCAAGGGAAGGCCCGCGGCCTCGAGCATCGCCGGCCAGATCACCGCATGGAAGCGGGTGATGTCCTTCCCGACCACGTGCAGTTGGGCCGGCCAGGCCGCGCGAGAGCCGGGGAAGCGACTGGCGGTCCAGTAGTTGGGCAGGGCGTCGAACCAGACGTAGGTGGTCTGCTGCTCCCCGTCGGAGGTAAGCCGGGGGAAGGGCACGCCCCACGCGAATCGGGCGCGGCTCGCCGAGACGTCCTCGAGGCCCTGCCGGAGCAGGGCCAGGATCTCGTTCCGCCGGCTGTCGGGCTGGAGGAACTCGGGCCGCCGCTCGTGCAGGTCGAGCAGGAAGTCGCGGTAGCGGGAGAGCCGGAAGAACCAGTTCCGTTCCTCCACCCATTCCAGGGTCCGGGTCGGATGGAGGGCGCAGCGGCCGTCCGCGATCTCGGCTTCCGCCTTGAACGCCTCGCAACCCACGCAGTACCACCCGGCGTAGGCCTTCTCGTAGAAGTCGCCCGGATTGCGCTCGAAGATCCGGTTGATCAGGTCCTGCACGCCGGCCCGGTGCTCCGACGCGGTGGTCCGGATGAACTGGTCGTTGGTGATGCCGAGGCGGGCCCACATGGCCAGGAACCGGACGGCGATGGCGTCGGTCAGGGCCTGGGGCTCGAGGCCGCCCTCCGCCGCGGCCTGGGCCACCTTCTGGCCGTGCTCGTCCATCCCGATGAGGAACCAGACGTCGTCGCCGCGGAGCCGGCGATAGCGCGCGATGGCGTCGGCCCCGAGTTTCTCGTACGCGTGGCCGAGGTGGGGGTCGCCGTTGGCGTAGTCGATGGCGGTGGTGAGGAAGAACCTCGCCATCATGCCCCCGTTGGGGGGGAGGCGGGCCCGCCCCGGCCAGAACCGCCCCCGCGGCGCCGGCGTCGGCGCCGGGCCGCCGGGCTGGTGGGGACGGCGGGGACCGCGGGGACCGCGGGGGCCGTGGGCTCGCCCGGCGGCCCCGCCGCGGACTCCGCCGCCCGCACCGCCACGCCGTCGGGCGGGCCGGCCATCCGGCCATCGCCCTCCGGCCCGACCGCCTCGGTCTCGCTCCGGAGCTCGGTAAGCGCGACGCTCCGCAGGCCCTGCTCGTCGTGGCGGAGCAGCACGCGCTCGCGGAAGATGTCCACCGCCACCACGCGCTCCGCCCCGCGCGCGGTGCGCAGCGTCTTGCCGGTGCGGGGGAAGCGCTTCCGCGCGCTCACGTAGAAGTCGTGCTCGTACTTCAGACAGCAGAGCAGGCGGCCGCACCCCCCCGAGATCTGCGACGGGTTGAGGGAGAGCGACTGGTCCTTGGCGAGGCTCAGGCTGATGGGGGAGAGTTCCCCGAGCCACGAGGTGCAGCAGTACTCGCGGCCGCACCGGCCGACCCCGCTCAGGCGCGCGGCCTCGTCGCGCACTCCGATCTGGCGGAGCTCGATGCGGGTGCGGAAGCGGGCGGCGAGCTCGCGCACCAGGGTGCGGAAGTCCACCCGCTGGTCGGCGGTGAAGTAGATGGTGAGCTTCCCGCCGTCCCACTGCCATTCGGCGTCGCTCACCTTCATGAGCAGCCCGTGGGCGCGCACCCGCTCGAGCACGGCGCGGCGCACGTCCTCCTCGCCGCGGCGGAGGTCGTCCTGTCGGCGCACGTCATCCCGGGTGGCGCGGCGGAGCACCTGCATCCGGGCCGCCGCCGCCGGGGCTTCGCCCACCTCGCACCCGGCGCAGCCGCTGCCGCACTTCTTCAGGGCGGTCTCGCCGACGGCGCTGACCCGGCCCAGGTCCTGGCCGCGCTCCGCCTGGACGATCACCGGATCCTGCAACCGGAGCGGCTCGGGGTCGGTGAAGTCGAACAGCCCCTTGCGGTTTCCCTTGAACCGCACCTCGACCGTCTGCGGCATCACGCTTCGGCGAAGGCGCCCATCGCGGCGTACTTCTCCGCGCGGCGCCGCACCAGCCGCTCCGGCCGCACCTTGCGCAGGTCGGCGACCTGGCGGATGAGGGCCTCGCGCAGCGCCTCGCCGGTGGCGTCCGGGTCGGCATGCGCGCCGCCCGGCGGCTCCGGCACCACCTCGTCGATCAGCTTGAGGCGGAGGAGGTCCTCGCTGGTGATCTTGAGCGCCTGGGCGGCGCGCTCGCGCTGGCTCGAGTCCTTCCACAGGATCGCCGCGCATCCCTCGGGGGAGATCACCGAGTAGACCGAGTTCTCCAGCATCAGCACGCGGTCC
>DATIBS010000099.1:0-22126 GCA_035457305.1 Gemmatimonadales bacterium
GGTCGGCTCCGTGCCGCCCTTCGACCTTTGACCTTCGACCCTCTATCAGAGGTACCGCGCCACCGCCATCGTCACCGCGGCGAGGCCCACGAGCGCCACCATCACCACGTTGCCCCTGGTCCCCCGGCTCCGCAGCCGGGCGATCTCGGCGCCGAGCGCCGAGCGGGCGGCGTCATCGGCCACGCCGGCCATCTGCGCGGCGAGGCTGCCGGCCCGGGCCATCGCGGGCCGGGTGAAGACCATCCCCACGACGAACCCGGTGATGGCCAGGAGACCGCCCACCGAGTAGGCGATGCCGGGACCGCTGGCGAAATAGTCGTCGGCGAACCCGGCCGAGGTGACCTGCATCAGGCGGAGTCCCGAGAGGATCGTCAGCACCGCCACGATCGGCAGCACCGTGGTCATCCGGCGCTGCTGCAGACCGGCCATCACGGGCCCGGCGCCAGGCCCGAGGGCCGCCAGCGTGGGAAGCAGGAAGACCGCGTTGAAGGTGACGCTCCCCACCCAGAAGATCCCGCCCAGGACGTGCACCAACCGGAGTACGATGATCTCGGCCGTCACGACGCCTCCGCGAACTGAGTTTGGATCGCTCCGCCGTCGCGGAGCCACAGGGGTTCGAGGTCGAAACGATAGAGCGGACGCCACTCGGTGTCCACGCGGGCCTGCACCTCGAACCCGTCACCGGCCGGGGCCAGGCGGAAGGGCCCGGCCGATCCGAGGCCCCCATCCACCGACCCGGGGCGCAACGGGGCGAACAGCGCCTGACCGCCGAGCTCGGCATCCACCACCCAGGGAGCATCCGGCAATTCCACCCGCAGCAGCAGGTGAGTCCTTGGCGCCGGCGCGTCGGCCGCGCCCTGCCCGACGACCCGGGCGGCGAGCCCGGACACATCGAGGCCGAGCGCGGAGAGGACACCCCAGAGAGGGAGGTTGTGCAGCCCGGAAGCCCTCGGGGCGCACGCCCTGGCGTGCAGCTCGACGAGCTCGCGGAGAGCCTCCCGCGTGGTGTCGAACGGCCCGACGGGTCCGGGGTGCTTCGCCCGGATCGACTGGTCCGACTGGTCGTACATTCCAATGCTCCCGTGCGTGTGAAGGCACGCAGGGTAGCAGTTCAAGTGGACTTGAGGTCAAGGCCCTGCGGGGTCGGGTCCGTCCGGGTCGAGGATCCACCGGGGGCCGGGGCCCCGGACGGCGGCCACGTCGCCGAAGTTGAGGAGGCGGCACGCCTGGAGCGAGAGGCAGCCACAGCCGATGCAACCGTCGAGCCGGTTGCGGAGGCGCTCGAGCAGCGCAATCTGGGCGTCGATGCGCGGGCGCCAGGAGTCGCTCAGGCGCTGCCAGTCGTCCCGGTCCGGCGTGCGGCCGCTGGGGAGCGACCGGAGCGTGTCACGGACTTCCTCGAGTCGGAGGCCAACCTGCTGGGCCACGCGGATGAATGACACCCGCCGGATCGTGTCGCGGGGGTAGCGACGCTGTCCGGCGGGCGTGCGGGTGGCGTGGATCAACCCCTCGGCCTCGTAGTACCGGAGGGCGGAAGGGGCCACGCCGGTGCGGGCACTCAAGGCTCCGATGGTGAGCTCGGTCTCCATGGCGGGGAACGGTAGGCCCCCGCCACGGTCACCTCAAGCTCGGTCCCGAGGGCCTTCCGCCTTCGGCCGCGCCCCTGGCCGCTGGCCCTAGAGCACCCGGTCGAGCACCAGGTTCAGGTCGCACTCGTCCTCGTCCCCGTCGTCGTCCACGTCGAACTCGACGTCGCCGCCCTCGAGCGTGAGGGTGTTTCCCGACAGGGAAACCGCGAACTGCCAGTCGAACGGCTCGCCGTCGGGGTTGAGCGTCATGGTATTCCCGTCCACGCTCCAGGTGCCGGTGATCAACTGGGCCGGCTCGCCGGGGACCTGCACCAGCACGGAGAAGGTGTCGTCGTCATCGAGGACGACCGTCACTGTCGCGTCGAACTCCGCGACGACGTCGACGCGGACCGCGGGATTCGTCCTCAGGACGAACTCCATGCTGGTCGCGTCCCACGTTCCGACGAGGGAATTGCGATTGGGCCCATTGCCATCGTCGTCGCCGCAAGCCAGGGACAAGGCGGCGCCGGCAGCAAGGATGATCCGTGTCAGGGGCGTCATGGGGTCCTCCAGGGGGTTGTTCCCGGCCCGAAACCTGACGCCTGGCGCGCCAAGGGCCGCTGAGGCCCCCGTGAAGCTTCCATGGGAGACCGGCGTCGGGTCGGGCGGCATTCCCGCGCATCCCGAGTAGCTTTGTCCCGCTCACAAAGTGCCCATCACCGCTCACCGCCCACCGTCCATGCGCCCCATCCCCAGGCCGGCCCCGGGAGAGTATCCCCCCTACGCCAGGATGTACCTCGACTACCTCCCGGAGGATGATCGGGTCCTTCTCCATCTCGAGGAGGGCTTGCGCCAGGCCGAGGGGCTGGCACGGGGACTGACCGAGGAACAGCTGCTCCACCGGTACGCGCCGGGGAAGTGGAGCGTGAAGGAGGTGCTGCTGCATGTCGTGGACGACGAGCGGATCTACGCCTACCGCGCACTCCGCTTCGCGCGGGGCGACGCGACGCCCCTGCCGGGCTTCGACGAGAAGGCGTACGCACCGCGCTCCGGGGCGGACGCGCGGTCGGTGGGGAGCATCCTCGACGAGTATCGCGCCGTGCGCGCGGCCACCCTCGCGCTCTTCGCGCACCTTCCGGAGGAGGCGTTCGACCGCGCGGGCACGGCGGAGGGCAACCGGGCGACGGTGCGTGCACTGGCCTGGCACATCGCGGGGCACGAGCGCCGGCACCTGGCGGTGATCCGGGAACGGTACCTGGGCCTTCGGCCGGTCTCGTGACCTTCGATCGCTCCTAGATCACCCGCCTCGGCGCCGCGGTCGTGGGATCCCCGGTGTTCGGCGTCCCGGCGGCCTCGAGCAGGAGGAGGTGGACCTCCTCCCGGGCCACCGGGCGGTGCTCGACGCCCTTCGGCACGACGTAGAGGTCACCCGGCCCCAGTTCGACGCTCCCATCGCGCAGCTCGATCACCAGCCGGCCCCGGAGCACCAGGAAGAAGTCGTCGGTGTCGTCGTGCTTGTGCCAGACGAACTCCCCCTGCACCTTCGCCACCATCACGTCGTGACCATTGAACTGGGCCACGACGCGCGGCTGCCAGTGCTCCCCGAACGTCGCGAGCTTCCCCGCGAGACTCACTCCGCTCATCCGTCCCCCTCGTGACTCGTGACTCGTGGTTCGCGACTCACGACGTCGGCTTCCCCCCGCCCGCCGGTCCCACCTGCGCGTACCCGATCGTGTTCGCGTCGGTCCCGAACCAGACCCGGCCCGTCCGGCGGTCGAACTCCATGTGCCGGACCGCGCCGGCACCGCTCGGGACCCCCGAGTTGGAGATCCAGCGCTTCGCCCTCGCGTCGAACCCCACGAAGCGGTTGGGTTGCGGCCCGGTCTCCACCAGCCAGAGTCGGTCGCGGTCATCCACCGCCATCGCGTACGGGAGGCTCCGGGCGCCGGAGGGCATCGGCCACTCCTGGACGGTGCCGGCGGCCGGGTCGAGTCGGCCGAGGAATCCGCGGCTGTAGTCGCCGTACCAGACGCCGCCGTCGGAGGTGAGGGCGAGCCGGCGCGCGCGGGACTCGGCGCTGGGGAGGGCGTACGTCCTGAGCTCCATCGTCTTCGGGTCGATGGTGCCGACGAGATTGGTGCCGAAGAGGACGAACCATGGCCGTCCCCCGGCGCCCATGACGATCCCGTACGGCCGTGCGCGCGCCACCGGCAGCGCCACCACCTGGACCTTCCCGGTGGCCGGATCGAGCCGGCCCACCCGATCGCTCTGCTGCATGGTGAACCAGACGCTGCCGTCCGGCCCGAAGACGATCGTGTGCGGATCGCGGGAGGCCGCGTCCGGCATCGGGAAGCGGGTGACCTCGCGGGTCCGGCCGTCGATCCGCCCGATCAGCGCGTTGCGGTTGCCGGCGTACCAGGCGTCGCCTCGCGCGTCCATCACCACGGTGTGGGGATAGGTGCCGGGGTCGAGCTCGATCCGGTCGAACGACTCGGCGCGGGGATCGAAGATGCCGACGTAGTTCCCCTCCTGCCCCACGAACCAGACCCGGCCATCGGGCGCGACGGAGGGATCGCGGGGGCGCGTGCGCTCCCACGGGACCTCCCACTCCCGGAGGGTGACGGAATCGGGCGCACCCTGCGCCACGAGGGGCGCCGCGCCCAGGGCAAGCAGCGCGGCGAGGGGAAGAAACGGACGGGGACGGGACATGGGGGACTCCATGCGGTGAGTCACTCCCAAACTACGCGCCCGCCCCGCCCGGTGTTACACCCCAGGGCTGGATGGCGGGATGGCGCGCTGGCTGGTCTCCGGCCCCCGAATGGAGCGGAGTCGGCCCATGCCAACCACTCCGCCACCCCGCCATCCAACCATCAGTCTCTGAGCCAGCCGATCAACTTCGCCATCTCCCCCAGGTGTACCCGGACCGCCGCCCCGAGCACCGGGGGCGGAATCTGTCCGGCGAGTGGCCGGAGTTCCTCGACGATCCCCGCGGCGAGGTCGGCGGGGGGCGGCTTGGGGAGATGCCGGCGCACCCGGCGCTTCGGCTCCGGCACCAGGACCTCCCCGCCGGGCGGCCGCCTCAAGGGACTCTCCGGGTGGCGGTCAGTCCCATCACCGCCGTCACGGCGAACACCACGAGGAAGACGAAGAAGAGGATCTTCGCGATCCCGGCCGACGCGCTGGCGATGCCGCCGAAACCGAAGAAGGCCGCCACGAGGGCGAGCACGAAGAAGGCGAGGGCGTAACGGAGCATCGTGACCTCCAGGCTCGGAAGGTGCTTCCCGAGCATCGCGCCACCAGCCGCGTCCCGGCGGTGAGCCCCATCACGCGGGCAGGACCCGCAACTGGCCCGCCGACCAGCCGCCTCGCGCCACCGACCCGCTGGGGTGGCGGACGGGGGCTGCGGGGGGCCACATTGCCGCCGTGCCGACGGTGCGGAGGCTCCGATGCGGGTGACCTGGGTGCTGGTGATCGTGGCGGCGGCGGCCGTTCCCGCCGGGGCGGCGGCGCAGGAGCACGAGGGCGACCGGCTCGCGTGGATGGCGGGGTGCTGGCGCGCAGCGTCTCCGAGACGCACGCTCCACGAATGGTGGATGCCCCCCGTGGGTGGCTCGTTGATGGGGATGAGCCGGGCCGTGCGGGGCGACTCGGTGATGAGCTGGGAGTTCGTGCGTATCGAGCCGGTCAACGGGCGGCTCAGCTACGTGGCCCAGCCCTCGGGGCAGCGGGAGGCCGTCTTCCCCGCGACGCTGGTGAGCGACACGCTGGCCGTGTTCGCCGAGCCGGCGCACGACTTCCCGCAGCGGATCATCTACCGGCGCCGGGCCGACTCGCTGCACGCCCGCATCGAGGGAGTGGTCAACGGGCAGGAACAGTACGTGGACTTCCCGTTCGCCCGGGCGGCGTGTCCGATGTAGGATGGCACGGCCGCACGCGGCGGGGAGCGCGCCGGTCCGCTCCCCGCACTTCCCGCCGGCTCAGTGCGCGGCCAGGTGCCCCGTCACCTCGCCCACCTTGATGAGGCCGACTGCCCCTTTCGACGCGTCGCTGAAGCTGTGGGTCACGAAGGCGTAGGCGCCCTCGCCACTCGCCCCCTCCTCGAAGACCGTCTCGAACACGGCACCGCCGCCCGCCGGCACGGTCCACGTCTGCACGTGCTCCATCGCGTGGTCGGGATTGCCGTCCGGGATCACCCGGTCGAACACCGCGCCCACCAGGTGGAAGTCGCTCCGCCGGCTCGGCCCCGCGTTCACCACGAAGAGGCGCACCCGCTCGCCCACGTCCACCTGGAGCGGGTCGTCCACGTACTGGTTCGCCCGGCCGTTGAAGACGACGTGCGTGGGCCGGTCGTCGAGCGCCGCCTGCCAGTCGGGCTGCAGCACGGTGTCGGTGCCGGACTGCGTGTAGAACTCGCTCTGCACCAGCACGAACTCGCGGTCGGCCTTCGAGCCCCAGCCGCCTGCCGGGTCCACGATGATCGGCAGGTACATCCCCTGCATGATGTGCATCAGCACCGGCGCGGTGCCGCAATGCACCATGAACGCCCCCGGGTCGCGCGCCTCGAACTCGAACTCGAGCTCCTGACCCGGCAGGATCGTCCGGAACGCGACGTTCATCGGGATGCGCGCGCTGTGAAAGTCGATCGAGTGCGGCATCGGCGACTCGTTCACCAGCGTCACCCGCACCCGGTCACCCTGGCGCACGCGGATGACCGGTCCCGGCACCGTGTTGCCGAAGGTCCAGCCGTCGTAGCTGACCCCCTTCGCGATCTCGATGCGCCGGTGCGTCATCGGGATCCGGAATTCCTTCACCCGGGCGTCGCTCGGCGGCGCCACCTCGGCGAGCCAGGTCGGCGAGGTCGGATGCGGCGCCGTGCCGAAGTCCGTGGACTCGGGGGCGCTCGAGCGATTCCAGGCGAAGCCCACGATCAGGGCGGCGGTCGCAGCCAGGGCGGCGGCCCCGGCGGGCAGGAGGCGGAGGCGGATCATCGAACCCTCTCGAGGTGCAGGCCCCGGCGGAGCCGGTATCAACACATTTTCAGATGTCAATATGTGATTTCAGCGCAAAGAGACTCTGGATGAAATGTGAAGCGCGCTTCATGTCCCGACCGCCCGACCGCCCGACCCTCACCCCACCACCTCGTGCAACTCCGCCAGGAGCTCCTGCAGGTCCACCCCGTGGGCCCGGGCGGCGAACTCCAGGGTCTTTCCGCTCCCGCAGCACAGGTCGAACCCGTGCCTGCCGAGCACCGCGGCGGTGCCGGGCCACGCCGAGGCAACCTCGGCGAGGGTGGACTGGGCGTTCACTCCGGTCTGGCGCCACCGGGTGACGACGCCGTCCTGGCCCTCCGCCACGACGCCCCGGCGGAACCCGCGGCTCCGGAGGTGTGGCGTGAGCGGCACGGGCTCGAACGGGGCGATGAGCTCGAGCTCGCCCCCGGTCGGGACCTGCCCTGCGGTGTCGATGATCAGGTCGAACGGTTCGCCGCCGTTCGCGAGGATCGCGCGGACGTCGAGCCGGGTGGTAGTGTCGGAAGGCATCAGGCAGCCCTGGGTGCGGTCGTGGTGGGGAGCGGCCCGGTGCGCACCGCGAGGCGCGCCATCCGGGCATAGAGGACGAGGGTGAGGGCGGCCGCGAGCGCATAGGCGCAGGCGCCGGCGAGGGTGAGTGCCTCGCTCCCGGCGAGGATGCCGGCCGCGAGGAGCGTCACGCCGGTACCGAAGGCCGCCGTGGCCGCGCGGCCGATCGGGATGCTCATCAGCTCCTGCACCGTGGGTCCGCCCGGTCGCGTCAGTCGCGGGCCGACCACATTGAGCCAGGTGAGGAACGGGAGAATCTTCGACATCACGCCCATGACCAGCGGCACGAGCCAGCCGGCGATCGCCAGCACGCCGTAGGCCGCCCAGGCACGGAATCCCCCGCCGCCGCCGAGCAGCAGCAGGCCGACGAGCAGTGCTGCGCCCAGGGCGACGAACGCGAGGCGGACCAGCGCCAGGCCGGGATCGAGGTGCTGCCGCGCGCGATGCGTGAACCACCCGCGGGCCAGCCAGAGGAGGAGCCCCACCGCGACGGCCATGAGCGCGCCCCCCAGCCGCGCCATCGGGTCGAGGCCAAGGAGCAGCCCGAGCAGGTGGACCGTGATGCCCCCGAGCGCCGCCGGCCCGATCCAGCGGAGTGGCCATCCGGGCGCCCCCTGCGAGACCAGGAACATCGGGATCATCCGGCTCCCCACGCCCACCGCGGTGAGGGTGCCGAAGCCGAGGGCGCCGAGGTGGAGGTGCCCGCCGATCATCGCGAGGCGGTCCACGTGCCAGAGCCCGAGCGTCTCGCCGATCCGCGCGAACGCCAGCACCATCGCGGTGCCGAGTGCGATGTGGCCGGCCGAGACGTAGAGCGCCACGATCTTTCCCTGCTTCGCCTTCCGTCGCTGGGGGAGGAGGTTCCAGGCGCTACCGTAGACCGCGCCGGTGAGGATGGTGAATCCCGCCGCGAGGAGCACCGGGATCCACGCCAGGAACCCCACCACCAGCAGCACCGTCCCGGCCTGCAGGGCCCGGCCGCTCCAGCGCGCCACCGGAATGCTCCGCGCGGCGATGCCGAGATGACCCGGAAAGAACTGGTTGAGGGCGCCGAAGATCGTGCTGGTGAGGACGCCGAGGGTGAAGCCGTGGGTGGCGGCGAGGACCGCCGGGTCGAGCACGTTGCCGCGGGCGAGATGCGGGGCCGCTCGCACCAGCAGCACCGAGCCCACGCCCAGCCACGCGAGCGCGGCGCCGAAGTGCTCGGCGATGACGCCGAAGGGCGGCGGGCTCGCCGCCGGCACGACCTGGGGCAGGGGCTTCGGGGCGGGCGGCGCGGTCACGGAATAAAGATGGCTGATGCCATCTTTATTGACAAGCGCGCCCCCGCCCCCGCACCTTTCGGCCGTGATCCGCCCGTCGCCCCTCGCCCTCGCCGGCGCCCCTTCGCGCCGCCGCCTCCTCGAGCTCCTCAAGCGCCGTGGCCCGACGCCGGCGGGCGAGCTGGCCCGCACACTCCGGCTGACCGTGGCCACCGTGCGCCAGCACCTCGAGGCGCTCGAGGCGCTCGCCCTCGTGGCCCGGGCCGGCACCCGCCGCGCCGGCCGGGGTCGCCCGCAGGTTCTCTGGTCGCTGGCGCCGGATGCCGGGCGGCTCTTTCCCGAGTCCCAGGGGCCGGTGCTGGCCGACCTGGTGCGCACCCTCGTGGCCGAGGGGGCCGAGCCGCGGGTGGAGCGTTTCCTGCGCGAGCGACTCACCACGCGGCGTGCGGAGGTGGCGGGGCGGCTGGAGGGACTCGAGGGACGGGCCCGCCTTCGGGAGGTGGCCCGGATCCTCGCCGAGGACGGTTTCCTCGCCGAGGTGGAGCCGCGGCCACAGGACGGTGCCCCGGTGCTCCGGCTCTGCCACTGCCCGGTGCGGGACCTGGTGGACGCTACCCGGATTCCCTGCCGACTGGAGCTGGCCTTCGTGGGGGAGATGCTGGGAGCGGGCCTCCAGCGACTCTCCTACATCCCCGATGGGGATGCCGCGTGCCGCTACGCGGTGAGCGGGGAACAGGGAACAGGGAACGGGCCCCACCCCACCCCGGGGTAGCACCCGTTCCCTGTTCCCTGTTCCCTGCTCCCCCTCTACTGCCCGTCCCTCCACACCGTGATCTGGAACCGGAACTCCTCCGCCACGTGCGCGACGTCGATCTCGGGCGTGGTCCCCTCCGGCACCAGCGCACTCACTCGCTCGAGGTTCACCCTCGCCTTGGCGTAGCTCGAGTCGGCCTCCAGCGCGGTGGCGTACGCCGCCTTCGCCGCCGCCGGATGCCCCGCCCGCTCCAGCGCGCTCCCGAGGTTGTTCCGGAACACGGGCGAGCTGGGCCGCACCTCCACCGCGCGGGCCAGCGGCCCGATCGCGTCCTGCGGCATGCCCTGGTGCAGGTAGAGCACGCCGAGGTTGTTGAGCGCCCAGCCGTCGTGCTCGTCCAGCACCAGCGCCTGACGGTAGGCGCTCACGGCAGCCTCGGCGTCACCGATGTCCTGGTAGCCGCGGCCCAGCAGCCGCCACCCCTCCGCGGACGAGGAGTCCGCGTCCACCGCCGCCTGGAAGCGCTCCAGCGCCTCCCGCGGCCGGCCGGCATCGAGCAGCACCCGGCCCGAGTTGTACAGCGACTTCAGGTGCCGTGGGTCCCGCGCCAGCGCGCTGTCGAAGGCCACCACTGCGCCCTCGGTGTCACCCGATTTCCAGCTCGAGAACCCGAGCATGTACCAGCCCCAGACGTTGTCCGGCTTCCGGCCGGTGTACGCCTCGAACCCGCGCGCCGCCTCCGCGTAGCGGCCCTCGCGCAGCGCCACCTCCGACTCCTCGTACGTCGTCGGCACCGGCTCGGCCACGGCGACCGCCGTGACTCCCCCACCGGACGGGGTCGTGATGGTGGTGGACGCTGGCCGCGCGCTGGCGGCGGGCTGCTCGACCGGCGTGCCCGGCTCCGACTTCCCGCAGGCGATGGCGAGCGGGAGCGCGAGGGCGAGTGCGGCGGGGTGGATGCGGTACGACATGGTTCCCTCCTCCGGTGGGGGCGCCAGGGCGGCGCCGTGCAGCCGGAAGAGGGGCAAGCGAAGGGCCCACCGGGCACGGAGGCCCGGTGGGCGCGCAAGCTCATGCGAATGGTGAGGTTCCGACGACCTGCGACGCCCGACTCGAGACTCGCTCGTGTCCCGCCGTCCACGGACCCCGGTCACGGCCGTGTCCGCCCGGACACGCCTACGGCCGGCGGATCCCGAGCCTCCGCAGGATCTTGAGCAGGCTGGCGTGATCGGCGAGGCCGAGCGCTTCGGCAGCGCGGGTCACCTGCCAGTCGTGTCGCTCGAGCGCCTCGAGCACGATCCGGCGCTCCGCCTCCGACTTGAGTTCCCGGTAGCCGCGCGGCGCCTCGCCCTCGGCGCGCCCGCCGCGCACCTCGGGCGGGAGGTGCTCCACCCGGATCACCTCGGAGTCGGCCGCGACCACCGCGCGCTCGACCGCGTTCCGGAGCTCGCGCACGTTGTTCCGGCGCCAGCCGTGTGCGGCGAGAGCGGCGGCCGCGTCCTCGCTCAGCCGCCGCGGGAGGAGGCCGAATCGGACGCAGGTGTCCTCCAGGAACCGCCGCGCGAGGAGCGGCACGTCCTCGCGGCGGTCCCGGAGGGGCGGCACCCGGACCACGTGCACGTTGAGCCGGAAGAGCAGGTCCTCGCGGAACCGGCCCTCCCGCACTTCGTGCTCGAGGTCGCGGTGAGTGGCCGCCAGGGTGCGAGCCTCGACCTTCCGTGGCTGCGTGGCGCCGATCCGCGTCACCTCGCGCGCCTCCAGCACGCGCAGCAGCTTGGCCTGCGCCGCACCGGCGAGGTCGCCGATCTCGTCGAGGAGGATGGTGCCGCGCCCTGCCGCCTCGAACGCGCCCGCGCGCGCCGCCACGGCGCCGGTGAATGCCCCCTTCTCGTGCCCGAAGAGCTCGCTCTCGACCAGTTGGTCGGGCAGCGCCGCGCAATTGATCGGCACGAACGGCTCGGTGGGCCGGGCGCCGAGCCGGTGGAGGTCGCGCGCCACCAGCTCCTTTCCCGAGCCGCTCTCGCCGAGGATGAGCACCGGGCTCGGGATTGCGGCCAGCTTCGCGATCGTCCCGCGAAGCGCCTCGAGCGCAGGGCTCCGTCCGGCGAGCGACGATTCGCCCAGCCGCGCCTGGAGGGCCGCGACCTCGCGCCGGAGCCGGCGCCGTTCGAGGGCGCCCTCGATCTCCTGTGCCACCCGCTCCACCGGTTCCGCCTTGTCCACGAAGCCGTAGGCCCCGAGTCGCACGGCTTGCACGCAGCGCTCGAAGTTCCCGGTCCCGGTGTAGACGATCACCGGGGTCTCGATCCCCCGCTTCCCGAGCGCGGTGAGCACTGCGAAGCCGTCCAGGTCCGGCATCTCGAGGTCGAGCACCACTGCGTCGAGGCCCTCCCGTTCGAGCGCCGCCAGCGCCGCCTCGCCGCCGGCGGCCACCACCGTCTCGTAGCCGAGCCGCCGCAGGTCGTAGGCATACTGCTCGGCCACGTGGGGCAGGTCATCCACCAGCAGGATGCGCGTCACACCGACCCCCCGGCGTCGCCGGCGACCGGGAGCGCGAGCTCCACCCTGGTGCCGCGTCCCGGCGCGGTCTCGACCCGGATGGACCCGCCGAGCTCCTCCACCAGGCGCCGCACCACCCCCAGGCCGGTGCCCGAGCCGCCCGGCTTGGTGGTGAACGGTGCGTCGAAGGCGCGGGCGAGCTCGTCGTGGCCCATGCCCCGGCCGCGGTCCTCGACGGCGCACAGCACCGTCTCCCCCCTCGGGGCGGTGGAGATGGTGACGCCCTCCCGCTCCCGCGGCGCGCCCTCGA
This sequence comes from Gemmatimonadales bacterium, assembly GCA_035457305.1. GTDB lineage: Bacteria > Gemmatimonadota > Gemmatimonadetes > Gemmatimonadales > GWC2-71-9 > JAICEH01. The sequence goes on from DATIBS010000099.1 coordinate 11,973, forward strand.
GCGCGTCGAGGGCATTCGCCACCAGGTTGCCGAGGATGCGGCGGAGCGAGACCTCGTCCGCCCGGGCGAAGGGCGCCGGCTCCGCCAGCTCGAGCCGCACCGGCCGGCCGTCGTGCTCCGCCGCCACCGCTCGCGCGACGGCGTTGAGGTCGGCGCGCCCGGTCGGCGTCCGGCGGGCGCCGTAGCTCCGCGCCAGGGTCTCGAGGTAAGCCAGGCTGTCCTCCAGCGATGGCTCGCGCTCCAGGAAGACCTGGGGCAGCCGCTCCGGCTGCTCCTGTGCGACGCTCTTGAGGTGCCGGAGGACGTGCCGGATCGGGACGAGGCCGTTCTTGAGGTCGTGGTTCACCTGCCGCGCCAGCTCCCCGGTGGCGGCGGCCCGTTCCGCGGCCTGGAGCCTCGCGGCGCTCGTCGTGAGCCGGACGTTCATCCGGTCGAGGGCGGCGGCGAGCGTGCCGACCTCGTCGTCGCTGTCGGTCCCGAAGCCCGCCCCCTCGCGGCCGAGGTCCATGGTCTCCGCGCGCTCCGCCAGCGCGGCGAGCGGACGGGCCAGCGAGCGGGCCAGCATCGCGGCGATCCCCAGCGCCACCGGGAGCGCCACGGCGAGCGCGAGCGCCAGCCGCAGGTCGAAGCTCCGCCGGAGTGCTGCGTACGGCGCCGGGTCCTGGGACACCACGATCTTCCCACCCGCCGACCCGCCAGGCCCGCGAGCCGCCCCGAAGTACGCCACCGGAACCTCTGCCACGACGCGCCATCCCTCGGGCGGCTGGAGAGCACTGCCGGGGGGCACCACCTGTGCCCGGAGCCCCTCGGGGAGCTGGCCCGCGGGCGCCTCGGGGTCCACCGCGCGGCCGCCGAGGAGGAGGTGGGTGGTTCCCGCCACGCCCAGGGGTTCCGCCGCCGCCACTGCCAGCCGGCCCCCGGCCTCGATGAGCGCGGGCGGGGTCGCGGCCGCCACTGCCGCCGCCAGGCCGGAGTCGGCCGCCGGACCCGAGGCCGCGAGAGTCGCCCCGTCGGGGCCCTGCACCAGCAGCAGGTCGAGGTCGCCGGTCCGGGTCCACTCCGCCGCCTCGGCGCCGAGCCAGGCCTTCGCGTCGGGGCGGCCGAGGGCGGCCAGGCGCATCCGGTCGTCATCCGCCAGCCGCCGGCTGAGCGCGCCCAGCGCGGTGGCCACACGGATCCGCTCGCTCCCCAGCGCGACGGCGAGGGCCTCCTCCGCCTCGGCGGCGGCGCTGGACGCGTCCGCCTGGGCCCGCGCGGCGAGGGTCCGTCGCACCCCGAGCCCGAGGGCAAGCACCGGGAGCGCAGTGGCGAGCCCGAAGGCCAGGAACAGGCGGGTGCGGAAGGTCATCGAAGGGAAGATACCCGGTGGCGGCCCTATCTTTGAGCCGATGATCACCCTCCCCGAACTCGAGGCGGCCGCCGGGATCGTCCACCGGACGATGCCGCCGACCCCCCACATCGCCTGGCCCCTGCTCGCAGCCCGGTCCGGGGCCGCGGTGTGGGTCAAGCACGAGAACCACACCCCGATCGGTGCGTTCAAGGTGCGGGGCGGGCTGGTGTACCTGACCGAGCTCCAGCGTCAGGTGCCGCAGCTCCCCGGGGTCATCGCCGCCACCCGGGGGAACCACGGCCAGGCGGTCGCATTCGCCGCGCAGCGGCTCGGGGTCCGCGCGATCCTGGTGGTGCCGAGGGACAACGCGAAGGAGAAGAACGCGGCCATGCGCGCGCTCGGCGGCGAGCTGGTCGAGCAGGGAGACGACTTCCAGGAGGCGCTCGAGTGGGCCCAGGACGAGGCGAAGCTGCAGGGCCTCCACTTCGTGCAGTCGTTCCACCCGCTGCTGGTGCGCGGGCAGGCGACGTACGCGCTCGAGTTCCTGCGGGCGCTCCCGGATCTCGACACCGTGTACGTGCCGGTGGGCATGGGCTCCGGCATCTGCGGGGTGATCGCGGTCCGGAACGCGCTCGGGCTCGCCACGAAGGTGGTCGGTGTCGTGGCGGAGAACGCGCCGGCCTATGCCCTCTCCTTCGCGGAGCGGCGCCGGATCACCACGCCGACCGCCCGCACCATCGCCGATGGGCTGGCCTGCCGCGTGCCCGACCCCGAGGCGCTCGCCGTGATCTTCCACGGCGCCGACCGGTTCGTGACGGTGTCGGAGGCGGAGATCCGTGCGGCGATGCGGGCCTACTTCACCGACACCCATAACGTGGCGGAAGGGGCCTCGGCCGCGGGGCTCGCAGCGCTCCTGCAGGAACGGGAGCGGATGCGGGGCCGGAAGGTGGGGCTGATCCACACCGGCGGGAACGTGGACCGGGAGGTCTTCCTCGACGTGCTGCGGGAGGGAGGCGGGCGTGACGCATGAGGCGCGACTCGTGACTCGCGACTACAGGAACCTCTCCCTCTCCTCGGGCGGCGGCAGCGGGCACGCGTGACCCGCCGGCAGGATCGCGGTCCGCCGCCGCGCGATGAAGTCGTAGATCGCGTCCCGGACCGGGGGCGGCACCAGCAGGAAGACGGCGACGGCCCGCCAGGGCCAGCCGAGCTCGATCGCCGCGCGAAGCGCGGCGGTGGACCTCGTGAAGACCCGCCCGTCGGCCCGCCGCAACACGATGGAATCGGCGTAGTCCTCCGGCAGCCCCGCCGCCGCCAGGACCGTCCGGCCCGGGTCCGACGCGAGCGCGGCGAATCGGAAGACGCGCCGGCGGTCCCGCCGCAGGATCTGCTGCACCCACCAGGAGCAGAAGCCGCACGAGCCGTCGTAGAGGAGCAGCGGGGCGGGCGTCATTACGTTGCAACGATGCCGACGCCGAGCCCGCGCGCACAAGGCCGGGAACTGTTCGAGCGGGTCCGCGCCCGCAGTGCCCCCGGGGTGCTCACCCGGTTCGCACCCGCCCCCACGGGTTGGCTTCACCTGGGCCACCTGGTGAACGCCGTGTGGGTCTGGGGACTCGCCCGGGCCCTGGGCGGCCGGGTGCTTCTCCGGGTCGAGGACCATGACCGCACCCGCTGCCGCCCGGAGTACCAGGCCGGGCTCGTCGAGGACCTGGAGTGGCTCGGCCTGGAGCCGGACGGGGGACTCACGCCGCTCCTCCGGCAGTCGGATCGCGGTGCGGTGTACGAGGCCGAGCTCCGGGGGCTCGAGGCGCGCGGGTTGGCCTACGGCTGCCGCTGCTCCCGGAAGGACATCGCGACGGCGGCGGGTGACGCCCCCGACCTCGAGACGCCGTACCCCGGTACCTGCCGTGCGCTGGGTGTCCCGCTCGACCCGGGGCTCGGCGCCAGGGTCCCGCTGGAGCCGGGCGCCGAGATGTTCGACGACCTCCGGCTCGGCCCGCGGATGCAGGAGCCGGCGCGCCAGTGCGGCGACCTCCTCGCCCGCGACCGGCTGGGCAACTGGACCTACCAGTTCTGCGTGGTGGTGGACGACCGCGACCAGGACGTGGAGCTCGTCATCCGCGGCGAGGACCTGCTCGAGTCCACCGGTCGCCAGATCCGGCTCGCGCGGCTGCTCGGCCGGCCCCGGCCGCCGCACTTCCTGCATCACCCGCTCATCCGGCGGCCCGATGGCAGCAAGCTGAGCAAGGCGAACCGCGACACGGGCCTCCGCGACCTGCGCGCGGCAGGGCAGTCGGCGGCGTCGCTCCTCGGCGAAGCGGCGGCCCGCGCGGGCCTGCTGGACCGGCCCCGGGCGCTCCGTGCCGCCGACCTCCCGTCGCTCTTCACCGGCTGACGCGCGGCCCTTGTGCGATCGGCCCGCCGGGGCCGAAGTTATTCCGATGACGACTCCCGCCTCGCCGCGCCGGATGGCGCTCCACACCAGGATCTTCCTCGGGCTCCTCGCGGGCGCCGCGCTCGGCACCTTCGCCAACCTCCGTTACCGCGGCGCGCCCTGGCTCGACTGGTTCACGGACAACGTGGCCAGCCCGGTGGGCCAGGTCTTCCTCCGGATGCTGTTCATGGTGGTGGTGCCGCTGGTCTTCACCTCGATCTGCCTCGGGGTGGCGTCGCTCGGCGACATCCGGCGGATCGGGCGAATCGGCGGCAGGACGCTGGCGTTCTTCCTCGCCACGACGGCGCTCGCCGTCGTCATCGGCCTCACGCTCGTCAACGTCATCCGTCCCGGCGACCAGATCAGCCCCGAAGTCCGCGACCGCCTGATGGCGGAGTATTCCACCCAGGCGGGCGAACGGGTGGCGCAGTCGCAGCAGGTGAAATTCGGGATCGAGACCTTCGTCAGCATCGTCCCCCGGAACCCGGTCCAGGCCGCCGCGAACGGGGACATGCTCGGGCTCATCTTCTTCGCGTTGGTCTTCGGCATCGCGCTCACCATGATGCCGGGGGAGCGGGCCGGGCCGGTGCTCCGGTTCCTCGAGGGGGTGGGGGACGCGGTGATGCTGATGATCGGCTTCGCGATGAAGCTCGCCCCGTACGGCGTCTTCGGCCTGATCTTCACGGTGACGGCCAAGTTCGGCTTCGACGTCCTCCGCTCGCTCGCGCTCTACGTGGTCACCGTCCTCCTCGGCCTCGCCATCCACCAGTTCGGCGTGCTGACCGCGCTCGCGCGGGTGATCGCCGGCATCCGGCCCGGGGCGTTCCTCCGCCGGATCGAGGAGCTGATGACGACGGCGTTCGGCACCTCCAGCTCGAATGCCACCCTTCCCACCACGATCCGCACCGCCACCGACAAGTTCGGCGTGCCGAAGGAGGTGGCGGGGTTCGTGCTGCCGCTCGGCGCCACGATGAACATGAACGGCACCGCGCTCTTCGAGGGGATGACGGTGCTCTTCCTGGCGCAGGTGTTCGGGGTGCACCTGGGACTCGGTACCCAGGTGATCGTGGTGATCATGTCGGTGATCACCGCGGTGGGCGTGGCGGGCGTGCCGAGCGGCTCGATCCCGCTGTTGGTGATGGTGCTGGGGATGGTGGGCGTGCCGGGGGAGGGGATCGCGCTGGTCCTGGGCGTGGACCGGATCCTCGACATGTCGCGCACGGTGCCCAACGTCACCGGCGACCTGCTCACCTCGATCTACATCACGAAGAGGGAGGGGCTGGCGTTCAATCCCGTGGAGGAGCGGAAGCACCACTCGCTCGACCCTGCTGAAGGCTGAGCGTCAGGCGGTGGGGAGTGGCAGGGCCCGCTCCCCGCTCCCCGTTCCCCGTTCCCCGAGGTCGAGCTGCCCCTCGCTGGCGGCCACCACCGTCGCCACCGTCGCGTCCCCGGTGACGTTCACCACCGTCCGCAGCATGTCGAGCGGGCGGTCCACCCCGAGGATGAGCGCGATGCCTGCCGCCGGCACGCCGATCGCCTCGAGGATGATCACCAGCATCACGATGCCCACCCCGGGCACGGCCGCGGTGCCGATCGAGGCCAGCACCGCCGTCAGCACGATCGTCCCCTGCTGCGCGAAGGTCAGCTCCATCCCCAACGCCTGCGCGATGAACGTCGCCGCCACCGCCTGGTAGAGCGCCGTGCCGTCCATGTTGATGGTGGCGCCGAGCGGCAGGACGAAGCTCGTCACCTCCTCCGACACCCCCAGTTCGTCGCGCACCCGCTCCATCGTGATCGGGAGCGTGGCCCCGCTCGAGCTCGAGCTGAAGGCGAAGAGCTGCGCGGGGGCGATGCCGCGGACGAAGCGCCGGAGCGGCATCGGGGTGAATAGCTTGAGCAGGGCGGGGTAGGTCACGCCGGCATGGATCGCGAGTCCCGCCACGACCACGCCGATGTACGCGCCGAGCGCCCCCAGGAGCCGCCAGATGCGCGAGGGGTCGTCGCCCGCGATGCTGGTGATCGTGCCTGCGATGAGCGCGAAGACGCCCACCGGCGCCGCGAGCATGATGAGCTCCACCAGCCGGATCACCACGTCCGAGAGGCTGGCGAAGAACTCCTTCACCGGCCGGCCGGTATCGGCCGGCACCCGCACCAGGCCCACGCCGAGGAGGAGCGCCAGGAACACGACCTGGAGCATTCGGCTGTTGTCGGCCGTGGCCGCGACGGCGTTGTCCGGGACGATGTCCTCCAGAAGCTGGAGCGGCCCCCGGGACTCGACCGCCGCCTTCGCCCCCGCCTCGCGCGCCGTGGCGTCCTGCGCGTAGGCCGCCTCGAGCTCGGCGCGCACCTCCGGCGGCACCGTGCGTCCGGGCTGGACCACGGTGGCGAGCACCAGGCCGATCGTCACCGCGATGGCGGTGGTGGCGAGGTAGATCCCCACCGTCTTCCCACCGATGCGCCCCAGCGTCCGCAGGTCACCTAGGCTCGCCACGCCGGTGATGAGCGAGGCGAGCACCAGTGGCACCGCGATCAGCTTGAGGGCGTTGAGGAAGATGGTGCCGAACGGCGCCACCCAGTCGGCGGTGAACCCGCCCCAGCCGAGCCGGGCGGCCAGGACGCCGTAGACGCCGCCGAGGACGAGACCGAGGAGGATCTGCCAGTGGAGGTGGCGGTACCAGGGCATCTGCCACGGTACCCCGGGGTCGGGGGGGAGGGCAACCCTGGGGCGGGGAGCGGGGAGCAGGGCGCAGGGAGCGGGAACTGCCTGGGGGCCGGCCTTCCGGAGCGATTACCGCTCCCCGTTCCCCGCTCCCCGGTCCCCGTCTACATCGCCAGCGCCTCCGTCTTGCTCTCGATGCCGGCGAGCAGCGCCCGGTACGAGGCCGCGAACTTCTCGACTCCGTCCACTTCGAGCGCCTGGGTGACATGCGCCAGGTCCACGCCGGCCTCGGCCAGCGCCTGGAGCTGCGCCGGGGCCGCGGCGATGGCGTCGTCGATCCGGACCACGGGCCGGCCGTGGTCGCGATAGGCCGCGAAGGTCTCCGGCGGGAGCGTGTTCACGGTCTGCGGCGCGATGAGTCCCTCGACGTAGAACGTGTCGGGGAGCCGCGGGTCCTTGGTGCTGGTCGAGGCCCAGAGCGGCCGCTGCGCCTTGGCCCCCCGCGCCGCAAGCCGGATCCACCGCGGGGCGCGGCAGGTCCGCTGGAATGCCGCGTAGGCCATCGCCGCGTTCGCCACGGCGGCGGTGTGAAGCAGCGACGGATCCGCGTCCCGGCGCTCGAGGAAGGCGTCCACCTTGGTGTCCACCCGGCTCACGAAGAAGCTCGCGACCGAGGCCACGTGGTCCACCGGGTTCCCCGCCTCCACGCGCCGCTCGAGGCCGCGCAGGAACGCCTCCATCACTTCCTCGTACCGCGCCACCTCGAAGAGCAGCGTGACGTTCACGTTGAGCCCGGCCGCGATGCACCGCTCGATGGCCCGGAGCCCCTGCAGCGTGCCGGGGATCTTGATCATCGCGTTCGGCCGGTCGATCGCCTGCCACAGGCGCTCCGCCTCGGCGACGGTGCCCTCGGCGTCGTGGGCCAGCTCGGGGTTCACCTCCATCGAGACCAGCCCGTCCACGCCGCCGGTGGCCTCGTGCACCGGGCGGAAGGCATCGCACGCCGCGCGGACGTCCTCCACCGCGATCGCCTCGAAGATCTCCGCCGGCGACCGGCCGGCCTCCGCCAGCCGGCGGATGTCGACATCGTAGTCGGCGCTCGACTTCACCGCCTTCTCGAAGATCGTGGGGTTCGAGGTGAGGCCCTTGAGCCCGTCCTCCCCGATGAGCCGCGCCAGTTCCCCCGACGCGACGAGGTCGCGGGTGATGAAGTCGTACCAGGGGCTCTGTCCCAGCTCGCCCAGCCGCACCAGCGGATTCGTCGCCATCACGCCCTCCCGATCACCCGCCGCACCGCGTCCGCGACGCCGGCCGGAGTGAACCCGAATTCGGCGAACAGCCGCTCGGCCGGGGCGGACGCCCCGAACCGGTCCAGCGCCACCGCCTCGCCCGCATCGCCCAGGAAGCGGCACCAGCCGAGGCTCGCGGCCGCCTCCACCGACACCCGCGCGCGCAGCGCCCGGGGCAGCACCTGCTCACGATACGCCTCCGGCTGGGCCAGGAACAGCTCCCAGGACGGAAGCGATACCACCCGGACCCGCACCCCCTCGCCCGCCAGGGCCTGCGCCGCCTCGAGTGCCAGATGCACCTCGGAGCCGGTGGCGAGGATGACGGCCTGCGGCCCCCCGTCGGGCTCCCAGAGCACGTAGCCGCCGCGCCGCACGCCCTCGGCCGCGCCGTGCTTCGTTCGATCGAGCACCGGGAGCTTCTGGCGGGTGAGCACCAGCGCCGTGGGGCCCTCGCGACGGGTGAGCGCCACCCGCCAGGCCTCGGCCGTCTCGGCCGCGTCCGCGGGTCGGATCGTCACCACGCCGGGAATCGCCCGCAGCATCGCGAGGTGCTCGACCGGCTGGTGCGTCGGGCCGTCCTCGCCGAGCCCGATCGAGTCGTGCGTGCCGATGAAGATCGTCGGGTAGCGCGAGAGCGAGGCGAGCCGGAGCGAAGGCTTCAGGTAGTCGAAGAAGACGAGGAAGGTGCTGCCGAAGGGCCGGAGCCCACCGTGCGCCGCGATGCCGTTCAAGGCCGCCGCCATCCCGTGTTCGCGCACCCCCCAGTGGAAGGTGCGGCCCGCGCCGGCGGCGGTGAATGGCTCGGCGCCCATCACCTCCACTCCGGTGCTCTCGGTCAGGTCGGCGGAACCGCCCACCAGCTCGGGCACCGCGCTCCAGAGCGCCTGCAGCACCGCCTGCGATGCCTGCCGCGTGGCGAGCGGCTTGTCCGCCGGGAAGGCGGGGAGCGCCTGCTCCCATCCCTCCGGAAGCTCGCCCGCGAGCATCCGGCGGAACTCGGCGGCTTCGGCGGGATGCGCCGCGGCGTAGGCGGCGAGTCGCTGCTCCCACTCGACCCGCTCCTCGGCGCCGCGCGTCACGCACTCGCGGCCGTCCTCCATTGCCTCGGCCGGCACGTGGAAGACCTCGTCGGGCCAGCCCAGGATCGCCTTGGTCTTCTTCACCTCGTCGGCGCCGAGCGGCGCGCCGTGCGCCTTGGCGGTGCCGCCCTTGGTGGGGGCCGGGTCGCCGATGCGAGTCCTGAGCACGATGAGCGCCGGACGCCCGTCGTCCTCCCGCGCCCACTCGAGCGCCCCCGTGATCGCGCCGAGGTCGTTCCCGTCGTTCACCCGGGTCACCCGCCAGCCGTAGGCCTCGAACCGCCCGGCCACGTCCTCGGTGAAGGCGAGGTCGGCGCTGCCGTCGATGGTGATCCGGTTGTCGTCCCAGATGGCGGTGAGCCGGCCCAGCCCGAGGTGCCCCGCGATGGACGCGGCTTCGGAGCCGACGCCTTCCATCAGGTCGCCGTCGCTCACCACCGCCCAGGTGCGGTGGCTCACGACCTCGTGGCCGGGGCGGTTGAACCGGGCCGCGAGGATCCGCTCGGCGATCGCCATCCCCACCGCGTTGCCGATCCCCTGGCCCAGGGGACCCGTGGTCACCTCGATACCGGCGGTGTGACCGCGCTCGGGATGGCCCGGGGTGTTCGATCCCCACTGCCGGAACGACCGCAGGTCGTCGAGCGAGACGTCGTAGCCGGTGAGGTACAGCAGCGAGTAGGCCAGCATCGATGCGTGGCCGCAGGACAGCACGAACCGGTCGCGGTCGGGCCAGTCCGGCCTGCGCGGGTCGTGGCGGAGGAACTTCGTCCAGAGGAGCCAGGAGACGGGGGCCAGCGCCATCGGGGTGCCGGGATGGCCCGACTGGGCTCGCTCCACGGCGTCCATCGCAAGGGTCCGGATGGTGTTGATGGCGAGCCAGGTCCGGTCGGCGTGCAGGGCGGGCTCCTCGGTGCGGGCTGCGGTCGGCGCGGCGGCGGGGTGCATGGCGGGGGCAAAACTAATCGGCCGGCGGGGTTGGGTCACCCTCCTGTCGGAGACGGGGATTCACCGCAGAGGCGCAGAGTTCGCAGAGGAACGCCCTGGCCGAGCGGCGATGTCCACACGCGGGACTCGTCGTCCTAAAATGTTGTAAAATAATGTGTTACCGCCGCGCTTGGCCTCGGGTCTCTGCGTCCTCTGCGCCTCTGCGGTGAAGGGAAGCCTTGTCCTAAGTGTCGGCGCTTGCTAGTTTTAGACGTTGTATCCGAGCCCGGATTGGCCGGGATCGGCACCTGTTCAATGGAGGATTGTGGGACGACCGTCGCGGCGTCGACACGGCCAAGTGGCCGAGGACGCCAACAAGCTGCGACGCTCACCGGGCCGGGGCTACTCGGCGCACCGGGAGTGGTTGCTGGCCCGA
>DATIBS010000100.1:0-7378 GCA_035457305.1 Gemmatimonadales bacterium
GAAGCTCCACACGATCTTCGGCGGCAAGAACCCGCACCCCAACTTCCTGGTGGGCGGGATGGCCTGCGCCATCAACCTGGACGACACCGGCACCATCAACGCCGTCCGGCTGAACGAGATCTGGAGCACCATCCGGCAGGCGCAGGCCTTCGTGGAGCAGGTCTACTGGCCCGACCTCGTGGCCATCGCCGGGTTCTACAAGGACTGGGGTGCCATCGGGGGCGGGCTGGGGAACTACCTCTGCTGCGGCGACTTCCCCGAGGCGGGCATCGAGGACACCGACAAGTTCGTCTTCCCGCGCGGCATCGTGACCGGCAAGAACCTCGACCGCGTGGTGGAATACGACCAGCAGAAGGTGAAGGAGTTCATCTCCACCTCCTGGTACGAGTATCCCCAGGGCGACGACACCGGGCTCCATCCGTGGGAGGGCGAGACCATCCCCAAGTACGCCGGCCCGCCCACCCCGTGGGAGTACGTGCAGGACTCGAAGAAGTACACCTGGATGAAGGCGCCCCGGTACGACGGCATGGCGATGGAAGTGGGCCCGCTGGCCCGCGCGCTGGTGAGCTACGCCGCGGGGCGGGAGGAGGTGCGGGCGCTGGTCAAGGAGGTGCTCGACCGGCTCGAGGTCGGGCCCCCGGCCCTCTTCAGCACGCTGGGCCGGACGGCGGCGCGCGGCATCGAGACCATCATCATCAGCCGGAAGCTCTCGGGATGGTACGACCAGCTGGTGGACCGGATCCGGAACGGCGACACCCGGGTGTTCGCGGGCGAGAAGTGGGAGCCCGCCTCCTGGCCGGCCACGGCGCAGGGCTACGGCTTCCTCGAGGCGCCCCGCGGCGCGCTGGGCCACTGGGTCCAGATCGCCGACGGGAAGATCAGCCGCTACCAGGCGGTGGTGCCCACGACCTGGAACGCCTCCCCGCGTGACGCGGAGGGACAGGTCGGCGCCTATGAGGCCGCCCTCACCGACAACCACCCGCTGGCGCGGAACGACCAGCCGCTCGAGATCCTCCGCACGGTGCACTCGTTCGACCCCTGCATGGCCTGCGGGGTGCACGTGCTCGATGCCACCGGGCAGGAGGTGGCGGAGGCGAAGGTCCAATGACCGCCACCGCGCCGCGGCCCGCCCCGCCGGAACCCTCGCCGGTGCGGCCCTTCCGGCGGCTGCTCGGCGGGAAGCCCCTGGACCCGCCCCGGGGCGAGTACCGCTGGGTGTACCTGTGGGGGTTCCCGCTGCGGCTCATGCACTGGGCCGCCGCCCTCTCGATCCTCGTACTGGTGGTCACCGGCCTCTACATCGGGAAGCCCTACTTCCTCGGCCGGGGCGAGGCCTCCGGCTCGTTCCTGATGGGGTGGATGCGGTTCCTCCACTTCTCCGCCGCCGGCCTGCTCGTGGCCACCGCCATCGTGCGCGCCTACTGGCTGATCGCCGGGAACAAGTTCGAGCGGTTCACCGCGCTCTTTCCGCTCCGGCCGCGCGACTTCGTGAACATGTTCCACCAGGTGAAGTTCTACCTCATGATCCGGCCGGAGAAGGCGCCCCACTACCTGGGGCACAACCCGATGCAGCAGCTCAGCTACACCGGGATCTACCTGGTCGCCGCGCTGATGGTGTGCACCGGCTTCATCATGTACGGGCAGGCGGAGCCGGGCGGCTTCTTCTACCGCGCCTTCAACTGGGCGGTGCCGCTGCTGGGCGGCCTGCAGACGGTGCGCTTCCTCCACCACGTGCTCACCTGGGTGTTCGTCATCTTCGTGCCGCTCCACATCTACCTCGCGGCGCGGGCCGACGTCTGGGAGCACCAGGGCTCGATCTCGTCCATCATCAGCGGGGGGCGGTTCGTGCCGAAGGACGTGCATTTCGTCGATGACTGAGCGGGCGCGGGCCGGGACGGTCGTCCTCGGCGCCGGCAACCTCTCCATGGGGGACGACGGGCTCGGGCTCGCCGTCCTCCAGCGTCTTCGGGAGGGGTGGGAGCTGCCGCCGGAGGTGGAGCTGGCCGACGGCGGGATCTGGGGGATGACCCTGCTGCCGCTGGTCGAGGACGCCCGGCGTCTGATCGTGGTGGACGCAATCACCGTCGGCGGGCGGCCGGGCAGCCTGGTCGAGCTGGCGCGGGACGAGCTGCCGACGCGCTACGCCACGCGGCTCTCCCCGCACCAGGTGGACCTGCGCGACGTCTTCGCGCTCGCCGCGCTCCGGGGCACCCTGCCCGCGGAGGCGGTCGCACTGGGACTCGAGCCACTGGCCTGCGACTGGGGCACCGAGCTGAGCGCAGAGGTGTCGGCCGGCGTGGACGCGGTGGCGGCGCGGGTGGTGGACCGTCTCGAGGCCTGGGGGCATGCCTGCCGCCCCCGCCCGGACGCCTGATGCACGAGATGAGCCTGGCCCTCGAGGTCTGTCGCCTGGCCGAGCGCCAGGTCGGGCGTGCGGCGCTCGGGTCGGTCACCGCCGTCGCGGTGATCGTCGGCGACGACGCCGGCGTGGAGCGGGAGAACCTTGCCTTCTGCCTGGAGACGCTCCTCGCGATGCCCCCCTTCGCCGGTGCCCGGCCGGTGCTGGTCGCCGTTCCCGGCGACGAACTGCGGCTCGACTACCTGGAGCTCGACGATGGCCGTCAGGACGATTGAGGTTCGCGAGCGGTTGATGGCGAAGAACGACGAGTACGCCGCCCAGGTGCGGGCGCGCCTCGCCGCCGCCGGCACGGTGGCGCTCAACCTCGTCTCCTCCCCGGGGTCCGGGAAGACCCGGCTGCTCGAGCGCACCCTCGCCGCGCTCGACGCCGGGCTGCCGATGGCGGTCGTCACCGGGGACGTGCAGACCCAGAACGACGCCGACCGGCTGGCACGCCACACCTCACGGCTGGTGCAGGCGGTGGTGACCGGCGGGGCATGCCACCTCGATGCCCGCCAGGTGCTCGAGGCGCTCGACGCGATCGACCTGCCCGCCACGCGGCTCCTCTTCGTCGAGAACGTGGGCAACCTGGTCTGCCCGGCGAGCTGGGACCTGGGCGAGGCGGCCCGCGTGGTGCTCTTCGCGGTCACCGAGGGCGAGGACAAGCCGCTCAAGTATCCCAAGATGTTCCGCACCGCCCACTACGCGGTCCTCAACAAGGTGGACCTGCTGCCCCACGTCCCGTTCGACCCGGACCTCGCCGAGGCGAACGCGCGCCAGGTGAACCCCGACCTGCGCTTCTTCCGCACCTCGGCCCACACCGGCCTGGGGCTCGACGCCTGGTTCGACTTCCTGCGCGGCCTGGTGGAGGCGGGCCGCCCCGCGGGAGTCGCGGGATGACGCTGCCGGCGCCGGTGTCCGCCTCCGGCTCGTCCGCCGTGGCGCTCCGGCTCCGGGTGACCGGGGTGGTGCAGGGGGTCGGGTTCCGTCCGTTCGTCCACCGGCTGGCGTTGCGGGAGGGCGTCCGCGGCTGGGTGCGGAACACCGCCGGGGCGGTGGACATCCACGCGGAGGGCGAGGCGGCGGCGCTCGAGGCCTTCCTGGCCGCGCTGTCCGCCGAGGCGCCGCCCCTCGCCCGGCTGGAGCGGGTCGCGCGCGAACCGGCGGCCCCGCTCGGGTTCGCGGAATTCGCCATCCGGGTGAGCGCCGAGGCTCCCGGCGAACGCCAGGCCGTGCCGCCCGATGTGGCGCTCTGCGCCCGTTGCGCGGCGGAGATGGACGATCCCGCCGACCGGCGGCACCGCTACCCCTTCATCACCTGCACCGACTGCGGGCCGCGCTGGACCGTCATCGAGGCCATGCCCTACGACCGCGAGCGCACCTCGATGCGGGCGTTCCGGCAGTGTCCCGAGTGCCTGCGCGAGTACCGCACGCCCGGGAACCGCCGGCATCACTCCGAGACCAACAGCTGTGCGGCCTGCGGGCCGTCGCTCTGGTACGAGACCGCGGGCGAGCCCCGGGACCCGCCCGGGCCCGGGCGCGGGGAGTACGAAGCGGCGGTCGAGTCGGCGGCCGCGCTCCTGCGGTCCGGCGGGGTGCTCGCCGTCCGCGGCCTGGGCGGGTTCCACCTCGCGGTGGACGCGACGTCCCCCGCGGCCGTGGCCCGGCTCCGCGCGCGGAAGGGACGCGAGGCCAAGCCGGTGGCGGTGATGGCTGCCGACCTGGCCGCGGCGCGGGGGCTCGCCGAAGTGGACGAGGCGGCGGCGGCCCTCCTCCGGGGGGCCGAGAGCCCGGTCGTGGTGCTGCCGCTCCGCCGGCCATCCACCCTGGCGCCGGAAGTCGCGCCGGGGCTGGCCGAAGTGGGGCTGATGCTGCCCTACACGCCGCTCCACCGGCTGCTCCTCGCCGCCGCCGGCCGGCCGCTGGTGATGACGAGCGGCAACCGGAGCGACGAGCCGATCGCGATCGGGGTGGGGGAGGCGCGGCGCCGGCTGGCCGGCATCGCCGACGGATTCCTGCTGCACGACCGCGAGATCGTCTCGCGGTACGACGACTCGGTGCTCCGTCCGGCGGGCGCGCCGATCTTCCTCCGCCGGGCGCGGGGCTACGCGCCCCTGCCGCTCGTCCTGCCGGTCGCGACACCCGTCCCGCTCGTCGCCGTCGGGCCCCACCTCAAGAACACGTTCACCCTGGCGCTCGGCGACCGGGCCTGGCCCAGCCAGCACGTGGGGGACCTCGAGTCGGTGGAGGCGCTGGCGCACTTCGAGGCGGCCCTCGCGCGGTATCGCGACGTCTTCCGGATCCAGCCGGAAGTGGCGGTGCGCGACCTGCACCCGGGGTACCTGTCCTCCCGCGTGGCGGAGGAACTCGGGCTCGGGCGGGTGGTCGCGGTCCAGCACCACCACGCCCACCTGGCCGCGGTGCTCGCGGAGCACGGCCGCACCGGTCCGGCCGTCGGTCTCGCCTTCGACGGCACCGGCTACGGGCTGGACGGCACCGTCTGGGGTGGGGAAATCCTGGTGGGCGGCCTCACGGGGTTCGCCCGCGCCGGCCACCTCCGGCCCGCACCGCTCCCGGGAGGCGACGCGGCCGCCCGGGCACCGTGGCGCGCCGTGCTCGGCTACCTCGTGCTGGAGCCAACCGCTGCGGGGGCGTTCGCGCGGGCGTTCGACGGCGTCCCGGACGAGGAGCGGGAGCTCGCCGGGGTCCAGGCCGCGCGGCGACTCAACAGCCCCCTGCACTCGTCGGCCGGCCGCCTGTTCGACGCGGCCGCCGCGGTGCTGGGCCTGCGCCGCCGGTCGCAGTACGAAGGGCAGGCCGCGATGGAGCTCGAGGCGATGGCCGGCACCGCCCCCGGCCCGGAGCTCCCGTTCCCCCTGGCCGACGTGGAGGGTATGCTGGTGCTGGACCCGATCCCCCTCCTCGTCGCCCTGGGCGAGAGGGCGCGGGCCGGGGAGGACCGCGGCGCGCTCGCCGCGGGGTTCCATGACGCGGTGGCCCGCGGCGCGGTGCGCGCGGCGGCGGCGGCGGCGACCGCGGCCGGGGTGGGCACCGTGGCGCTCGGGGGTGGCGTGTTCCAGAACGCACGGCTGCTGGTGACGGTGGAGCGCGAGCTCCGGGCGATGGGGCTGGTGCCGCTCCGTCCGCTGCGGCTGGGGCCGAACGACGGTGCGGTGAGCTACGGCCAGGCGGCGGTGGCGGCGGCGCAACTGGCCGCCGAGGCGACCTGAGGGAAAGGAGCACGACGATGTGCCTGGGCATTCCCGGCCGGATCCTCGGCCTGCGGGACGACGGCGGCCTCGTGATGGGCGAGGTGGACTTCGGCGGCGTGCGCCGTGATGTCTGCCTGGCCTACGTGGCCGACCAGGTGAAGCCGGGGGACTACGTCGTGGTCCATGTCGGCTTCGCGATCTCGCGGGTGGACGAGGAGGAGGCGCGGCGCACCTTCGAGTCGCTCCGCGCGATGAGCCAGCTCGAGGAGCTCGACTGGATGCGGGAGACCGCCGAGGCGAGCCTCCGGCCCTTCGAGCAAGGGGGCGCCCCGTGAGATACCTCGAGGAATACCGCGACCCCGCCGTGGCGCGCGGGCTGGTGGAGCGGATCCACCGCACCGCCACCCGGCGCTGGACCCTCATGGAGGTCTGCGGCGGCCAGACCCACACGATCGTGCGCCAGGGCCTCGACGAGCTCCTCGGCGACGCGGTCGAGATGATCCACGGGCCCGGGTGCCCGGTGTGCGTGACCCCGCTCGAGCAGATCGACAAGGCGCTGGCCATCGCCGCCCGGCCGGAGGTGATCTTCACCTCCTTCGGCGACATGCTCCGGGTGCCGGGGAGCGACTGCGACCTGCAGCAGCTCCGCGCCCGCGGGGCGGCGGTGCGGGTGGTCTACTCGCCGCTCGATGCCCTCGACCTCGCGCGGCGCCACCCCGACCGCGAGGTGGTCTTCTTCGCCGTCGGCTTCGAGACCACGGCGCCGGCCAACGCGATGGCGGTCTGGCGCGCCCGCGAGCTGGGCGTGCCGAACTTCAGCGTGCTGGTCTCCCACGTCACCGTGCCGCCCGCGATGACCGTGATCCTCGAGTCGCCCGACAACCGGGTGCAGGGCTTCCTGGCGGCGGGCCACGTCTGCAGCGTGATGGGCTGGACCGAGTACGAGCCCATCGCGGCGCGGTACCGGGTGCCGATCGTGGTGACGGGGTTCGAACCGGTGGACATCCTCGAGGGCATGGCGATGTGCATCGCCCAGCTCGAGGAGGGACGGCACGAGGTCGAGAACCAGTACGTCCGCTCGGTGACGCGCGACGGCACCGTGCCCGCGCGGCGCCAGGTCGAGCGGGTGTTCGAGCTGGTGGACCGGAAGTGGCGCGGCATCGGCAACATCCCGCGGAGCGGCCTCGCCCTCCGGGAGGAGTTCCTCGCCTGGGACGCGGAACGGAAGTTCGGGCTGGGCGACGTGACGGTCGAGGAGCCCGTGGAGTGCCACGCCGGGGAGGTGCTCCAGGGCCGGATGAAGCCGCACCAGTGCCCCGCCTTCGGGACCCTCTGCACCCCCGAGCGGCCGCTCGGCGCCCCGATGGTCTCGTCCGAGGGCGCCTGCGCCGCGTACTACAACTACGGCCGGCTCCGCACCCCGGCGGGAGGCGCGGCATGACCGCCTCCGCCGGCCGCTCGCTCGCCGAAGGCCCGGCCTGCCCGGCCCCGCTGGCCGGCGACCGGGTGCAGCTCGGCCACGGCTCGGGCGGCAAGCTCTCCGCCCAGCTGGTCCGGGACCTGTTCCTGCCGCACCTCGGCAACGACGTGCTCGGCCAGCTGGGCGACGCGGCGGTCGTGCCGATGGCCGGCATCGAGCTCGCGGTCTCCACCGACACCTTCGTCGTCTCCCCGATCGAGTTCCCCGGCGGCAACATCGGCTCGCTCGCGGTCCACGGCACCCTGAACGACCTCGCGATGCAGGGCGCGCATCCGCGGTACCTCACCG
>DATIBS010000101.1:0-4171 GCA_035457305.1 Gemmatimonadales bacterium
GTGTTCGACCCGAACAACCAGCGCTACCTCGTGGTGGGGCCCGACGCGAAGCCCGCGGGCACCTTCGCCCTGGGCGACGCGACCGGCCTGCGCGCCGTGGGCCGCAGGGTCAAGGGCGTGGACGTGCAGGGGCGGCTCTACTACCAGGGGAGTTCCGTCCCGGCGCTGAACGGCAATGACGGCCTGCCGCGCGAGGCCCTCGACTCGGTCCCGATCGTGCGCTGGGACCGGAAGTCGGGTCGGCACGACACGCTCGGGATGATCAAGGGACCGGAGATGCAGCTCGGGGGCTCGTCGCGCGGCGACCGTCGGGTCGTCATGTTCCGGCAGCAGCCGCTCACCGCGAGCGACGACTGGGCGGTGGCACCGGACGGCCGGGTGGCGGTGGCGCGGAGCGGGACGTACGGCCTCGACTGGATCGCGAACGGGAAGCGCACTGCGGGCGGCGCGGTGGCGTACACGCCGATCAGGGTCACGAAGGCCGACAAGGAGGAGTGGGAGCAGCTGGCGCGCTCCGGGCGCCCGATGATGCGGGCGGTCGGGGGCGGCGGCCGGCTTCCGCCGCCGCCCGTGCCCGACGCCGACGAGATGGAGTGGCCCGAGGTCAAGCCGGCGTTCACCGGCAGCGCCGCGATGGTGACGCCGGAGGGCGAGGCCTGGGTACGCCGCACCGTGCCGGCGGGCGAGCAGCGCCCGCACTACGACGTCTTCGACGCGCAGGGGAAGCTGGTGGCGAAGGCGGTGCTCCCGGCCGGCACCCGGCTGGTGGGTTTCGGGAAGGGCGCGCTCTACCTCGTCCGGACCGACGAGGACGGGCTGGAGTGGCTGGGGCGGTACCGGCGGTGAGGGCGAAACCTCACTGAGACGCCCCCGTAGGGGCGGTGCGCGGGGGCCGCGGCCGGTGCCGGTTGCGGCCCCCAGTCTCGAAGGCCAACGTTCCCGGGGCCAATCCCGATCGATCACGAGGACAGGTCATGAGACGTCATGTGGGCGCGATCGGGCTTGCACTCTCGGCCGCCTGCTCCGGCGGCGAGCCCGAGCTCGCCACCGCGGTGCGGGATACGCTTCCCGGGGGGATCCCGCGAGTCATGAGCCCCGCCCCCACCGGCTGGGCCGACAGCGCCGACCCGCGTGCCTGGCACCTGGTGGCCGACGGGGTCTTCCGCGGCGAGGAAGGAACTCCCTCCGAGCTGATCGACCCGAGCTCGCTCGCGGTGGACGCCGCGGGACGAATCTACGTGGCCGACCGGAAGCCGGCGGTGATCAAGGTCTTCGACGCCTCGGGCCGGTTCCTCCACACCATCGGCCGTGAGGGCGAAGGCCCGGGCGAGTTCCGGGCGCCCTTCATCGCCGTCCACGGCGCATCCCTCGTGGTGCACGATCCGCAGCTCTCCCGGACGTCGGTGTTCGATACCGCCGGCACCTTCGTCCGGAGCTGGCCCTCCAGTTGCTGCTACTGGGCCGAGATCTCCGTGGACAGCGCCGGCCTCGCCTACGTGCCCACGACGCGGGGCGAGGGCCAGGAGGACCGGGGCGACCTCCGGGTGCGCTACGCCCTCGACGGCACCGCCCGCGACACGCTCCGTTCCCCCCGCGGCCCCGAGCCGGCGACCTGGAGCTTCAGCGGTTCCTCGGGCGGTGCCGGCCAGGTGAACCGGATGATGATGATGATGGCCGTGCCCCTCTCCCCCACCACGGTGCGCGCATATCACCCGGGGGGCGGGATGGTCTACGGCTTCGCGCAGAGCTACGAGCTGGTGCGCACCAGCACCGGGACCGACAGCGCCCTGGTGTTCGGCCGCGCCTGGACCGCCGAGGCAATTCCCGACTCGGTCCGCCAGGCCGCCGTGGCCAGCCAGGTCGAGCGGCTCGGCGAGAATTTCAGCGAATCGGCCATCAACGACGCCATCGCACAGGCGGAGGTGCCGAGGGTGGCGCCGCCCTACTCCGAGGTGAGCGTGGACGGCGAGGGCAACACCTGGGTGCGGGTCGGGGCCGACGACGGGCTCCTCCCGGTCCGTTTCGACGTCTTTGCCCGCGACGGCGCCTGGCTCGGCCGGGTGGCGGTGAACGCCGCCATCCCCCGGTTCGGCGCCGTGCGGTGGACCGCGGACGCACTCTACGCAGTCCTGGAAGACGAGGATGGCGTTCCCGCCATCCATCGCTACCGGATCGAACGGGGGAGCCGGAGATGATCGCGCGCGCGACACGCTGGTGGGTCACCGGCACCCTGGCGGCGGCCACGCTGCTGGCCGGCTGCAAGGGCAAGCCGGCGAATGCCGAGGCCGGCGCCGATTCCACCGCGGGGGAGGGCGAGGAGGCCTCGCGCTCCAGCCTGCGGCTCCCCGTGGTGGGTACGGCGGTCCGGCAGGGCGACCTGGTGCTCACGGTGGCCACGGCGGGCCAGGTCCGCTCCGACGCCGTCTCCAACCTCCGGATCGAGACCGACGGCACGGTGCAGGACGTGCTCGTCCGTCCCGGCCAGCGCGTGGCGAAGGGCCAGCCGCTGGTGCGGCTCGACCCACGGCCCTTCGACATGGCGGTGGCCGAGGCGGAAGCCGCGGTGGAGCAGGCGAAGGTGCAGTACCTCGACAACATCGTCCCCGACTCGATCGTCTCGGGCAAGGCGCCGACCGAGGAGCGGCGCCGGAACGCCCGCGCCCGTTCCGGGCTCGACGGCGCCGAGGTGCGGCTCCAGCGGGCGAAGCTCGACCGGGAGCGCTCGGTGATCACCGCCCCGTTCGCCGGCACGGTGGATCGGGTGCAGGTGGCCGCCGGGGAGCGGGTGCGGGCGGGCCAGGACGCCGCGACGGTGGTGGACCTCTCCCGCCTCGTGGTCGAGGCCCAGGTACTGGAGCACGACCTCCCGCTGGTGAAGGTGGGCGGGCAGGCGCGGGTCACCGCCGCGGCGCTGGGTGGGCGCGAGCTCACCGGGCGCATCACCGCGCTCCTCCCGCTGGTGGACAGCGCCACCCGCGCCGGACGCGCGCTGGTGGAGGTCCGCGGGGACCAGGTGCTCCGCCCCGGGATGTACGCCGACGTGCGGCTCGAGGCCACCCGCCTCCCCGGCCGCGTGCTGGTGCCCTCCCGCGCCATCATCGAGCGCGACGGCCGGCCGCTGGTGTTCGTGGTGAAGGAGGGGAAGGCGCAGTGGACCTACATCCTTCCCGGCCGCACCAACGGCATCGACACCGAGGTGCTGCCCGACAGCACGTCGCAGCAGATCCCCGTCGCGGTGGGTGACACGGTGATCATCGAGGGGCACCTCACGCTCACCCACGACGCGCCGGTGCGGCTCGTGGCGCAGGCGGAGCGGCAGGAGTGAGGCCCTCGAGCGTCCCGAGTCGCGAGTCGCGAGTCGCGAGCCGCGACTGCCCATGAGCCTTCCCGCCTTCGCCGTCCGCCGCCCGGTCTCGACCGTCGCGGCGGTGCTGGCCCTCGTCCTGCTCGGCAGCGTATCGCTCTCCCGGCTGCCGGTGTCGCTGCTTCCGGACGTGACCCTCCCGGTGCTGACCATCCGCACCATCTACGAGAACGCGGCCGCCACCGAGGTCTCCCGCTTCGTGGCGGAGCCGGTGGAGGAGGCGATCGCCGCCACACCCGGCCTGGTGGAGCTCCGCTCGGTGAGCCGGAACGGCGAGGTGACCACGACGGCGCGCTTCGCCTGGGGCACCGACATGCCGTCCACGGTGCTGGCGGTGCGCGAGCGGCTCGACAACGCCCGGGGCCGGCTGCCCGACCGCGCCGAGCGGCCCACCCTCCTCACCAGCGACCCCGGCGAGCGGCCCATCGCGGTCCTCGGCCTCGCCGGCCCCGGCGACCTCCTGTCGGTGGCGCAGACCGCCGAGGAGGTGCACGCGCGGCGGCTGGAGCAGCTGGCCGGGGTGGCGAGCGTGGCGGTGGTGGGGGCGCCCGAGCGGGAGATCCGGGTCGAGCTCGACGCGGAGCGGATGCGGGCCCTCGGCCTCTCGCCGCAGGACGTGGCGGAGGCGCTCGAGGCGGCCAACGCGAGCGCGCCGGGCGGCACGATCCGCCGGGGCCAGTTCCGCTTCTCGGTCCGCGCGCTCACCGAGTTCCGCGACCTGGGTGAGATCGGCGACACGCCGGTGGGCCCCTCGGCGGCCGGCATCCGGCTGGCCGACATCGCCACGGTGAGCCTCACCACCGCCGA
>DATIBS010000102.1:0-39898 GCA_035457305.1 Gemmatimonadales bacterium
ACCTCGCCGTTGCGCCAGCGCCGCACCGACACCTGGTGCATCGGGGTCCGTTCCGCACCCTTGAAGGTCACGTCCAGGACCCATTCCCCGAAGCTCACGTCCCCCTCGGTGGCCGAGGCCAGGAGGGTGACCCCGTGGAACGTCTCCACCGCGTCGAGGAAGCCGAGCTCCCGGTCGCGGTTCGCGGCCTTCCCGACGGTCGGCGCGTCGGTGTTCTCCTGCATCACGACGTCATCGGCGTAGTACTGCTCGAAGGCGTCCATGATCCGGCCCTCGAGGATCACCCCGTTGAGCTGTGCGTCCAGCTCGGCGACGGTGGCAGTGGCAGTGGTCGTCATTGTCCCTCTCCGTTCAGGTGGTCGACTCGTGACTCGTGACTCGCGACTCGTGACTCGTGACTCCCTCACGCCGCCCGGCGCAGCCGCGGGACGGCCGGGGTCTCCACGTCCGCCCGGCGTCCAGCGAGCGCCCGGTCGAGCGACCAGGCGCCGCCCCCGGCGAGCACCAGCGCGAGCGCCGCGCCGATGTAGAGCAGGTGGTATTCGAAGCCCTCGCCGGCCTGGGTGCCGGACCAGTTCATGAAGAAGCCGTTCGCGCGGTGGAACGACGCCGCCACGACCATCTGGCCGGCCAGCGCGAGCGCCGCGAGGCGGGTCCCCACGCCCAGCAGCAGGGCGAGCGGGGCGAGGAACTCGACCCCGACGGCGAGCACCGCGAGCGTCGCGGGAATCCCGAAATGCTGGCCCAGGACGTCGATGGTGCCGGCCGGGCCCGCGCCGCCGAACCAGCCCAGCGCCTTCTGGGCGCCGTGGGGGAGCATCACGAGCGCCAGGGTCAGCCGGAGGAGCGTGAGGGCCCGGCTGTCGTCGGTGGAGAAGAGTCGGTGTGTCATGGCCTCGTTCCTCGGTCTGTAATTAGTCAATGGTTTGCTAATCAAGTATTAGGTCGTACACCGGCAGCCGATTGCCTTCGCCCGGCGTCAGGCGCCGAGCCCTGCCCGGATGGCGTCGAGGAGGCGGATCAGCTCCCGCTTCTCCGCGTCCGAGAGGGGAGACATCTGTTCGTGCTCGGTGGCGTCCACCGGGGCATCGAGGGCGTCGAGCAGCCGGAGGGCCTTCGGTGTAGCCCAGCAGAGCACCCGCCGCCGGTCACCGGCGCAGCGTTCCCGGCGCACCAGACCCTTCGCCTCCAGCCGGTCGAGCAGGCGCGTGATGCCGGGCGCCATCTCCACCATCCGGTCCGCCACGTCGAGCGTGGGGATGCCCTCCGTGCCCGCCCCTCGGAGGATGCGGAGCACGTTGTACTGGGTCCCGGTGATCCCGTGCGGCTCGAGCATGGCCTCGAAGTGGCGCCGGCTCAGGTCGGCGGTGCGGACCAGCCCGAGCACGGCCTCGTGGGCCAGGGACCGGAAGGGCTTCCGCTGGTGGAGTTCGCGCTGGAGGCGGCTGGTCGTCTCGGGCATGGGATTAAACTAAAGGTCAATGGTTGACTTGTCAAGTATAGGCCCGCCGAGCCCCGCGTGCTTGTTCCCGGGGGAGGGGGCTCCCTAGCTTTGCCCCCGTCCGGCCGACCAGCCCCGCGTCGGCCCTCGTCCGGGAAGCGGTCATCATGATCCGACAGGGCCTCCTCTGGCTCTCCGAGCAGCAGTGGGTCTTCGACTTCGCGCGGCGGAACCCCCTCGCGCGTCCCTTCGCCCGCCGGTTCGTCGCCGGGGAGGAGCTGGACGAAGCCATCGTCGTGGCCCGCCAGCTCGCCGACCGCGGCATCACCACGTCCCTCGATCTCCTCGGCGAGAGCGTGAGCCGGGAAGCCGACGCGGTTTCGGCCCGGAACGAGTACCTGGCCATGCTGGACCGGCTCGCGGCGGCCGACGCCGGGGTCGAGGTGAATGTCTCGGTCAAGCTCACCCAGATGGGCTTCGATGTCGACGAGGAGCTCTGTTTCACGAACGTCGCCGCCATCCTCGACCGGGCGAAGGCGGTCGGCGGCTTCGTCCGGCTCGACATGGAGAGCTCCGCCTACACCCAGCGGACCCTCGACTTCTTCGCCGACCGGATCCTCGGGCCCTATCGCGCCCACTGCGGCGTGGTGATCCAGTCCTGCCTCCGACGGTCCGCGGCCGACGTCGAGCGCCTCATCGGGATGCGTGCGCGGGTGCGACTCTGCAAGGGGGCCTACCTCGAGCCGCCGGCGGTGGCCTTCCCCGACAAGGCGGACGTCGACCGGAGCTACGTCCAGCTGATGGAGCGCCTGCTCGACGCGGGCGATTATCCCGGCATCGCCACCCACGACGAGCGGATCATCGAGCACGCGCGGCGGTTCGTGCAACGGAACCGGATCGGCGAGGACCGGTTCGAGTTCCAGATGCTCTACGGCGTGCGGCGGGACCTGCAGGAGAAGCTCCGCGCGGCGGGGCACCGGATGCGCGTGTACGTCCCCTTCGGCACCCAGTGGTATCCGTACCTGATGCGCCGGCTCGCCGAGCGCCCCGCGAACATCGCCTTCATCCTGGGCAACATGCTGCGGGAGGGCCGCGGTCGGCGGTGAGCGAGCTGACGCTCGGTGGCTACATGGCGCTGCACGGGCGCGCCGCCGCCTTCGGCGGGCCCGACGGCCAGCCCTATTCGGTGGGGGTGGTGGCCGACGAAGAACCGGACGAGCGCGGGCTCTACGGTGCGGGCCTGCTCTTCGTCCGCTGGAGCCCCGCCGGCACGGAGCCGGTCGGGCACGTCGAGCTGCCGGACCTCGCCCGCGGCCGCACGCCCGAGGAGGCGATCGAGCGGGTCAAGCTCCTCTCCCTCTTCGACGTGAAGGCCGCGCTCGACCAGGCGGTGGCGTCCCAGCCCCCCGAATGGTGATCCGCGGCACCGTGCTCGAGCGCGAGGGCAGCACCTATCGCGTGCTGACCGGGCACGGCGAGGTGCGGGCGGCCCTCCGCGGGCGGACCAAGCGGGACACGCCGAAGGTCGTCGTGGGCGACCGGGTGACCCTCGAGGCCGGCGACGCCGAGCTCTGGGCCATCGCCGGGGTGGACGAGCGTGCCAGCGTGCTCGCTCGCCGCGTGCCCGGCGGCCGGGGCCTGCGACCGGTCGTGGCGAACGTGGACCAGGTCGTGATCGTCACGGCGGTGAAGGACCCCGACCCCATCCCGCAGCTCGTCGACCGCCTGCTGGTCGTCGCCGAGGCGCATCGCCTCCCCGCACTCATCGTGGTCAACAAGACCGACCTCGCGCACGGCGGCGCCCTCGCCGAGCGCTTCCATCGCGCCGGGTACCCGGCGCTGCTCACCAGCGCGGTGCGGGGCGACGGGCTCGAGGCCCTCCGGGAAGCACTGGCGGCGCGGGAGTCGGTCGTGACCGGGCCGTCCGGCGCCGGCAAGTCGAGCCTCCTCAATGCGCTCCATCCCGGCTTCCGGCTCCGCACCGGGGCCGTGAGCGAACGGGCGGGCCGGGGGCGGCACACCACGGTGAGCGCGGTGATGCTCCCCTTCGACGGCGGCTTCGTGGTGGATACCCCGGGGTTCAGCGAGGTGGGGCTGTGGGGCGTGAAGCCGGGGGACCTCGGTGCGTGCTTCCCCGAGATCCGGGCCCGTGCGGACGGCTGCCGCTTTGGCGACTGCCGCCATCGATCGGAACCGGGCTGCGCCGTGCTCGCGGCGGTGGCCGCGGGCGAGGTTGCCGCCGACCGGCACGGCTCCTACCTGGCGCTCCTCGCCGAGCTCGAGGCGCTCCCCGAGGATTGGGAGTAGGCTACTTCGCGATCACCCGGAGCGCGATGCGGCGATTCCGGGCCCGCCCCTCCTCGGTCGCGTTGTCGGCCACGGGGAACTGCTCGCCGTAGCCCTCCGCCTCGATCCGGTCCCGCTCGGCGCCCTTCGCGATCAGCGCGTCCCGCACCGCCTGGGCCCGCTCCGCGGAGAGCCGCTGGTTCCCGCTGCGGTCGCCGCTGCTGTCGGTGTAGCCGCCGATCTTGATCCGGGTCGCGGGGTACGCCCGGAGGATCGCGACGATGTTCTCGAGCTGCTCCTGGGACTCGGCGCGAAGGTCGGCGGATCCCGCCTCGAACGTCACCCGGTCGAAGATGAACCACGTCGTGCGGTTCACCGGCCGGTTCGGGTCGTCGAGGAACGCGACCACCTGCGCCTCGATGCCCCGCTCCGGCACCAGCAGCTCGACCCCGTCGGCCAGCCGGCGCCGGACCGTGGCGCCCGGCGGGACCGCGGTTTCGGCGGCGGTGGCCGCGGCCTCCGACATCGCGCCGACCTCGTCGTCGCCGAGCGTGGTGCTCACCGGCTCGACGCCCCCCCGTCGCGAGAGGATGAGGAGCAGGGCAACGAGGGCGGCTCCGGCCGTCACCGGCCAGAGCCAGCGGCGCCCCGCGAGCTTCCCGGCAGCGGCGGGAGCCGCCGCGCGGCCGCCGGCAGCGGAGGCCGCGACCACCCGCGGGATCTCGCTCATGCCGAGCAGGCTCCCGATGCCCGCCGGCGCCTCGCGGAGGATCCGGTCCTTCTGGCTCGCGATGAGGGCGGTGAACCCGGCGGCGTCGAGCCCCGCGTCACGCACCTGCCGGCCCAGCGCGGCCGCCGCCAGCGGCGCGGCGGTCGCGAGCAGCCAGTGTGCGCTGTCGGGCTCGACTCCGGAGGTACGGGCGATCACCTCGCCCGCCGCCCCGCTCCGGCCGCCGAACACGGCCGCGAGGAGCCCGTCGCCGCGGGCGTCCGCCGCCCCGGACTCGTCCGTGAGCACGCCGTGCACCTGGCGCATGGAATCGGAGTCGGGGAGGAGCGCGACGAGGCCCGCGAGGATCGAGCCGAATGCGGCGTCCAGCGCCCGACGGACGGCGTCCTCCGGCTCGCCGAGGCGGGCGGAGAGTTCGCGGCCGGCGGCGGCCGGGACGAGGGACCTGAGCGAGTCGAGGAGCTGGCTGGACATCGAGGACTCCTTGACCCCCATGGGGTCAGCCATCGGCTGGTCCGGGAGCTGTCAGGGTAGGATACCCGGATCCGCACCGATCGCCAGCCCGTCCCGCTGCCCGGTCAGGGGGCCTCGAGGCTCCTGAAGCGGGCCGCGAGGAGGGGCGCGAGCCCGACCAGCGGCTGGTCGCTGTTCACGAGGAGTGCGAGCGAGAGGCGCACCTCCGGATAGACCACCAGGTAGGCCGTGCCGCCCATCGAGCCCCCCGAATGGCCCACCCAGCGCCGCCCCGCCCCATCCGCCCGGACGACCCAGCCGACGCCGTAGTTCGTCGTCCGACCGTCCCGCAGGCGCATCGCGGTCCAGAGCGTCTCGGCGGTCTCCCGGCGGATCAGCCGGCCGGCCGCCAGTGCGTCCCCGAATGCGGCGAGATCCTCCGCGGTGGACAGGAAACCCCCGCCCGCCCACTTGAGGCTGTTGTCCACGTACGGGGCGTTGAGAATCGCGCTCCCGCTGTCGGCCACGGTGTACCACCGGGCCCGGCCCGCCACCAGGCTGTCGGCGTGATCGGCGCCCGTGTGGGTCATGCCGAGCGGCCGGAACACGTCGGCCGACATCACTTCGAGGAACGGCCGACCCGCCGCCGCCTCGACCACCGCGCTGAGGAGGTTCCACCCGTAGGAGGAGTACAGGTACCGGGTGCCCGGCTCGACCAGCAGCGAATCGTCCTGGAAGACGGCGAGGCCGGCGCGGACGTCCGAGTAGCGCGTGCGGCTGGCGAACTCGTCACCCTGGTAGTGCCGGATGCCGGCGAGGTGCCCCGCCACCTGGCGCACCGTGACCGGCCATCGTTTCCGCGGGAAGGTGGGGACGTAGCGCTGCACCTCCGCGTCGAGGTCCAGCCGGCCCTGCTCGACGAGGAGCCCGATCGCCGCGCTGGTGAGGGACTTCGAGACGCTTCCCGCGCGGAACCTGGTGCCGGTGGTGACGCCCACCCCCTGTTCGAGGTCGGCGAATCCGATCCCCTCGCTCCACACCAGGCGCCCGTCGCGCATCACGGCCACCTGCGCCCCGGGGATCCCTGCCCGCGCCATCGAGTCGCGCAGCAGGGCGCGGAGCTCCGCCACCAGCGCCTCGCAGCATGCCGGGGAGCCGCTCCAGCCGGGAGCGGGACCCGCGGCGTCAGCCGCGGAGGGCGCCGGCGGCACTGGGGCGACGACCTGGGCGGCCAGCGGCGCGGCGAGTCCCAGGGTGAGGAGCAGCGCGGCGGTGCGGATCACGATCCCTCCGGCGGGGCCATCCCGGGCTTGAGTGTCCATCGATCGGTGTCCCGGGCTTCCACCTTGGCCATCATCCGGTCGAACGCCTCCTGCAGGTCGATACCCTCGCGATTGGCCATGCAGATGAGGACGAAGAGGATGTCGGCCATCTCCATCGCCAGGTCACCGTCCGGCTCGTCCTGCTTCTTGGTCTTCTGGCCGAAGCGGTGATTGACCTCCCGCGCGAGCTCGCCCACCTCCTCGGTGAGCCGGGCGAGGTTGGTCAGGGGGTGGAAATAGCCCTCCTCGAAGTGGGAGACCCACCGGTCGACGCGGCGCTGACTGTCGGCAAGGGACATGGGGGCGAGTGAGATGTGAGATGTGAGATGTCACCAGCGACTCGCGACTCGTGCCTCGCGACTCGTGACTACCGCCCCGCCCCCAGCGCCGCGATGATCGCGCGGCAGAACACGCCGAGGTCCGCGGGCGTCCGTGACGAGATGAGGTTCCCGTCCACCACGACCGGCGCGTCCTCCCAGAGCGCCCCGGCGTTCTCGAGGTCGTCCCGGATGGCACCGACGCTGGTGACCCGCCTCCCCTTGACGATGCGGGCCGAGATCGGGACCCAGCCGGCGTGGCAGATGAACGCCACCGGCTTGCCGGCCTCGAAGACCTCGCGGGTGAGCGAGAGGACCTTCGCCGAGCGGCGGAGGAGGTCGGGCGCGTACCCGCCGGGGATCACCAGGCCGTCCACGTCGGCGGCGCTCACCGCGTCCACCACGGTATCGGGCGTGCAGGGGTATCCCCGCTTCCCGGCATAGGTCTTCTCGCCAAGCCCGGCCACCACGGTTCGGACACCTTCCTCCTCGAGCCGGAGCTTCGGGTACCAGAGTTCGAGGTCCTCGTACTGGGGGGCGCAGAAGAAGAGGACCCGCGTGCCGGTGAGGGACATGGCCAATTCTCGAGGGTCAACGGTCCGGGGTCAAATGACTTGCGACACTATACCCCGGAAACTGGCGGAGGGTTAGCTTGCCAGGGTTCGCCCCTGACCTTCGGCCTTCGACCTTCGGCCTCGGTGCGCCCCCGCGACCGCATCCTCGAGAACCTCGAGACCATCTACCGGGAGTCATTCGAGCGCGCCCGCGCCACCGGGAACGAAGCCCGGATGGCGGAGCTCGAGTGGGCCTACGTGCGCGACCAGCTGATGCTCGAGATCCTCCTCGACGTGCGCGACCTCTTCGCCGTTGCGCCGGCGGCCGGGGAGAAGACCCCGACGGCCCTCGAGCAGCTGGAGCGCCTCCGCCGCCTGACCCGGCTCCGGTAGCTTCCCGTTCCCCGTCCCCCGTTCCCCTCCCGGCCCGTCCCCATGCGAACCTCGCTGACCGCCGTCCTCCTCGCCCTCGCCGCCGCCTGCGCCCCGACCACCCCGCCGGCTGACCTGGTGGTCTACGGCCGGGTGTGGACCGGCGACACCGCGCGCCCCGCGGCCCGGGCGGTCGCCGTCCGCGGCGACTCGATCGTGGCGGTGGGCGACAGCGCGGAGGTGGCCCGGTTCGTCGGGGCGGACACCGAGGTCCTCGCCAACGGCGACGGCCTCGTGACTCCCGGATTCGCCGACGCGCACACCCACTTCACCGACGGCGGCTTCCAGCTCGTCAGCGTGGACCTGCGGGACGCCGACACGCCCGAGGAGTTCGTCCGGCGCCTCAAGGCCTTCGCCGCCACCAAGCCGAAGGGCACCTGGATCCTCGGCGGCGACTGGGACCACGAGCGCTGGCCGGGCACGCCGCTCCCGCGGCGCGACTGGATCGACTCGGTGACGCCCGACCATCCGGTGTTCGTCCAGCGGCTCGACGGGCACATGGGCGTGGCGAACAGCCTCGCGCTCCGGCTGGCGGAGGTCTCCCGCACCACCCCCGACGTGGCCGGCGGCGAGATCGTCCGCGACCGCTCCGGTGAGCCCGCCGGGGTGCTCAAGGATGCGGCGATGTCCCTGGTGTACCGCGCCGTCCCCGACCCGACCCCCGCGGAGCGCGACTCCGCACTGGCGCGGGCGCTCGCCTTCGCCGCGTCGAAGGGGGTCACCGCCGTCGGTTACGTCAGCGCCTACCTCTCCGACCTCGGCACCTTCCAGCGGGCAAAGGCCGCCGGCACCCTCACGCTCCGCGCCAACCTCTACTTCCCGCTGGAGCAGTGGCGATGGGTGGCCGACACGGTGGCGAAGATCGGGCCCGGCGACGGGTGGCTGAGGATCGACGGCGTGAAGGGCTACGTGGACGGGTCGCTCGGCTCGACGACGGCGCTCTTCTACGAGCCCTATGCGGACGCACCCCGGACCAGCGGGCTCTTCGTGACGTCGGAGCAGGCGCTCCGGGAGCAGATCGGCGACGCCGACTCCGCCGGCCTCCAGGTGGTGGTGCACGCCATCGGTGAGCGCGCCAACGGCGTCCTCCTGGACATCTACGACAGCGTGGCCGCCGCGCACGGCCCCCGGGACCGGCGCTTCCGGATCGAGCACGCGCAGCACCTCCGCCCGGCGGACATCGGGCGGATCGCCCGGTCCGGCGTGATCGCCTCGATGCAGCCCTATCACGCGATCGACGACGGCCGCTGGGCGGAGAAGCGGATCGGGCCGGAGCGGATCAAGACCACCTATGCCTTCCGCGGCCTGCTCGATTCGGGCGCCGTGCTCGCCTTCGGCTCCGACTGGACGGTGGCCCCGATCGACCCGATCCTCGGCCTCTACTCGGCGGTCACCCGGCGCACGCTCGACGGGAAGCACCCCGGAGGCTGGGTGCCGGAGGAGAAGATCTCGCTCGACGAGGCGCTCCGCGCCTACACCGCGGGGAACGCCCGCGCGGTGTACGCCGAGGCGAAGCGGGGGGTGATCCGCCCCGGGGCATGGGCCGACCTGGTGCTGCTGGATCGCGACCTCTTCGCCATCCCCGACTCGACGATCCGCGACGCGACGGTTCGCGCCACGGTGGTGGGCGGGAAGGTGGTCTACCGGTCGCGGTAGATCGTTGGTAGCAGCAGCTACCAACAGGAAGCCAGCGGGGCCCCACGCGCTGGAGGTGCGGGGCCCCGCGGCTTATCTTGGAGCCTGCTACCGGGCCGCGCGCCCGCCACGAGCCACCCCGACCCCTCAGCGCCATGGCCACCCGCTCCACTCCCCGGCCGAAGACCGCGCCCTCCGCCCGGCTCGAGAAGTCGGACCTCCTCGACCTCTACCGGGTGATGCTGCTGTCCCGCCGGATCGACGACAAGGAGATCCAGCTCAAGCGGCAGAACCGGATCTTCTTCCAGATCTCGGGCGCGGGCCATGAGGCGGTACTGGCGGCGGCGGCGAAGGTCTTCCGCCCCGGCTACGACTGGTTCTACACCTACTACCGGGACCGGGCCCTCTGCCTCGGCCTCGGGATGACGGCCACCGAGCAATTGCTGAGCGCGGTGGGTGCCGCCGACGACCCGAATTCCGGCGGCCGGCAGATGCCGAGCCATTGGGGTCACAAGGAGCTCAACATCGTGAGCGCCTCGAGCCCCACCGGCACCCAGTTCCTGCAGGCCGTGGGCTGTGCGGAGGCCTGGGGGAAGTACACCCGGATCGAGGGCATCCCCGACCGGGAGAAGCGGATCCGGGGCGACGAGGTGGTCTTCGTGTCCTCCGGCGACGGCACCACCAGCGAGGGCGAGTTCTGGGAGGCGCTGAGCAGCGCCTGCAACCTGCGGCTCCCGGTCGTCTTCGTGATCGAGGACAACAAGTACGCGATCTCGGTGCCGGTGGAGGTGAATACTCCCGGCGGGTCGATCTCGAAGCTGGTGCGGTCGTTCCCCGACCTGCTGGTGGAGGAGGTGGACGGCTGCGACCCGCGGGCCTCCTACGACGTCCTCACCCGCGCGGTGGAATACGCCCGGCAGCGGAAGGGCCCGGCGCTGGTGCACGCGCACGTGATCCGGCCCTACAGTCACTCGCTGTCCGACGACGAGGTGTTCTACCGGCCCCCGGCGGAGCGCCAGGCCGACGCGGAGCGCGACCCGCTCACCTGCTATCCCCGCCAGCTCATCGAGGAGGGCATCGCCACCCCCGCGGAGATCGAGGCGATCCGGCAGGAGGTCGAGGCCGAGGTGGAGACCGCCACCGAGGTGGCGCTCGCCTCGCCGCAGCCCGCCCTCGACACGGTGTACGACTTCGTCTACTCGCCCGACGTGGACCCGACGGGCGAGCCGTTCGATACCGAGGACGACCCGCAGTTCACCGGCGAGCCCACCACGATGGTGGACCTGCTGAACGGCTGCCTCAAGGACGAGATGGCGCGCGACCCGCGCATCCTGGTCTTCGGCGAGGACGTGGCCGACGCGAGCCGGGAGCAGTACCTGCCCGAGGTGAAGGGGAAGGGCGGGGTCTTCAAGGTCACGTGGGGGCTGCAGCGCCAGTTCGGGGGCGAGCGGGTGTACAACTCGCCGCTCGCCGAGGCCAACATCGTGGGCCGTGCCATCGGGCTCGCCACCCGCGGGCTCAAGCCGGTGGTCGAGATCCAGTTCTTCGACTACATCTGGCCGGCGTACATGCAGCTCCGCGACGAGCTCGCGCTGCTCCGCTGGCGGTCGAACAACGCCTTCTCCGCCCCGGTGGTCGTGCGGGTGACCTACGGCGGGTATCTCAAGGGCGGCTCGGTGTACCACTCGCAGACCGGGGCCGCGATCTTCACCGGGGTGCCCGGCCTCCGGGTGGTCTGCCCCGCCACCGCGCTCGACGCGAACGGGCTGCTCCGCACCGCCATCCGCTGCGACGACCCGGTCATCTTCCTCGAGCACAAGCACCTCTACCGCCAGACCTACAACAAGGCGCCGAATCCCGGGCCGAACTTCATGATCCCGCTGGGCAAGGCGAAGGTGGTGCGGGAGGGCCGGGACCTCACCATCATCACCTACGGGGCGGTGGTGCAGCGCGCGCTGGTGGCGGCGAAGGAGCTGGAGGAAGCCGGCGGGCCGAGCGTGGAGGTGATCGACCTCCGCTCGCTCTCGCCGGTGGACTGGGAGACGGTCTACGCCTCGGTCCGGAAGACGAACCGCGTGATCGTGGCCTACGAGGACTCGCTCAGCTGGGGCTACGGCGCGGAGATTTCGGCGCGGATCGCGGACGAGGCGTTCGCCTGGCTCGACGCGCCGGTGCGGCGGGTCGCGGCCACCGACACCTTCGTCGCCTACGCGCCGGACCTGGAGGATGTGATCCTGCCGCAGGTGGAGAGCCTCCGCCGGGCGGCGGCGGAGCTGGCGGCCTTCTGAGGCGGGACTAGCGGACGATCGCGCGGATCTCGGAGACGGCCGCGATGGCGCCGTCCACGTCCCGGGACAGCGCGCGGGCCTGCTGGGTGGCCTGGGTGAGGTCGCCCAGCACCGCGCCCATGCCGGCCGACTTGAGCCGGAGCAGGTCGTAGCGGACGTTCTGCATCGCGTAGACGCAGGACTCGAAGTGGCGCTGGACCTGCTCCCGCCGGCTCCGGAGCTCGGTCAGGCTCTTCCGCTTCCGTTCCAGGAGCCCGAGCCGCCGCTCCCGCTCCACGTCGTCGGCCTCCCGCTGCACCTTCGCGACCTCGACGTCGATGGCCGCGACCTCCCCGGTGTCCAGTCCCGAATCCATGGCGTGCAGGGCCTGGGCGAGGCCCGCGGCCCGCTCGTAGAGCGCCTCGGTGGTCTGCACCACGTCGGGGAGGAGCTCGCGATCCTCCGCCGGCAGCTGCTGGACCTGGCGCAGGATGAACGCGCGGTCCCGCTGCACGTCCTCCATCGTCTTCCGGTAGGTGCCGAACTCCGCGGCGGTCGGCGGCGCGAGGCGCTTCGGGGGCACGGCGCCGGGCTTCGTCCCGCCGGCGGGCGCGAGCGCATCGGGGGCGGGGGGGCGGTTGAGCACGTCCCGCCAGCTGTACCCCGCCTGCCACAGCTTGGCGTAGTTCGAGAGCAGCCCGAAGCCCATCGCCGCCGCGGGAAAGAGGAACCACGGCGGGTCGAGCTGGGTGGTGGCGACGTTGAGCAGGAAGAGCCCGCCGTTCACCGCTGCCCAGCGCGCGAACTGGGCGCGCACCGTCTGCACGATCTTGGGCTCGCCGGTGTCGGGGAGCGGCGTGCGATCCTCCTCCACGTCGCGGTCCGGCGTCCACGGGCCGTGCCGCCGGCGGAGCTGCCGCTCGCGCCACTCGTCCGGCTCCCGGCGCGCGAGAGCGCCCGGCCGGTCGGCCAGCGGACGCGGGGAGCGCGGGGCGGCGGACCGCGCGGACCGCGCGGACTCGGCGGGCCGCCCCGCGGTGCTCCGGCCGGTGCCCGCACGCCACGACGTGCCCGTGGGGCGGTACCCCGTGACGGTCCGGCTCTCGAGCGCGCGGCGGAGCGCGTCCGCCGTGGGCCAGCGGTTGGCGGGGTCCTTCTCCAGGCAGCGGCTCACCGCGAGCGAGAGGTCCTCCGGCACGTCCCGCCGGTGCGAGGTGACCAGCGGCGCGGGCTCCGTGATCTGCTTCATCAGGATGCCGGCCACGGTCGGCGCGCTGAAGGGCAGCTCGCCGGTGAGCATCTGGTAGCTGACGATCCCGAGGCTGTACAGGTCGGAGCGCCCGTCGATCTCGCGCTCGCCCGCCGCCTGTTCCGGGCTCATGTAGGAAGGCGTACCGATGGCGATGCCGGCACCGGTGAGCGTGGCGCCGGACGCCGCCGAGAGCGCCTTCGCGATCCCGAAGTCGGTCACCATCACCCGCCCGCGGGTCCCCTCGAGCAGGATGTTGTCGGGCTTGATGTCGCGGTGGATGACCGAGAGCGCATGGGCGGCGCTGAGCGCGTCCGCGGTCTCCTTCATGATCCGGCGCGCCTCCTCGACCGGAAGCGGGCCCCGCCGCTTGAGCCGCGCGCCCACCGACTCGCCGTCCACGTAGCCCATGACGAAGTAGACCAGACCCTCGCCCTCGCCCACGTCGTGGATCGGCACGA
The DNA here is from genome assembly GCA_035457305.1 of Gemmatimonadales bacterium. Lineage (GTDB taxonomy): Bacteria > Gemmatimonadota > Gemmatimonadetes > Gemmatimonadales > GWC2-71-9 > JAICEH01. Next base: position 13,148 of record DATIBS010000102.1, read on the forward strand.
TGTGCGGGTGCGACAGCTTGGCCGCCGTCTGGGCCTCGCGGGTGAAGCGCTCCCGGATGTCCTGCTGGAAGGCGAGCTCGGGCGGGAGCACCTTGATCGCCACGCGGCGCTGCAACCGCTCATCGCGCGCGCGATAGACCACTCCCATCCCGCCACGCCCGATCTCACCCTCGAGCGTGTACGCGCTGTTGAGCGCCTGCGCGAGCCGGGCGGCGAGCGACCTGTCGGTGCTGTCGGTCATCCCGGAGCTGGCCTCGCTCGGCGTCAGGACGGAGTGGTCGGGAGGTAGCATCTGAATCTGTGCGCCTTCTCCGCTCGTGGCAACGACTTGGGTAATGGTGCAAAGTGCACCATCCAGACGGCCGCGCGGTCTCCGGAGTTTCGCTCGCACGGCACGCCGCAATGGCAGGATCGGTCAGAACGACCCGCCGCCGCCCTGCCGGCCCGGGCCGCGGGGTGAACCAAACCCGCGCCGCCGGCGTATCTTGGGCGGATGGCACTGGCACGCCGGGTGCACCTCTCCCGTCGATCACGTGTCACGACTGCCACTCCGCCCCGGGGCGGATGGCCGAGGAGAAGACGATGCCTGAACGCCTGACCCTGCCCGTCCTCCCGCTTCGGGAGGTCGTGCTCTTTCCCGGGGTGACCGCGCCGATCGGCGCCGGCCGCCCGGGTACGCTCCGCGCGCTCGAGGCCGCCCTCAAGACCGAGGACAAGCTGGTCTTCGCGGTCGCTCAGCGGGAGAACACCGAGGGCGTGGATCCCACGGCCCTCCACACCATCGGGACCATCGCCCGCATCGGGCAGGTGCAGCGGGGCCTGGCCGGGATGCAGCTCCTGGTGCATGGCGACCGCCGCGCGATCGCGATGCACTACTCGGAGCACGAGGGCGGATGGCTCCAGGCGATCGTGCGCGACGCCGAGGAGCTGGCGCCGGTGAATGCGGAGGACCCCGCGTTCGTGGCGCTGCACCGGGAGGTCCGGGCGCGCGCCGCGGAACTGGGCCAGAAGTCGGGGCTGCCCGAGGAGGTGGTCCAGCAGGTGCTGAACGGCGTGAACGAGCCGGGCCGCTTCGCCGACCTGGTGGCGGGCTACATCGACCTGGCCACCGGCCAGCGCCAGGCGCTGCTCGAGACCCTCTCGGTCGAGGAGCGGCTCCGCCGGGTGCTGGTGCACGTGCAGCGGCAGCTCTCGGTGCTCGAGGCGCAGGAGGAGATCAAGTCCCAGGTCCAGGAGGAGCTGGGGGAGCGCCAGCGCGAGATGTTCCTGCGCGAGCAGCTCAAGACCATCCGGCGCGAACTGGGGGAGGAGGACGAGGACTCGGAAATGGAGGAGCTGCGGGAGAAGCTCGCCGCCCTCGACCTTCCCGAAGCCGCGCGCAAGGAGGTGGATCGCGAGCTCGGCCGGCTCTCCCGGATCGGTCGCGAGTCGATGGAGGCGCAGGTCATCCGCACCTACCTCGAGACCATCCTCGAGCTGCCCTGGGGCGAGCGGAGCGAGGACCACCTCGACCTGCCGCAGGCGGCCGCCATCCTCGACGAGGACCATTACGCGCTCGGGGACGTGAAGGACCGGGTCCTCGAGTTCCTCGCGGTACGGAAGCTCCGCCAGGAGCACGCCGACGGGGACGGCGCGCCGGGCAACGACGACGACCGGGCCCGCGGGTCGATCCTGCTCTTCGTCGGGCCGCCGGGCGTGGGCAAGACCTCGGTGGCCAAGTCCATCGCCCGCGCGATGGGGCGCGAATACATCCGGATCTCGCTCGGCGGCGCCCGCGACGAGGCGGACATCCGGGGCCACCGCCGCACCTACGTCGGCGCGATGCCGGGACGGATCATCCAGGGCCTCAAGCAGGCCGGCACCCGGAACCCGGTGTTCCTCCTCGACGAGGTGGACAAGCTGGGCGTCTCCTTCCAGGGCGACCCGGCCGCCGCCCTGCTCGAGGTGCTCGACCCGGCGCAGAACGACTCCTTCACCGACCACTACCTCGGTGTGCCGTTCGATCTGAGCGAGGTGCTCTTCATCGCCACGGCCAACTTCATCCAGAACATCCCGGGGCCCCTGCTCGACCGGATGGAGGTCGTGGAGTTCTCCGGGTACACCGAGGGGGAGAAGCGCGAGATCGCCCGGACCTACCTGATCCCGCGACAGCTCCGGGAGAACGGGCTGGACAAGGGGCAGCTCGAGATCACCGACGCCGCGCTGGCCGAGGTCATCGCGAGCTACACCCGCGAGTCGGGGGTGCGCCAGCTCGAGCGTGAGATCGGCAAGCTCGCGCGGAAGGTGGCCCGGCAGATCGCCGCCGGCGAGGCCGCGACGGCGGTCATCGATGGGGACCGGGTGGATGCCCTGCTCGGGCGGCCGAAGGTCCACCCCGAGCGCGCCATGAGCGAGGACACCGTGGGCGTGGCCACCGGGATGTTCTACACCCCGGTGGGGGGCGACATCATGTTCGTCGAGGCGTCCACCATGAAGGGGAAGGGCGAGCTGGTGCTGACCGGCCAGCTCGGCGACGTGATGAAGGAGTCGGCCCGCGCCGCGTGGACGTGGGCCCGCGCCCACGCCCGCGAACTCGGGGTCCCGGCGGATGTCTTCGAGCGGGACGTGCACGTCCACGTGCCCGCCGGCGCGATCCCGAAGGACGGCCCGTCGGCCGGGGTCACGATGGCCACGGCGCTGGTCTCCGCCCTCTCCGGCCGGGCGGTGCGCCACGACATCGCGATGACCGGCGAGATCACGCTCCGGGGCCGGGTCCTGCCGATCGGCGGCGTGAAGGAGAAGCTCCTCGGCGCGAGCCGGGCGGGCATCGCCGAGGTCGTCGTGCCGAAGGACAACGCGCGGGACCTGGAGGACCTGCCGGAGGAGGTGCGGAAGCGGCTCCCGGTGCACCTGGTCGAGGAACTGGGCGAGGTGCTCGCCCTCACCCTCCATGGCGCGAACTACCGGGACGGCCACCTCGTCTTCGACGCCGACCCCACCGAGGCCATGGCAGTGGTGGGCTAGGCGGACGGCAGGCCCGAAAGACGGAAGGACGGGAACCGGCTCCCCGCGTTCCCGTCCTTCCGTCTTCCGGCTCCGGCTTCCGTTCCCGCCCCCGCCGTCTACTCTCCCGCCATCCGCTCGAACGCCAGCCGCGCCGCCGCTACCAGGGGTGGGGCGGCAGTCCAGTGCCCGCTCACCCGGTCGCCCTCCCGACCAGCCACCACCGCGCTCCGGTCGTCCACCACCGCCACCAGCGGGTCGCCCGGCCAGGGACCCGCCCCCGCCGCCACCGCGACACCCGCGAACCCGAGATCCACCGGCCCGCTCGAGACCAGCCGGAGCTCCACCCCCGCGCCGGCCGCCCGCCGGAGTGCGGGCACGAGCGCGGGCCATGCGTCGGGCGGGGCCAGCAGGAGCACCCGGGTCGTGGCACGGGCGATCTCGCGCCCGAGCAGCTGGAGCGCGCCGCGGGCCGAGTCGAGCTCGACGAGTGACGGCGTGGAGGGCGCCGCCGCCTCGGCCAGGCGATCGGCCAGCCGGTCGAGGGCGCGGCCCTGCGCCTCGGTGACCCGCGCGAGCAGCGCATCGGGCGGCTCGGGGCGGAAACGGCGAGGGCGGCCCGCGTCGCTGCGGGCCGCCCCCTTCGTCACCAGACCCTCGAGCGCGGCATAGGCGTTGGCCCGCGCCAGCCCCGCGGAACGGGCCACCGCATACCCGGTCCCGGGGCCCTGCGTCAGCAGCACTTCGTAGACGAGGCTCTCGGTCGGCGTGAAGCCGAAGGGCGTGAGGTCGAGGCGGTCCGTCAGGCGAACTCCAGCTGCCACCCGAGGAACTTCGCGATCAGCGCCAGGCGGAAGGTGACGTCCGCCGCCCGCGACTCGGGCGCCTTGCCCTCGGGGGCCAGGGGCCAGGCGTGGTAGCTCATCGGGCTCTCCGCCTTCGGCGCGGACCGCAGGTTCCGCGGATGCCACACGCCGCGCTCGTCCACGTCCTCGAGCAGGCGGCCGAGCCCGGTGCTGGCCGGCTCCGAGTGGGGCAGCGTGCCGAGTCGCGCGAGCATCTCGTAGAAGTGGAGCGCGAGGGGGATGTCCTTCGCCGCGCCCCGGGCGTCGGTCTCGATCGGGTCGCCGAGCAGGAGGTGATCCGGGGCCACCGAGGCCTTCCCGACCTGGATGGTGAACGCCTGGCGTGGGGCGGGCTTGGCGAGGTACTCGCCGAGGCGCATGACGAACCCCGCGCGCTCCCGCTGGAGGCTGGGCATGGCGGCCAGCATCGCGAGCGAATACCAGCTCGGGGGCCAGGCCTCCGGATGCAGGACCGTCTGCCGGCCCGCCTTCGTGAGGGGGGATTCCGCGAGCGGGCTCCGGAGGAACTGGGACACCGCGCTCGCGACCTTGTGCCCGGCGCCGCGGAGCCGCGGGTCCTCCAGGTGACCCGACTCGGCGAGCGCGGCAGACGCGGCCTCGCGGAGCAGCCAGCGCACCCACGCCTCCGCCAATGGCTCCGTGGAGCCGATCGGCTGCAACTCGAACATCAGGGCGGGGTCGTCGTCGCGGCTGAGCAACCGGAAGAGGAGGCGCTCGGCCAGCCGGAGGGCGCGCTGGGTCTGGGGGACGCCGTGCTGGGCCAGCAGCCGGTACTGGGGGATCGTCCCCGTGTCCTTGATGCCGCGGGCCTTGGCGGCGTCGGCCGCGAGGAGGTTGCCGCCCCAGGTGCCGTCCTCCTTCTGCTTCTTGAGCACCGCGACGACGGCCTTCGACTCGGCCACCGCGGCCTGGGCCGCGGCCAACTCCTCGGCCGAAACCGTGCCTGCCGGGGCGAGGTCCCGGAGGGTCCGGTACCGGATGGCCTCCCCCCCGTGCTGCACCAGCCAGGTGAGGGGGACGCGGTGTGAAGTGGGAAGTTCCAGAGGATTCCCCCGGTGGAGGTTCCAGAATGGCCGGCAAAGATACTATTGCCGACCCACTACTACCAGTCACCGGGCCGCTCTCACTCAGGTGATGATGGGCAATCTCACAACACCTTGCACGACAATGCATTGAGTGTCGATGCCATAACTGACTGGCTGGTCAGTTGTCAGTCAGCAGCCGTGCCTGGCCAGCCGCCTTGAATTCCGACCCGGCATGCCACTCCGGTTGCCCGGCGGCATCCCCGACCGCCACGGCGATCCGCGCCGCCACCCGGGCCTGCTGGACGATGGGGTCCACCGTATACCAGTCGAGCCATTCATCCCCGGGCTGGTGGTAGCGCTCGGCCGTGTAATCGTCGGAGAGTCGCCGCCACGTATCCGCGGGCTTCCCCCGGAGCTCCATGCCGTCCTGGAAGGAGAGTCCCGGCACGCCCGCGCGCACCATCGGGAAATGATCGGACCGGAAGAAGTACCCCTTGGCGGCGGCGTCCGCGTTGACCGAAGCGCGGAGGCCCTCGGCGGCGGCGGCCGCGCGGAATGCGTCCCCAAGGGTGGACTGGTCGTCGCCCAGGGCGGCGATGTCCGCCGTGGCGCCGAACGGGGCGATGCCGTCGAGGTTGAGGACTGCCGCCAGGTCCCGGAGGGGGATCGTCGGGCGCTCGGCGAAGGCGGTGGAGCCGAGCAGCCCGGATTCCTCGGCGCCGAAGGCGATGAAGAGCACCGACCGCCCCGGCCGGACCCCGGAGGCCACGAATGCGTCGGCCAGGGCCAGGACGGCGGCGGTGCCGGTGGCATTGTCCACGGCGCCGTTCGCGATGGAGTCGCCGTTCACCGGCCGGCGAATGCCGAGGTGGTCGTAATGACCGCCGATCATGACCGCCTCGTGCGCCTTCGACCCGGCCCCGGGCAGTCGGGCGATGACGTTGGCAGTGACCGAACGCTCGATCCGGCTCCGGACGCCGGCACGCAGGCCGCCGCGGATGGGGACCCCGCGGAACCCGCGGCGCGCGGCGCGGTCCATGAGCGAGTCCAGGTCCAGCCCGGCCCCCGCGAACACGCGCGTCGCGGCCGACCGGGTGAGCCACCCCGCCGCGATGAGCGACGTGGCGGGGGTCTCGATGCGGACCTGGGGGCCGGTCCACGAGCCGGTCACGGAAGCCCAGCCGTAGGTCGCGCTCTCGTCGGTGTGGATCAGGAGGATCCCCGCGGCCCCCTGACGGGCGGCTTCCTCGATCTTGTACGTCCAGCGGCCGTAGTAGGTGAGCGCCTTCCCCTTGAAGATCCGCGGATCGCGGAGTCCGGGGTCGTTCACCAGCGCGACGACGGTCTTCCCCTTCACGTCGACCCCGGCGTAATCATCCCAGTTCCACGTGGGCGCGACGATCCCGTGGCCCACGAAGACCAGGTCGCCGGCGAGCGTCACCTCCGGCTCGTTTCGCATGGACCAGAGGACGTAGTCGTCGCGGTAGGCGAGCCGCTGGCCGCCGATGGAGAGGTCCGGCTCCGGGGTCAGGCTGAGGACGGGGACGCGATGCAGGTACGACCCCGAGTCCCCGGCCGGTTCGAGGCCGAGCCGGGCGAACTGGGCGGCGATGTAGGCCGCCGCGATCTCGCCGCCCCGCGTGCCGGCTGCACGGCCCTCGAGCAGGTCACTGGCGAGGAAGTCGACGTGGGCCCGGATGGCGGCGCCGCTCACTGCCGCTGCCACCCGGCCGCCGGGATCAGGCGTCTGCGCGGCGAGCCACGGGGGCAGGGCAAGCAGGACGGCGGCGGCGAGGGTGCGGACGGGGAGCATCGGGCGACTCGCTTGGCTGTGAGGCCCGAAAACTACATCCCCATGGCTACCCCCCGCCCTCCGCGGTGGCCGGCCGCGGGAACGGGCACGCGCCCTTCGGATCGAGGCGCCCGAGGAAGTCCTCGATCGCCGCGGCGACTCCCTCCGGGTGGATCGCCTGGGGGCGGTGGAAGGTGCGCGGGAAGGTCACCAGCCGCGTGCAGGGAATGGTTCGCGCGAGCCGCTCTCCCACCGCGTACGGCACCACGGGGTCGAGCGTGCCCCAGAGCAGGAGGACCGGTTGCCGGATCTCCGCGAAGCGTTCGCGGAGCGCGGCGAAGTCGAAGTCTTCCGCCACGCTGGTCGCTGCCGCGCGGAACGCGGGGTCGGCGAGGGGCTCGTAGCCCGCCAGGGGCCCGTCGTCGAGCCAGGCCGGCGCGTGCACCGGCAGCGCCCACGCGCGGGCCGCCTCCCACCAGCCGATGGCGGCCGCACCCGAGGCCCCAAGGCTGTCCACCAGCCCGCCGAGCCCGACCGAATCCCCGGCCGGCGCGAGGAGCACCGCGGCCACGACCCGGTCCGGTCGCGCCAGCGCGAGCCCTGCCGCGAGCTGCCCGCCCATCGAATGGCCGATGACGACCACCGGGCCGCGGGTCCCGTCCAGGACCGCCTCCACCCGCAGGAGCTGGCTCGGGAAGTCGTACGGGCCCGCGGGCTTGTCGGACAGCCCGAATCCGGGAAGGTCCACGGCGAGGGCGGCGTGGCGCCGCGCGAGCCGGTCGAAGACGCCCTGCCAGGTGACGACGGACTCGCCGAAGCCATGCAGGAACAGGAGGGTGGGGCTCCCCGCTCCGGCGCGGACTGCCCGCAGCGTCACGTCGCCCGCGCTCACGCGGGCGGCGCGATGGGCCGGGGCCGGCGCGGGGGCGTGGAGGACCGTGACCAGCGGGAGGAGCAGCAGGATGGCGAGGATCCGGCGCATCACTCCGTCAGCGAATGGGGCACTCCACCACGTGGATGGTCCCGGGGGCGAGTCCGACGAAGCGCTCGCTCGTGAGCACGAGCCGCCCGCGGTCGAGCCAGGTCACCGCCTCGCCCTGGGGCTCGAGTCCCGCCACGGAGCAGGCCAGGGGCGGGGAACCGAGCGGCTCGAGTCGGCCGTCGCCCGGTACGGCGAAGAAGTGGAGTCGGCGGTAGCTCCGCACCACGGCGACGTCGCCGTCCGGCGACAGTGCGGCTCCCGTGATCCGGTCCGACAGGGAGGCGCCCGGATCGAGCGGCAGCCGCCCCAGGTCCTCGGCCGTCACCGGCGCCGTCGATCCCCACGCGGAGCCGGGCACGCGGAAGTGCCGCACGCCGTCCGTCCGCCCCTTCGTGATCAGGTGCGTGTCCCCTGCGGCATCCACGAACATCGCTTCGACGTCGTGGGGCGCGTCGGGGTAACGCACCCGGAGGGCCTCACCCGGGGCGGTGGTCCCGCGCGCGGCGGGCCCGGGCTCGGGTTCCGGGACGCGGTAGATGGCGACCTCTTCCCGTTCCTCGGCGTTGTCGCCCGTGTCGGCGATGTAGACGCAGGTTCCCGCGTCGCACGGGCCGAGGGCGGCGTCCTCCCAGTCCTGGTTGGCGGCCCCGGCGACGGCGAAGGCACCGAGGTCGGCACCGAGCGTATCGATGGCGAAGAGGATCGGGTCGTTGCCCGAGTCGTTCACCGTCCAGAGCACACCGGGATGGGCCCGACTGGCCGCGACCCCGGAACTCTCGCTGAGCCGCGGATCCTCGGGGATCCCGGTGCGGTCGGCCCGGATCGGGGCGCGCACGTCCCAGTCCCGGCCGGGCAGGGTCGCCGGTGGCGCGGCGCCCACCACGGCGGTGAGCGCACCGGCGAACGCGAGCCGCCTCACCGGCCGGCGCTCGCTTCGGCGGTCGCGTCGGTCGCGGCCGGGTGGAAGATCCGCGGGTCGTACACGCTGCGCGGGTTCCACAGCACCCACCCGCCGAGCCCGAGGTCGTACCCCGCCTTCATCTGGGCGCGGACGTGCTCCGGGCCGTATCGCGGCGGGCCCAGCGTGAACGCCTGGAGGTAGGGCCGGACTTCCGCGGGCGACTCGACCTTCGCCGAGCGCCGGAGGCCGTCCTCCAGGGCGCGTTTCACGACCTCGTAGGGGGCGGCATTCGGGCTCGAGAACCCGTACATCCCGCGGTAGTAGTGGCTGGGATAGACCATCGGCAGGACGACGTCGGCCAGGCCCACCAGGTCCTCCCACACCTGCCCGATCCCGAGGTCGCCCTCGGCAACGGTCGTCATCCCGAAGACGTCGAGGGTGAACGGCACGTCGAGCGCCGCCACCCGGTCCCGCAGCAGGCCGAGGTTCCGGCGGACGCCGTCGCGCGTGGATTCGCCTTCGCGGCGGGCACCATACCGGGCGCGCGCCATCCGTGACCGCGGCTCGTCGGGGAAGCGCACGTAGTCGTACTGCAGCTCCGCGAATCCGAGTCGCACGGCCTCCTCGCCCAGCTCGGCAGCGTAGATCCACACCGAGTCGCGGAAGGCGTCCACCCAGGCACGCCCCTGGCGGTCGCGCCAGAGCCCGCCGTCCACATCCTGGATGGACCAGGACGGCTTCTTCATGGCGAGGAGCGGGTCCTTCGCGACGACGATGCGGGCGATCGGGAAGATCCCCTTCGCGTGGAGCAGGGCGAGCCGCTCGCGCGTGTCACGGGCCCGGAGCTCGGCGTTCGCGCCGATCTCCACCGCCGTCGGCACCTCGGAGCGATAGGTGAGGTAGCCGGTGTCGTCCTTCACGTCGATGACGAAGGCGTTCACCTCGGTCGAGTCGGCCAGGCGGACGAGGTCGTAGAACCGCTGGCTGCCGAAGACCCATGCCGTGAGATAGAGCGCGCGCACCTTGGCCGGCGGCTTCGGCAGCGGGGGGGCCGGGTGGGGCTCCGCCGGCCCGGGAGCGGGCAGTGCCGGCGCTGCGGCGGCCGGGAGCTCGTCGCCCCAGCGGGTGGAGTCCTGGGCGCGGACCGCCGAGGGGGCGAGGGCCGCGAGGAGCGCGGCGGCGAAGAGGCACCGCATCAGCGGCCCTCCGACTGGACGACGATGGTCACCCGCGTTTCCTCCTGTCCGGCGAAGCCGATGGTCCGGATGCGGGCCGCGGGCACGCCGCGGCTCACCAGTGCTGCCTTCACGAGCTCCGCGCGCTCCAGCGGCGCGCGACGGCCGGGCTGCCCCGCGCCCACGATGGGCCCATACCCCCGCACCTCGAGGCGCAGGGTGGGACGCCGGCGGAGCAGTGCCGCCACCTGGTCGAGCGTGCCCCGTGCCCCGGCCGAGGCGAGCGGCGTGGCCCCCTCGAACTCCGCGGCGGGTACCGTCCATGGGCCGCCGAGCGCCGGGCAGCCGAGCGGGTCCACGGTGGTGCCCGCCGGGGTGCCCGGGCAGCGATCCACTCCGTCCGGCACGCTGTCGCCGTCGGCGTCGAGCGGGCACCCGAGCTGGTCCACCGTCGCGCCCGACGGCGTCCCGGGGCAACGGTCGAGTCCGTCGGCCACGCCGTCCTGGTCCCCGTCGAGCGGGCACCCCGCCTCGTTCACGACTGCGCCCTCCGGCGAGTCCGCGCACCGATCCAGCGCGTCGGCCACGCCGTCGCGGTCCTGGTCGAGCGGGCAGCCGAGCGGATCCACGGCATGGCCCTCCGGTGTCGAGGGGCAGCGGTCGAGGCCGTCGAACACCCCGTCGCGGTCCCCGTCCGAGGGGCAGCCTCGCAGGTCCACGCGGGCGCCGGGGGCGGTGCCGGGACAGGCGTCGCTGCGGTCCGGCACGCCATCGCCGTCGGAATCGGCGCTCGTGGCGCGCGCGGTCAGCACGCCGAGTCCGAGGGTGGCGCCGTAGGTGAAGAAGCCGGGGTCGGCGGCCGGTCGGTCGTAGTAGAAATCGCCGCGCAACGCCACGCTCCGGCTGATGTGCACCCGGGCGCCGACACCCGCCGAAAGGTTGAACTTCCCGCCGCAGGGGTTGAGGCCGGTGGGGACGTCGGGAGGACAATCGCCCCCGTACTTCGCCATCCCCCCGCCGAGCCGGACGAGAAAGCTGGCCTGGTCCCCTGCAGGCAGGTTGTAGAGCAGGTATCCGGTCATCCCGAGCAGGCGCACCGCCTCCTGCAGCGTCCGGCTGTTGGGCTCGACGATCGCGACCTCGCCCTCGAGCCCGAACCGGGAGGGGAGCCCGATCCCGAGCCGGGCCACCGCCCCGACCGCCGGACGCAGGTCCGCGGCATAGTCCCACGCCTGGTAGCGGATCCCGGCAGCGAGCTCGACACCGTACTCCGGGCCCTGGGCGCCCGCCGCCGCCGGGGCGAGCAGGACCGCGAGGCCCAGCACGACCGGGCGATAGGACGGGAACCTCAACATGGGCCGATAGATAGGACGCCTCTGGATGCCTGACAAGGCGCGGCTTGGCAGGGGCCTCGACCGCGGCTACGATAGGGCTGGGGCCGGCGGCCGCCGGTCACGAGCCCACCCGAAGTGCCAGGAGCATGCCATGCAGGTGCGGATCTATTTCTGCGTCACCTGAAACTACGAGCCCCGAGCCGCCAGGCTGGCGGCTGAGCTGACGGCGGCCTTCCCCGGGATCGAGGTGCACCTCGTGCCGAGCTCGGGAGGGACGTTCGATGTCCTCGTGGACGGAGCCAAGGTCTTCTCCAAGCGGCAGGTGGGCCGCCACGCCGAACCTGGCGAGGTGGTCCGGCTGATCCGGGAGCAGGGCACGGCCTAGTGCGCATCGCGATCACGACGGGCGGCGGTGACGCCCCCGGCCTCAACGCGGTCATTCGTGCCGTGGTCCTCTCGGCCACGCAGCGCGGATGGCGGTGCTTCGGCATCCGACGGGGCTTCGCCGGCCTGATGGAGGGCGACGGTGTCGTGCCCCTCGGCCCGGAGGAGGTGCGCGGGATCACCCACCTCGGCGGGACCATCCTCGGCACCACGAACCGCGGCAACCCCTTCCGCTGGCCGCATCGGCGGGCCGACGGCACGGTCGAGGAGGTGGACCGCTCCGATGAGCTGGTGGCCGCGTTCCGGGCCAGCGGCTTCGACGCCCTGGTGTCGCTCGGCGGGGACGGCTCGCTCGGGATCGCCTACGACCTGTGGCGGAAGGGGCTGCCCGCCGTGGGGGTGCCGAAGACGATCGACAACGACGTCTCGGGCACGCTCTTCTCGTTCGGGTTCGACACGGCGGTGGCCACCGCGACCGACGCGATCGACAAGCTGCACTCCACCGCGGAGAGCCACGAGCGGGTGATGGTGGTCGAGCTGATGGGGCGGGACGCGGGGTGGATCGCCCTCCACAGCGGGATTGCCGCGACCGCCGACGTGATCCTCATCCCGGAGATCCCGTTCGACCTCGACCGGGTGTGCGCGAAGATCCTGGAGCGCGAGGCGCGCGGCCGCCGGTTCAGCATCGTCGTCGTGGCGGAGGGGGCGCGGCCGGTGGGAGGCGCGCAGGTGCTGGCCGAGCGGCGGCAGGCGGGGGGAGCGGACCGGCTGGGCGGGATCGGGGCGCGGGTGGCCCAGGGGATCGCGGAGCGGACGGGGAAGGAGACGCGCTCGCTGGTGCTCGGTCACCTGCAGCGCGGCGGCTCGCCGACCACCTTCGACCGGCTGCTATCGCTCCGCTTCGGTGCCGCGGCGGTGCGCGCGATCGCCGACGGCCGGTTTGGGACCATGACGGCCTTCACCCCGCCGATCATCTCGCTGGTGCCGCTCGCGGAGGTGGTGGGTCGCCCGCGGCTCGTGCCGGTGGACTCCGACACCGTGCTCACGGCGCGCGACCTCGGCATCTCGCTCGGCGACTGACCGCTCCGCGCCCTCCGCGGTGGGTCAGCGGACGGACGCCTGGAGCGTGTCCAGGATCAGCACCGCGTCGAGCACGGTCTCCGCCGCGCCGCGCAGGAACGCCGGCTGGATCCGCTCCACATCGTCGGTGGGCCGGTGGTAGTCGGCGTGGTCCTCCTCCCCGAAGTAGAGGAAGGGGATGCCGGCCCGGTGGAAGGCCCCGTGATCGGACGCGAAGGTCCAGTCGTCCGCCCCCGCCACTCCCGCGCGATCGTGCCCCAGCCGCACCGTGAGCGCGCTCCGCCCGGCCACCGCCTCCGCCACGGGACGCAGCCTCGGCCAGTGGGCCGTGCCGGCGATCCAGAGCTCCCCCGCCGCATTCCGCCCCACCATGTCGAGGTTCACCATCGCCGCCACCCGGTGGAGCGGTGCGGGCGGGTTCCCGACGAAGGCCTCCGCACCTGCGCTCCCGGCTTCCTCCGCGTCGAAGAGCGCCACGATCACGGTGGAGGCCGGCGGATGGGCGCGGAACCACCGGGCCAGCTCGAGCACCACCGCCACCCCCGACGCGTTGTCGTCGGCGCCGTTGTACACCGAATCACGGCGGACGCCGAGGTGATCGTAGTGGGCTCCGATCACGAGCATCCGCTCCGGGCGTGAGCGCCCCGGGATCACGCCGGCCAGGTTCACGCCCCGGGGCGTGGCGGTGCCGGCGGCGATCGGGAACGGCCGCTCGTACCCGCCTGCCGGCTGCTCCAGACCGGCGGCTTCGAACTGCCCGAGGAGCCAGCGCCGGGCGCGCGCGCTTCCGGGCGTGGCCGCCGCCCGGCCCTCCATCGAGTCGTGCGCGAGCCCCGCAATGGCGGCGACCATCCGGCCGCCGTCGAGCCGGGGCGCGGCGGTGGGCTGCGCGGCGGGCGCACGGCACGCCCCGGCCCCGAGCAGGGCCGCCACGAGTGCCGCGCGCTTCACGCGGCCGCCCCGCGAGGGTCGGGGAAGGCGGCCGGCAGGACCGGAGGCACCTGCGGGTTGGCGCCGATCGAGAGGAACTGGTGGATCAGCCGGTAGCCGTGCTCGGTGAGGACCGACTCCGGGTGGAACTGCACTCCGTGCACCTGCCACCGCGTGTGCTGCACCGCCATGATCTCCCCGTCGCCGGCCCGGGCTGTCACCCGGAGTTCCGTCGGCACCGATCCGTCGTCCACCACGAGCGAGTGGTAGCGGGTGGCGCGGAACGGGCTCGGCAGGCCGGCGAAGAGCCCGGTGCCGTCGTGGTGAATGGCGGACACCTTGCCGTGCATCGGCACCGCGGCGCGGACCACCCGGGCGCCGTAGGCCTGCGCGATGCACTGGTGGCCCAGGCAGATGCCCAGCACCGGACACGCCCCCTTCAGCCGGCGCACCACCTCGACGCAGATGCCGGCGTCGTCGGGGGTGCAGGGGCCGGGAGAGAGGATGAGGTGACTCGGCGTCATGACCACGACGGACTCGACGCTGACCTCGTCGTTCCGCACGATCCGGCAGTCGGCGCCGAGCTCGCGTACGTAGCGTGCGATGTTGTGGACGAAGGAGTCGTAGTTGTCGATGATGAGGATCATCGTGCGGCCGCCCCCGCCCCCGCCTCCGCCGCCACGCGGGTCCGGGCGCCCTCGAGCAGGGTCTCGAAGAAGGCGCGCCCCTTCGCGAGCGTCTCGTCATACTCCTCGTCGGGGTCGGAGTCCGCGGTCACCCCGCCCCCCACGTGGACCAGGATCTCGCCCCCGGCGGCGACGGCGGTGCGGATGGCCACGCTTGTCTCCAACCCGCCGGCGAAGCTCAGCCAGCCGATCGCGCCACAGTAGACCCCCCGGCGAGTCGGCTCGAGCTCCGTGATGATCTCGCACACCCGCTGCTTCGGCGCGCCGGTGATCGACCCCCCGGGCATCGTGGCGTCCAGCAGGTCGTAGACATCGCGTTCGGCAGCGAGCTCGCCCCGGATGTTGGACACCAGGTGGTGCACCGTCGGGTGCGACTCGAGGTCCAGCAGCCGCGGCACGGTCACCGTGCCGGGCCGGCAGACGCGGGAGAGGTCGTTCCGGAGCAGGTCCACGATCATGACGTGCTCCGCTGCGTCCTTCTCGCTCGCGAGGAGCGCCCGACCCAGGGCCTCGTCCTCCGCCGCCGAGGCGCCGCGGGGGCGCGTTCCCTTGATGGGGCGGGTCTCGACGACGCGGGTGCGGGGATCGTACGAGAGGAAGCGCTCCGGGGACGCGCTGATCACCGCCCAGCCTTCTGCCTGCACCAGCGCGCCGTAGGGCGCGGGCGTCATCCGGCGGAGCCGGCCGTAGAACTCGTAGGGGGTTTCCCGGAAGGGGCACTCGAATCGCTGCGAGACGTTCACCTGGAAGCAGTCGCCGGCGCGGATGTACTCCCGCGCGCGCTCCACCGCGATGCCGTAGGTGAAGCGGGTGAACGTCGACCGGAACCTGAGCGGCCCGTCCGGATGGAGCTCCTCGACCGGGAAGGAGAGCGCACGGGGCCGCTCCCGCGGGCGCACGGCCCGCCCGTCGGGAGCCGGCGGCCCGAGCACCCTGGCCTTCGCATCGCGGAGCCGGCGGGCCGCATGGTTGAGCCGATCCCCCGCGTCCGTCATCGGGAGACCGGTGGAGATGAGCCACGCCCGGCCGGCCTGGTGGTCCCACGCGATCACCCAGTCGTAGAGTCCCATGAGGAGGATCGGGAGCCCTACGTCGTCGTAGTACCGCACGATGCTGGCCGGGAGGTCGGTCTTCCAGTCGTACCCGATCCAGCCCGCCGCCCCTCCCTGGAATGGCGGAAGGCCGGGGTACTGCGGGAACCGCCACGGCTCCAGCGCCTCCTCCAGGACGTCCATCGGGTCCGCGACGATGGTTCGTTCCGTGCCGCGGCGGCGGTCCATCCGGATCGTCTCGCGGGTCTGGCCGCGCACCACCTCCCACGGGTCCGCGGTGAGGTAGGAGTACCGCGACAGCTCGGGGGGGCCTCCCTGGCCGTCGAGGAACACCAGGTAGGGCAGGTCGAGGAACTTGCCGCAGCAGGCCAGCGGGTCGGGGGCGGGGACCAGTTCCTCGATCAGGAACACGTCAGGCCTCGCCCGGCTGGACGAAGGTGCGCGGGGTCCCGGTCAGGGCCGAGCCGGCCCCCGGCCGCCAGAGGGCCAGGTCGTCGATCCGGCGCGCCAGCTCCAGGTCCTTGTCGGTGATTCCGCCGGCGCTGTGGGTGTTGAGCCGCACCGAGAGCCGCCCCCAGCTCAGCGTGAGGTCGGGGTGGTGGTCCGCCGCCTCGGCCAGGAAGCCGATGGCGTTCGCGGCCATCAGCGTGGCGGGCCAGCCCTCCGTGGCGTAGTCGCGGCGGATCGCACCGCCCTCCTCCCGCCAGCCGGGCAGGGCCTGCAGCCGACCGGCCAGCTCCGCTCCGTGCAACGTCTTCTCCGCCTTCGCCATCGCGCCCTCCGCTCACCCGGCCGGCCGGCCGGAAGCGCCGTTCCGTTCCAGCCTATGACCGGGCGTCAACGCTCGTTCAACCGTGGAGCGGGAGCCGGTAAGTGGCGCTCTGGCCCTCGCTCTCCTCCACCTCGACCTCGATCAACGATAGCTGCGCGAACCCGTCGGCCCGGAGGCGGGCCCAGACCGCCTCCGCGAAATACGCCGCCAGCTGCTCCGCAGTGGTGTTCTGCACCGGGACCAGCGCGCAGTCGCTCCGGGGGAACCGGAACCGGGGCGCGCCGAAGTAGGTGACGTCGATGAACTCCGCGGACTCCGTCAGCTGCACCTTCGGGTGCGCCGTCGGAAGCAGCACCCGGTGGTCGATCGCGTCCACCATCGGCTTGAGCACGCCCTTGAGGATGGCGAAATCGATGACGAAGAGCGCCTCCCGGTCGAGCGGGCCCTCCACGGTGACACCGACCCTGTAGTTGTGCCCGTGCAACGATTCGCACTTGTGGCCGGGGAAGGTGATGAAGTGCGCCGAGGAGAAGCTGAGATAGCTCTTGGCGACGGTGACGCGATAGGTGCCGCTCACGGCGGGCCTCGACGGCTGGGGAACCCCGGGGGCGGAAAGGTAGGCCGCGGTCAGGCGGGCCGCAAAGCGCCGGCGGGCAGGATGAGGCCGGTGGCGCGCTCGACTGCGGGCTCGAGCAGGAGGTGCTCACCGTAGTCGGGAAGGCGCACGCGCTCGGCGGCCTCGGCGTCGAGCAGGTCGGCGGGCACGAGCCCGACCAGTTCGCTCCGCCCCACCTCCACCCCGGCTTCCGCGGCGAGCGCCATCACCCGCTCCGTCGCCTCCACCGGCCCGCACTCGAACGGACGGGTGAGGTTCATCGACACCTGCGCCACGCCGCGGGTTGCGAGCGGCACGCCCATCGCCTGGACGCCGGGGAGGCCGCCGCCCGACTCGCGGACCCGCGCCGCGATGGCCCTGGCCGCCGCCACGTCGTTGCCTGCCAGCCAGACGTTCCAGGCCACGAGCGGTCCGCGGACGCCGATGGCCACCGCCCCGGCCGTGGGGTGCAACTCGGGCGGCCCGGCGTCGGGCCGGCGGGCCGGGTCGAGCCTCGCCGCCACCCGCAGCCGCTCGAACTGTCCGGAGCGGACCACTCGGAGCAGCCGGCGCTCGGGGCAGGTGGCGGCGTCGCCGTACAGGTAGGAGGGGAGGGAGGCCTCCCGGCCGACGCGCACGGCGAGCCGCCGCGCCAGGGCGACCAGCTCCCCGCGAGGGACCCCGCCCAGCCCGACGAACGGCACGACGTCCGCTGCGCCCATCCGGGGGTGCACGCCTCGGTGGCGGGTGAGGTCGATGATCGCCGCGGCCAGCAGGATCAGCCGGTAGGCCGACTCCTCCACGGCCGGCCGCTTGCCGACGAAGGTGAAGACGCTGCGGTGGTGGTCGGGATCGGCGTGGACGTCGAGCAGCGAGGCCCCGGGCACGGAGCGGATCGCGTCGCCGAAGCGCTCCAGCGCCGCCGCGTCCCGCCCCTCGCTCAAGTTGGCGATGCACTCGACCAGCGCCATCCGTCCTCCTGCGACTTTCCCGGCGTCCCGCTGTCCTCGCGCGGGGACGTGCACGGGGTGGCGGTCGCACGCGTAACCGTCGGCCAATATAGCACTTGCCCGCGTGGCACGGGCCTCGCCCTTCGGGCCGGCGAAGGCTCACCCAGTCCCAACCGGAGGATCCCATGCGCTCGCTCGTCGGACTCGCGCTCCTGCCTGCGCTCGTCCTGGCGCCGCGGTCCGTCGCGGCGCAGATCGCTGCCGACGTCGTGGTCGGCAGCGGCCCCGTGGCCGGCCGGGTCGTCGTCGGACGCCCCTATCCCGACGTGGTCGTCGTCGACCGCGGCCGCCGACACTACTACCGGGAGTACGCCCCCCGCGTGATCGTGGTCGAGCGGTACCATCGCGGCCCACGCGGCGTCGCCCACGGCTACTGGCGGAAGCACGGCTGGCGCCCGGTGCCGCTCTACTACATCGACGGCCGGTTCTACGACCGCCCATGGCGCGGCGCCCGCCGGGTGCACGAGGTGATCGTCTACGAGCGCGGCGGCCGCTATCTGGTGCCGCGTGACTTCCGGTACGACGGCCGGGAGTGGCGGCGAGGGTACTACGACTACTGGGAAGACCGCTACGACCGGCGCGAGGACTACTACGACCGCCGCGAGGACTACTACGACCGCGAGCACCTGCGGGACCGCGACCGGTACGACCGCGACTGACACCCTTCGAGCGCCCACGGCGCCATGACATAGATGCGAGTCCCGGCGCCCCCGCCGATCCGGCGGGGGCGTCGGCCGTTCCGGGCGCGGCACGATAGTATTCCTGCATGCCCAGGCCACTCGCCGCCCTCGCCGCCGCCCTGGTTGCAGTCCCCGTTGCCGCCCAGGAGCCCGCCGTTCTCGCCCCGCGACCCGGGCTCGTCATCTCCGCCTCGAGCCGGCTGGTCCCCGGCGCCTGGCGACTGCCGGCGCCCGCCTCGACCGACTCGGCCCTCATCACCATCCGGGGAGATTCGGTCACGCTCGATCTCACGGGCGTGATCCTCGAAGGCGGCGACCCGCGCGCCGATCCCGACACGTTCCAGGGCGTGGCCATCCGGGTCGAGGGCGGGCGCGGCGTCCGGATCATCGGTGGGCGGATCCGGGGCTATCGGATCGGCATCCTGGCCCTGGGTGCGCGGGACATCGTGATTGAGGATGCCGACCTGGGTGGCCAATGGAAGCCACGGCTCTATTCCCTGGTGGAGCACGAATCGCTCGTGGACTGGCTCTCCTACCATCGGAACGAGCAGGGCGAATGGCTCCGGTTCGGGGCGGCCATCTACCTGGAATCGGTCACCGGCGGCGCCGTCCGTGGCGTCCGCGCGGAGGGAGGGATGAACGGGCTCCTCATGAGCCGGACCACGCAGGTTCGGGTCGAGGGGAACACCTTCGCCTTCAACTCGGGGCTCGGCATCGGCATGTACCGCTCGAGCGCCAACGTGATCGCGCGGAACCGGCTCGACTTCAATGTGCGGGGGTACAGCCACGGCTTCTTCCGCCGCGGACAGGACTCCGCGGCGCTGCTGATGTTCGAGCAGAGCTCGCGGAATGTCGTGGCGTTCAATTCCGCCACCCACTCGGGCGATGGTCTCTTCCTCTGGGCCGGGCAGGAGACGATGGATACCGGCCGCGGCGGTTCCAACGACAATCTCTTCATCGCGAACGACTTCAGTTTCGCGCCCACGAACGCGATGGAGGCGACCTTCAGCCGGAACGCCTTCGTCGCGAACCGGGCCGAGGGGAGCGATCACGGGCTCTGGGGCGGCTACTCGTACGAGTCCGAGGTGGTGGGGAACTGCTTCGCGGGAAACCGGATCGCGATCGCCTGGGAGCATGGTCAGGACAACGTGGTGTCGCACAACCGCTTCGCCGGCGACTCCACCGCGGTGCGTCTCTGGGCCAACCCCATCGAGCCCTCCGACTGGGGCTACCCGAAGCACCGCGACACCCGAAGCCGGGATTGGCGCTTCGAGCGAAACGAGTTCGGCGGCCACCACGCGGTGTTCCGGGTGGAGAACACCAGCGGATTGGCGGTTGACGACTCGACGGACCGACGGATCGACGGATCGACGGGGCGTTCGTGCGACCGGATGCCCGCGCTCCCTGGGCGCTGGGCCCGGGTCCGGGATTCCCTCGCTGCCGTCCTCGGCTCCGACCAGCCGCCGAGCCGCCGAGCCGCCGAGCCCCCCCGCCGTCGCTCGGCGATCATCGTCGACGAGTGGGGGCCCCATGACTGGCTCTCACCGAAGCTCTGGCCGCTCGACTCGACCCGCGCGGTGCCGCTCCGCCTCGCCGTGGTCGGGCCGCCGGGGCAGTGGCGGGTGGTCGGTGGACATGGGCTGGCCGCGGTGTCGGCGGAGTCGGGCTCGGTGGGCGACACGATCACGGTGACGCCGGTCTCAGGTCCGGGGGCCGACTGGCAGATCGAGCTCGAGTCAGGCGCGGGGCGGTTCAGCTACGGCCGGTTCGAGCCCGCCATGGCCTGGCAGGTGCGCGCCGTCGCCTGGTCGGACCCCACCGATCCCCGCACCCGGCCGGAGGCGTTTGCTGCGCACCTGGCCGGCGGGCCCGCCATCCTCGACACCACGCTCGCGCGGCTCGACCTGATGTGGTATCGCCCCGGGCTCGGGCTGCCTCCGGCCAGGTGGGCGCTCGCCGCGGCCACGCCGATCGAGCTCCCGCCCGGCGGGCCCTACACCCTGCGCGCGATCAGTGACGACGCGGTGCGCGTCTGGACGGACGGCCGGCTCGTGATTGACCGCCGGAATCCGGGCGAGTCGCGGGTGGACCACGCGGAGATCGCGCCGGGGCGGCACGAGCTCCGCGTGGAGTATTACCAGGTGGATGGCTGGGTCGAGCTCCGGGTGGAGATCGTGCGTGGCATGGCCCGCTCGCCGGGTTCTCCCGGCCCGCACTAGCGAGCCTCCGCCCCCTCCCGCAGCTCGCGGAGCCGGGCGGCGCTCCGCTGGTCGCCGGGCTGGAGCGCGAGCGCCCGCTCGTAGCTCGTGATGGCGCCACTCTGATCGCCCGCCTTCGATTGCGCTTCGGCGAGGCTCCGCCACGCGAACGCGCTCTGCGGGTGCTCCTGGGTGTTGCGCCGGAGCAGGCTCAGGGCGTCCGCCGTCGCCCCGGCCCGGTCCACGCCGTTTGCCGCGTCCACCAGTGCCACCTCCCCGAAGTCGTAGGCCGCGCGCCCGTAGTAACGCTCGCGGAGCGCGGCATAGGCGGTGAGTGCCGAGTCGATCCCTCCCGCCTGCCACGCGAGCAGGAGCTGGTCCTGGAGGGGCCGGGGTGCCGTGAGTCCACGGTGGCAGGTGGCGCAGGTCACGCGCACCGGCGGCTGGTCCCCGTGCCGGTGGTCGCCGAGGTACTCGCCGTTGATGGCCGCCACCATCCGGAGCATCCGGCGCGCCATCTCCTTCGGGTGCTTCTCGTCGGAGGCGAAGTCGTAGGTCGAGAGCGGCTTCCCCTCCTCGCCCACGTGGCAGTAGGTGCAGCGGACGCCCAGCGCGCGGGTAAACCCGGCCATCAGCTGGACCAGGGTGTCGCGGGGGATGGAATCGGGCAGCACCTCCAGGTTGGTGAACTTCTCGGGTGGCCACTGCCCCGCGAGGGGCGATGCGGAGCAGAGCAGCACGGCCAGCAGGGCGGGGCGGGAAGGCACGGTGGACTCGCAGCGGGAGATTCTCCCGCTACGGGGTGCGCCGTGCCCCGGTTTCGCCCCGCCCGCCCTGGCCCTGGCAGGTCCTGCCCCCGGCCTATGGAGTCGGGAGCGCGTCCAGCGCGCGCGCAAGCCTCGCCTTGACCTCGGCCGCCACGGGCGCCAGGTCCGGCTTGTCCACCAGGGAGAACTGGGTCTCGGGGTCGATCGCCCACACGCTGCTGGCACCGGGGCCGTCCGCGGCCACGAGCACGTTGCAGGGCAGCAGCAGGCCGATCGCCGGCTCGGCTTGCAGCGCCCGGTGGGCCAGCGGTGGGTTGCAGGCGCCGAGGATGAGGTAGGGCTCCATCTCGACTCCAAGCTTGGCGCGGAGCGTGGCGGCCACGTCGATTTCGGCGAGGATGCCGAAGCCCTCGGTGGCCAGGACGGCCTTGGTGGCGGCCACCGCCTCCCCATGGGGCAGGGCGAGCTGGCGGCCGAAGCCGTAGCGGGTGGAGAGGGCGGTCGTCATGGGTGCCTCCGGGTGGATGCCTGGTGCACGATGCCCTCGACAGGCTGAGGCGAGGGTGAAGCCGCTCCGAACCTCCCTTGGTCCGCCCGGCGCTACCTTTCGGCGTGCTGCCCCACCGCGACCACGCCCTCCCGCCCGACCCGGCCGCCTTCCGGCGCGCCGAGCATCCTCGCGGCCGCGTCATCGTCATCGCCCCGACGCGCGCCGCCTGCGAGACGATCGAGCTGGCCCTCGGGCTCCGGCTCGATACCCTGCTGGAGCAGAAGCACGGCCGCGAGCTCCGGCGCTGGGCGGCGGAGGGGAAGGGCTTCGGGATCGTGGCCGGCACCGGCACCGGGAAGACCCTGGGCATTCGGCCCATCGCCGAGAACATCCTGCGGGCCCCGCTCCGCGTGGGCGTGGTGAACCGGGAGCGCGAGGCCACGCCGGAGACGCCGTCCTGGAACGTGGTGATCGTCACCACCGGCATCGCCCGGCGCTGGTTTCAGGACGACCTCATCACAGGCCGGGACACCGTCGTGGTGGACGAGATCCACCAGACCTCGGCCGAGCTCGAGCTCTGCCTCGCGCTCGGCAAGCGGGCCGGGTGCCGCTACATCTGGCTGAGCGCCACGGTGGACCCGGCGTTCTACGCCCGCTACCTCGACAGCGCCGAGGTGCTGGAGACCAGCGCCTTCGACCCGGCGCTCAAGGCGAAGGTGAAGGTCCTGCCGCTCAAGCCGGCGGAGTTCCTCGACGACCGCACCATCCGGCGGATCGTCAAGGAGCGCCGCGGCGTCGCGGTCTTCGTGCCGACCCGCGCCGAGGTCGAGCAGCTCGCCGCCGACCTGGGCGCCCGCTGGCCGAAGCTCACCTCGGCGTTCTATCACGGGGGCGAGCCGATCCGGGTCATCCGCCCGTTCCTCGAGGGCGAAGGGGCGGAGCGGCCGTTCCTCCTCGCGATGACGGCCGCCGGCCAGTCGGCGCTCAACATCCGGGGGCTCGACACGGTGGTCATCTACGACGCCCGTTACGGCAATGTGGTGGACCGCGGGCGCAACGTGCTCCACCGGATGTACCTCGGCGCCAACGAGATCCTCCAGATGGCGGGGCGGGTGCACGGGCGGGTGCCGAACGGCGAGGTCACGATCCTCTCCGACCGCGAACTCCACTTCGAGAGCCTGCGGCCCGGCCCGCCGGAGTTCCAGCTCGCCGGCGACGCGGAGCGGGTGGCCATCACCTGCGCCGCCATCGGCGTGGACGCGCGCGACCTCGACCTCCCCGTCCCGCTCGACCGCACTGCCTACCGGCGGGCGGTGGACCGGCTCACCAGCCGGGGCCTGGTCGAGGACGGCCGGCTCACGCCCTACGGCCGCGAGGTCGAGGCGATGCCGGTGGAGCGCCCCTGGGGCGAGATGCTGGTGCACGCGGACCCCGAGCTGGTGCCGGTGGTGGCGGTGTGCAGCAACGTGGACTCGCTCCACCGGATGACCCGAGACGAGCGCGACCTGCACGGGCTCATCGCCGCCGGCTCCGACCACCTCACGGCGTACAACCTCTTCGCCGACGCGGTGAACCATGCCGGGCGGCTGGGCGAGGTCTACGGACTCCCGCGCCACGTCTTCGACGAGGACGCCCTGGCCGAGTGGGCCGAGGCGCGGGGCGTGCTGGTGAAGGCCATCGAGGACATCGCCCTCGGCACCGCCTCGGTGTACCGCTCGCTCGAGCTGCCGCTCCCCGCCCGGCTGCCGCACGCGTCGAAGGAGGTGCGGAAGCGCTTCGCCGAGCTGGTGGCACGGATCCAGCCGTTCGACCTGGTGATCGACGAGCGCACCGTGGACGGCCAGGAGGCCCGGGTGAGCCGCACCTCGGTGGCCGGAAGCTGGGGGGCCGTGGCGGGCAACCTCCGCTACTTCGCCGACCGCTTCGGGGTGCCGCGCGCGGGCATCGAGGGAACCACCCTCTCCTACGACCTGATCCGGCAGCACGCCACCGAAGGGCGGCCGCGGGTCATCATCAGCGGCCCGCGGAAGCACCCGCAGCTCGCCGTGGAGCGGCGGGTGGAGTATTTCGGTTTCGAGCTGGAAACGGCGGTGGAGCCGCTCCGGGGAACGATCCCCGAGGAGCTCCGGCCACTGGCGCGGGAGGCGCTGGCGGATGCGCTGATCGCGGGCGAGGCGCCGCATCCCGACCAGGCCTGGGTCCGGCGCTCGGTGCATCAGCTCGACGACTACTGGCGGCGGTCGGCCGGGACGCTGCCCAGGGCGGCGCCGGGCGCGGTGCGGTCCCGGGTGCTCGGGCAGCTCGAGGGGGTCTCGAGCTGGGCGGATTTCCAGGAGGCCTCCATCCGGCTGTCGGTGGAGGAGCTGGTGGACGAATCCACCCGCGCCACGCTCGATGCGCTGCCCACCTCGGTGCGCCTGCTGGGTGACACGCTGGCCCTCGAGTACGTCGTGGAGCACGGGCGGGGGGTGGTGCGGCTCCACCTGAGGGAGGGGCAGGCACGCCGGCTCCGGGCTTCGGATCTTCCGAAGCTCGATCGCCCCCTCCGGTTCGAGGTCCAGCAGGGCCGTCGCCCGCCGATTGTCGCAGCGACGCTCGAGGAACTGGACGAGGCGCTCCGGCGGGCCGAAAAGTCGGGGCGGTCAGGCAGGGACGATCGTGGTGACCGGGGGCGGCATGGCCGAGCCGGCCGAGGGCGCCGGGGTGACCACCGCGGGGGGCGGAGAAAATACTGACCGAATTACTGACTGACTAGCCGACCAGGAACAGGAGGAGGCGGTGGTACGCTTGGCGAACCATCGCCTCCTCCATTCCGGCGAGAAGCAGCATCTCCAGGCCGTTGAGCGCCGCGAGCAGCAGGGCGGCATCCTCCCCGGCGATGTCGTCCTGGTCGAAGGCCACTCGGAACCGGACGGCCAGCTCTCGGAGCAACGCCTCGGGGGGCGCAAAGGCGGACGCCGTCGCAGTCTGGGAGAGCAACCCGAACCGAGCCCGGGTCTCGCCGCTCCGAACGGCCGCAAGGACCGAGTCCCACAGGGCGTCGATGGCGGCCGGCCCCCGGAGCTGGAGGCCCGCACTGATGCGCCGCCACCGCGCCGAGGCGAGTTGTTCGGCAGTCGCGGCTAGCAGGGCGCCCTTGGTGCCGAAGTGGTAATGGACGAGACCTTTGGCGCAGCCCGCCCGCCGGGCCACGCCGTCCACCGTCCACCCCTCCAGACCGGTCTCGAACAGGAGGCCGCGCGAGGCCTCCACGATCCGGGCCCGCGCTCGCTCCGCATCCCGCCTGGTCGGCTCACTGGTCGTCGCTGCCATCGCCTCCCCCGGAACTAGCCCAGAGTACCAACCTACTGGCCGGTCCGCTGGGCACCAGTCCAGTCAGTGTGCCAGTGCCAGTTTGAAACATCACCGGCAGTGCTGCGTACGGCGCCCCGATCCCCCCACCCCGACCCGGAGCCGCCGGATGTTCCGCCGAATCGCCCTTGCAGTGACCGGGTGCCTGCTCGCCCCCGCCCTCGCCGCCCAGGAGGTCTCGTTCGAGGTTCCGAAGCTCCACGCCGGGCCGAAGATCCCCGTGATGGTCGTTGGCACCGTTCACCTCGACAATCCGGGGCGGGACTATCGGAACGTGCAGGTGGACGACGTCCTCGCCCCGAAGCGCCAGGCCGAGCTCGAGCGGGTGGCCGAGCAGCTCGCCGCCTTCCGGCCGACCCGGATCGCGGTGGAAGTTCCGGTGGCCCGCGGAGCGGCGCTCGACTCGAGCTATGCCGCGTACCTCCGCACCGACAGCCTGCCCGGCCGGAGCGAGGTCTACCAGGTCGGGTTCCGCCTGGCGAAGCGGCTCGGGCACGCGCGCCTCTACGCGATCGACTACAAGCAGGACATGCGCGTCGGCGAGGTCCTGGCGTGGGGCCCGGAGCACGGGCAGGGGGCAATCGTCGGCCAGATCCAGGGTTTCATGGGGAAGGCAATGCCGCTGATGCAGCGGATGATGGGCGAGATGACGATCGGACAGATGTACGCCCGCGCGAGCCGTCCCGACTTCCTCTCGCTCACCCACGAGCCCTACCTCCTGATGGCGCGCATCGGCGACGGCACCGAGGAGCCGGGCTGGCAGGACGTGAGCGGGTGGTATGCCCGGAACATGCGGATCTTCGTCAACCTGACCCGCATCGTGTCCGCGCCGGACGACCGGGTGCTCGTGATCTTCGGTCAGGGCCACGCGCCGCTCCTCCGGCACTACGTGGAGGCCTCCGGCGACTTCACCCTCGCCGAGCCGGCCGACTACATCCGGGAGTGACCGCGCGGCTAGATTGCCGCGCCGATGAACGCCCTCGTCCACCTCGCGCTGATCCTCGTCCAGGCGCTCTTCGCCAGCCTGGCGATCACGGGGAAGGTGGTGTTGCGCGAGTTCCCGCCGATGGGGCTCGTGCTGGTGCGGGTGGGCGGAGCGGCGCTGCTCCTCGGACTCGGCAACCTGCTCTGGCGCGGGCCCTGGATCCGGGACCGCGCCGACCTCGGGCGGCTCGCCTTCCTCGCCCTCCTCGGCGTGGTCGCGAACCAGGGGCTCTTCCTCATCGGGCTCCGGCACACCACGGCCACGAACGCCACGATCATCGTGGCGACGATCCCGGTCTTCACCGTGCTGTATTCGCTGCTGGGGCACCGGGAGCCCCCCTCCTTCCTCAAGCTCGCCGGCATCGCGCTCGCGGCCGCCGGGTCGGTGTGGCTGATCGGTCCCGACCGGATCGCGCTGGAGCGCGAGAAGGCCCTGGGCAACGCCACCATCCTGGCGGGCATGGCCTGCTATGGCTGGTACCTGGTGCAGTCGAAGGAGCTCCTCCGGTGCCATGAGCCGATCACGGTGAGCCTCTACGTGATGGCGTTCGCCACGCTGTTCACCCTGCCGTTCGGTGCCTGGGCGATGGCCCGGGCCGACCTCGGGGCGGTCCGCCCGGCCACGTGGGCCTGGATCGCGTACATCGTCCTCTTCCCCACGATCGTCACCTACTTCCTCAACATCTGGGCGCTCTCCCGGGTCTCGTCCAACCTC
>DATIBS010000103.1:0-3016 GCA_035457305.1 Gemmatimonadales bacterium
GGCTCGGACCTGCCCGCCGGCGACCTGGACGTGGACGGCGGCTTCGTCGTCGAGGGCCAGGGCGAACGGTTCATCCTGGTGGTGAACACCCTGGCGCCGCTCAGCTGGGACCCGGTGTGCTTCGACTTCGTCGGCGGCACCGTGCGGGTCTACGCCCAGGGCCGCGAGAGCGAAGGCGCCGTCCAGGTGACCTTCAACGCCTGCGGCGTGGCGCCCTCGATCGTGTTCGTGAGCAACCCCGTCTAGCGCAACCGACCCCGAACGCACCACGGCCCGGCCGGCGACTTCCGCCGGCCGGGCCGTTTCCTTTGCGAACCGTCGGCGGCCGCGCTCCGCCGCCGGCGCCGACTACCGGTGGCCCTGTCCGGGGGCGGGAGCCGCCGGCCCCACCTCGAGCTCCATCCACACGTCCGCCGTCGCGTACGCCACGTCGGGCGGCAGCGGCCGCCGCTCGAAGCCGAGCGACTCGTAGAGCCGGAGCGCCTGCCCCAGCTTCGAGCTCGAGACCAGCACCGCCCGCCGGTACCCGTCCGCCCGCACCCGCGCGAGCGACGCCTCCACCAGCCGGCGGCCCAGCCCCTGGCCCCGGAGCCCCGGCACCACCGTGAGCTTGGCCACTTCCGCCTCGCCCGGTGCGTGCGGCACCACCGCCGAGGTGCCGACCACCGCGTCGCCGATCAGTGCTATGAGGATGGCACCGCCGGGCTCGAGGAAGGCGCCCCACGGGTCGGCGAGCTGCGCCTCGTCCGCCGGCTCGTAGAGGCCGTGCTGGTCGAGCCAGAATCGGTTCAGGGCGTAGAACCCGCCCGCGTGCCCGTCCCGGAACTCGACGATCTCCGGCACCCCCTCCGGGCCCGCCAGCGGCCGCACGAATCCGCGCGCGCCCGACGCCCAGAGCGTCCGCGCGCCCCGCCGCACCGCCGCGGCCATCGCCGCCTCGAGCAGCGACTCGGCCGTGGCGTCGTGGGCCACGAGCCGCACCAGCTCCATCGGCACCGGGCCGGTGACTTCCGGCGGCAGCCCGCCCGAGCGCAGGTGCGCGGCGCCGGTGATCAGGCCCTGCTCCTCCATCACCAGCACATGATGAGCGGGATGGAGAACGCCGGCCCGCGGGCCCTCGGGCACGCGAAGCCCGAGCCGCGCGAGGGCATCGCGGTCGGCGATGGTGGCGTCGCGGATCATGCGTGGAAGCGGGCGGAGGAAAGCCGAATGGGATGGGTCATGCGAACGGGAACCCGATCGGAGCCGGATCGGTTCCTGCGGGGCTGCGGCGGGCGCTAGCGCGTCGAGTGCCGCATCAGCAGCTCCCGCACCACGTCCTCGCTGGACCGGCCCGCCGCCTCCGCCGCGAAGTTGGTCACCACCCGGTGCCGGAGCACCGCCGGCGCCACCCGGCGCAGGTCGTCGAGGTCGGCCATCGGCCGCCCGTCGAGCGCGGCACTCGCCTTGGCGCCGAGCACCAGGTACTGGCTCGCCCGCGGCCCCGCGCCCCACTCGACGTATTCCTGCACCACCGCCGGCGCCTCCGGGTCGTCGGGACGGGTGGCCCGCGCGAGCCCAACCGCCGCCTGCAGCAGCGACTGCGCCACCGGGATCCGCCGCACCAGCCCCTGCATCGCCACCAGCCGCGCCGCGTCGAGCACCGGGTGGATCTCGCTGGGGAGCGCCCCGGTCGTCTGCTCCACGATCCGCTCCTCCTCGGCGCGCGACGGGTAGCCCACCCGGAGCTCGAGCATGAACCGGTCGAGCTGCGCCTCGGGGAGGGGATAGGTGCCCTCCTGCTCGATCGGGTTCTGCGTGGCCAGCACGAAGAAGGGCTCCGGCAGCCGGTAGGTATGCCCGGCGGCGGTGACCTGGTGCTCCTGCATCGCCTGCAGCAGCGCTGCCTGGGTCTTGGGCGGGGTGCGGTTGATCTCGTCCGCGAGCAGCACGTGGGCGAAGACCGGCCCCTTCACGAAGCGGAACGCCCGCTTGCCGGTGGCCGGGTCCTCCTCGATGATCTCCGTCCCGGTGATGTCGCTCGGCATGAGGTCCGGCGTGAACTGCACCCGCTTGAACGAGAGGTCGAGCGCTTCGGCCACGGTCGAGACCATCAAGGTCTTCGCCAGCCCGGGAACGCCGACCAGGAGCGCGTGGCCCCCGCCGAGGAGGGCGATCAGGATCCCGTCCACGACCTCGCCCTGGCCCACGATCCGGCGGCCGACCTGGGCCCGGAGTTCGGTGACGGCCTCGGCCAGGCGCGCGAGCTGTTCGACGTCGTTCGAGGTGGCGGTGGAGGTCATGGGGACGGGGAACGGGGAGCGGGGAACGGGAAGAGCCGATCCCCCTTCCTACGGCGTGAATGGGTGCCGAGTTACGGGGGAATTGATACCCTGCCGGGCCGGTCCGCCGCCACTTTCCCGGTGGGGGATGTTCGCTTGCGAAAAATTTCACAAGGGGGTAGTTTTGCCGCCGTGCTGAAGCGGGATCCCGCGCCCGGACGGGAGATGGGGGAGGGGTATCGCCTCGTCGCCCTGGGGATGAATTTCGCCGGGGGCGTCATCATTTTCGCCCTCGCCGGCCTCTGGCTCGACCGCCGGCTGGGCTGGACCCCGGCGCTGACCATCGCCGGCACGCTCCTCGGCCTGGTGCTGAGCTTCCTCAACATCTACTGGAAGCTCGCCGCCTACGAGAAGCGGCACCGCGAGGAACGGGAGAAGGAGCCGCGATGAGGGCGCTCCTCGCCGGGCTCGCGCTGGCGGCGGTGGTGACCGCACTCCTCCGGCTCGCCCTCGGCCCCGCGGCGCTGGTGCCGGCGGCGGCCTTCGGCGCCCTCGCGGCGCTGATCCAGGCCGTGGCCGGGTGGGCCCAGGTGAAGTGGCCGCCGCCGGCCCGCGGGATCTTCGGCGGCGGCTGGGTGCTCGGATTCTTCCTGCGGCTCGGGGGCGTGGCCCTCTTCGCCGTGGGCGCGGGGCTCCGCCCCGACCTGTTCGCGCCGCTGCCGGCGGCGCTCGGCTTCCTCGGGGTGCTCGTGCCC
>DATIBS010000104.1:0-29075 GCA_035457305.1 Gemmatimonadales bacterium
GTTCGAGACGACGACCAGCGCCAGGCCGGCCGCGTATTCGGCCCGGTAGGGCCTGAGATAGGGCAGGACCGCGCGAAGCTCTCGCATCGCCGGAAATTGACCGGGTCCGCGGGACCCGTGCAAGCGACCCCAAGGAGGAACTCATGCGGAACGGACGACTACTGCTCACGCTGGCCGCGGCGGGACTCGCCGCCTGCGGCGGAGGGGACCGTTCGGACCAGGCGCTGGCGGACAGCCTGAGCCGGGACCTTCAGCTGGTGCCCGCGGAATCCACCGCGACGCTGAACGACCAGCCGGCCGGGGCGCCGGCACCCGCGCCCGCCGCCACGTCCCCACGGCCCACGGCGCCGCGGCCGTCGGCGCCCGCGCCCTCGCAGCCCGCGCCCTCACCGGCGCGCACGCTCGCGGCGGGCACCTCCTTCTCCGCCACGGCGATCGACTCGATCAGCTCGCGGCACAACAAGGTGGGCCAGACGATGACGGTCCGAGTGGCGTCGGACGTCACGAACGACGCAGGTCGGGTGGTCATCCCGGCGGGTTCGGTGGTGACGCTCCGGATCGCGGCGATCGCGCCGTCGGAGAACAAGTCCGACAACGTCGGCACGCTCAGCCTGGTCCCGGTGAGTGTCGCGATCGGCGGGACGTCCCACGACCTCACCGGCCGGGTGACCAGCGTCGAGAGCACGCTCAAGGGCCGGGGGGTGACCGCGGGTGACGCGGCCAAGGTGGGCGCGGGCGCCGCGGCGGGCGCCGCCGCGGGGCAGGTGATCGGGAAGAAGACCGCACCGACCGTCATCGGCGCCGTGGTCGGTGCCGCCGCCGGCGCCGCCATCGCGTCCCAGTCCGCCGACCGCGACGTGGTCGTGGCCTCCGGGGCGAAGGTGGTCATCGAGCTGACGGAGACGTTCAGCCGGTCCTGAGGTCGAACGTCGAAGGTGGAAGGCGCGAGGGCCGGGCGACATCGCCCGGCCCTCGTGCTTTCCCGCTCCCGGGCCCGACGCCCTTGCTAGTACCCCGCCCCGCCGCCGCCCAGCCGCGGGTCGCTGACGCCCTGCCATCCCTGCGGCGTCCGGATGATCGCCTCGACGTCGCCCCAGCGACCCCCGCTCTGGATCCGGTGCCCCTTCGCCTCCAGCTCGGCAATCACCTCCGGCAGGAAGCCGCCGCGCTCCAGCCGGATCTCATCGGGCAGCCCCTGGTGATGCATCCGGGGTGCGGCCACCGCGTCGGCCAGCGACATGCCGTGGTCGAGGATGTTCGAGATCACGTGGTAGACCTGGGTGATGATGGTCGGCCCGCCCGGCGTGCCCACCACCAGCAGGAGCCGGCCCTGCGGGTCGAGCACGATGGTGGGCGTCATCGCGGAGAGCATCCGCTTCGCCGGGGCGATGGCGTTCGCCTCCCCCTGGACCAGGCCGTACATGTTCGGGCGGCCGGGCGCCGAGGCGAAGTCGTCCATCTCGTCGTTGAGCAGGAACCCCGCGCCGGCCACCGTGACCGCGCTGCCATAGCTGTTGTTGAGTGTCGTGGTGGTGCTCACCGCCGTGCCCTCGGCGTCCACCACCGAGTAGTGCGTCGTGTGCATCCCGCCGCCCAGGCCCGGCCGGAGGTCCAGCGAGGGCGATGCCCGCCCCCGGTCGATCGACGCCCGGAGCGAATCGGCGTAGGCCTTCGACGTGAGCCGCCGGACCGGCATCGCCACCTGGTCGGGATCCCCGAGGAAGTGGTTGCGATCGGTGTACGCGCGCCGCATGGCCTCGGCCTCGAGGTGGAGGAGCGCCGCCGAGCCGAAGGGCGGCAACCGGCCGAACCCGTCCATCTGGTTCAGGATCAGCGCCAGGGTGACCCCGCCCGACGAGGCGGGCGACATCGAATACACGGTGTGGCCCCGGTACCGGATCTCCACCGGCTCGCGCCACTTCGCCTGGTAGGCCGCGAGGTCGGCGAGGCTGATGAGCCCGCCGCCGCGCTCCATCTCCGCGACGATCAGGTCGGCGACACGGCCGCGATAGAAGCCGGCCGCGCCCTGGTCGCGGATCGCCTCGAGGGTGCCGGCGAGGTCCGGTTGCCGGAAGGTGGAGCCGGCCGCCGGCGGTCGGCCGCCGGGAAGGAACTGCCGGCGCGAGGCGGGGAAGAGCGACAGCCGGAAGCGGTCCGAGTCGATCGAGCGCATGCGATACTCGTCCACCACGAACCCGTCGGCCGCGAGCCGGATGGCGGGCTCGATCACCTCGCGCCAGGGCAGCCGCCCGAATCGCCGGTGCTGCTCGGCCAGGCCCGCCACCGCCCCGGGGACGCCGACCGCGAGGTGCCCCGTCACGCTCTGGGCGGTGACGTTGCCGGACAGGTCGAGGTACATGTCCCGGCTGGCGCGGCCGGGCGCCGCCTCCCGGTAGTCGAGCGCGTGGACGCTGCCGTCCGCCAGGCGAATGACCGAGAACCCGCCCCCGCCGATGTTCCCGGCCTCGGGATGAACCACCGCGAGGGCGAACCCGACTGCGGTGGCGGCATCGACGGCGTTCCCGCCCCGGCGCAGGATGTCCCGGCCGACCGCGCTGGCGATCGGGCTGCCGGAGACGACCATCGCCCGTGGCGCCTCGGTGACGCGGGCATTGCCGGTCAGGGGCCAGGCGGGGTTGATGCCGGCCGCGGGGAGGACGGGGCCGGGGTCGATGCTGGGCGGGGGAGGCGCGGGTGCGCGCGTCGCGCAGGCTGACAGCGCGACGAGGGCGGCCAGTCGGAGATGTCGAGGCATCTTCCAAGATACACCGCTCCCGGGCGCGCGCCCTTGACCCTCGACCCGCGACCTTCGACCTTCGACCCCCATGGCCGACACCTTCCACGACGCCCGGCTCACCGAGCGCCGGAACCCCCGTTCCGCGGCGCTGGACACGCTCCCCCCGGCCGGGATCGTGGACCTCATCAATGCCGAGGACGCCGGCGTGGCGGCCGCCGTGGCGGCGGCCCGCGACGAGATCGCCCGGACCATCGAGCTGGTGGAACGCGCCTTTCGCGCCGGCGGGCGGCTGGTGTACGTGGGCGCCGGCACCAGCGGTCGCCTCGGCGTGCTCGATGCCGCGGAATGCCCGCCCACCTACGGCACGCCGCCGGAGATGGTCGTGGGGGTGATCGCCGGCGGCAGCGCCGCCCTCCTCCGTTCCGTCGAGGGCGCCGAGGACGACGTGAACGCGGCCATCGCGGAGATGGATGCGCGCCGGATCGGGCCCGAGGACGTCGTCCTCGGCATCGCCGCCAGCGCCACCACGCCCTACGTCCGTGCCGCGCTCGGCCGGGCCCAGGCGCTCGGGGCATCGACCGTGTTCCTCTCCTGCTCGCCGCCGCCGCCCCTGCTCCGGGAGACCTGTGACGCGTGCATCACCGTCCTCGTGGGTCCCGAGGTGGTCACCGGCTCGACCCGGATGAAGGCGGGGACCGCGACGAAGCTGGTCCTCAACACGATCACCACGGGCGCGATGGTGCGGCTCGGCAAGGTGTACGGCAACCTGATGGTGGACCTTCGGGCCTGGAACGCGAAACTGGTGGACCGGGCCGAGCGGATCGTGATGGAGACCACCGGCGCCGACCGTGCCGCGGCACGCGCGGCCATCGCGGCGGCGGAGGGGGGGGTCAAGCGGGCGATCGTGATGGTCCGGCGCGACGTGGGGCCGGCGGAGGCGGATCGCCTTCTCGAGGCCTCCGGCGGCCGGCTCCGGCCGGTCGTCGGCGATCCGCCGCCCCTCCCGGAGGCGCGGTGACCGAGCGGCCGTCCCTCGTGGTTGGCCTCATGTCGGGCACGTCGCTCGACGGGATGGACGCCGCGCTGGTGCGGTTCCGCGGCCCCACCCAGGCCGAGCTCCTGGACTTCGTCCACCGGCCCTACGATGCCGAGGAACGAGGGCGCCTCGCCGCCGCCATCGAGGGCGGGACGCCCCGCGCACTCGCGCTGCTGCACGCCGAGATCGCCGAGTGGGCCGCCGAGGCGGTGCAGGTGCTCCTCGAGAGCGCGGGCGTCCCGGCCACCGAGCTCCTGGGCATCGGCTTTCCCGGCCAGACCGTCTGGCACGAGCCGCCGCGCGTCACCTGGCAGCTCGGTGAGCCGGCGGCGCTGGCCGAGCGCTTCGGCGTGCGGGTGGTGAGCAACTTCCGCGCGCGCGACGTGGCGGCGGGAGGGCAGGGGGCCCCGCTCGTGCCGGTCGCGGACGTTCTCCTCTTCGGCGCCGCCGATCGTCCGCGTGTGCTGGTCAACCTCGGGGGGATGGCCAACCTCACCTACGTTCCGCGTCGCGCGGAGGAGGCCGGGGTGTTCGCCTTCGACACCGGGCCGGGCGTCGCCGTCGTGGACGCCGTCGCCCGGGCGGTCGACCCCTCGCTGCCGTTCGACGTGGACGGCCGGCTGGCGGCGCGGGGTCGGGTGGACGAGACGGCCGCGGCCGACCTGCTGGCCGACCCGTTCTTCGCCGAGGCGCCGCCGAAGAGCACCGGCCGCGAGCGGTTCGGGGCGGAGTTCGCCCGGGTCCTCCACGCGCGGGTGCCCGGCGTGGACGGGGTGGCGACGGCGGTGGCGCTCACCGTCCGGTCGCTGGCGGAGGCGATCGACCGGTGGGTGCCGGGTGCGCCGGAGGTGGTGCTGGCCGGTGGCGGTCGCCGGCATCCCGGCATCGTGTCCGGCCTCCGGGGGCTCCTCGGCGGCCCGGACCGCGTGCGGCTGTTCGACGATCTCTTCTTTGACGGCGATGCCAAGGAGGCCGTCGCCTTCGCCCTGCTCGCCTACCTGACGCTGCGCGGCCAGCCCGGGAACCTCCCGGCCGCCACGGGCGCGGCCGGGGCGCGGGTGCTGGGCAGCGTGACGCCGGCGTGAGCCTCGCCCACCTGGTCCTGCCCGCGCTCCGGTGGCGGGAGGACGCCGGCGGATACGCGATGGACGGCGGCACGCTCGAGCGGGCGCTCGCGTTCGGGGTCGGCGGCTTCATCCTCTTCGGGGGCACCGCCGAGGCCGCGGCGCGCCTCACCCGGGAGTTGCGCGAGCGGGCGGGCCGGCCGCTCCTCATCGGGGCCGACCTCGAGCGCGGGGCCGGGCAGCAGTTCGCTGGCCTGAGCGAATGGCCGCCCCCGGCCGCGCTCGCCACCCTGGGGCTCGAGGCGGTGCGAGCCGCGGCCGCCGCCACGGCACGGGAGGCCGTCCAGGTGGGCGTCAACTGGGCCTTCGCCCCGGTGGCCGACCTCGATGCCGAGCCGGCGAACCCCATCGTCCAGACCCGGTCTTTCGGCGCCGACCCCGCGCTCGTGGCGCAGTGCGTCACGGAGTGGGTCGGCGCCGCCCAGGCCGAGGGCGCGCTCGCCTGCGTCAAGCATTTTCCGGGGCATGGCCGGACGCGGCAGGACTCCCATCGCGAGGTGCCCACGGTGGACGCCAGCCGGGAGGCGCTCGAGGCGGACCTCGCGCCGTTTCGCGCGGGCATCGCCGCCGGCGTGGCGGGGGTGATGACGGCGCACGTGCGCTATCCCGCGCTCGATCCATCCGGTCGGCCGGCCACCGCCTCCGCTGCCATCCTGCGCCTCCTGCGCCACGAGCTTGGCTTCCACGGCCTCGTGGTCACCGACGCGCTGATCATGGATGCGGCCGCGGGGGCCGGCGGCCCCGCCGATCAGGTCGCCGCCGGTGTGGACCTGCTGCTCTACCCGCCCGACCTGGGGGCCACGGTCACCGCGCTGGAGGCCGGATTGCTCGACGGCTCCTTGCCCGAGGGCCGCGCAGTGGCGGCGCTGCACCGGTACGAGACGGCACTGGCGCGCCTGGAGGAGTCGCGAGTCGCGAGTGACGGGTCGCGAGGCACGCCCGCCCACGCGGAGGCCGCGGCCGTGGCCGATCGCCTGCTCGCGGCCCCGCCGCTCCGGGGGGAGGTCCCGCGGCTCCGCTTTCCGGTCGAACTGGTCGTCGTGGACGACGACGTCGGCGGGCCCTATCCGGCCTCGCCCTCGACCCACGTCGCGGAGGCGCTCGGCGTCGGGGCCGGCGGCTCCCGCGTCGTGCTGGCCTTCTGCGAGCCGCGGGGGTGGAAGGGCCGGCCGGGATTCGGGGAGACGACCCGCGCCGAGCTGGCGCGCCATGCGCCGTCCGCGGATGCCGTCGTGCTGTTCGGCCATCCCCGGCTCCTGGCGGAGATTCCCGGGGCGGCCCCGGTGATCCTCGCCTGGCACCGGCAGCGGCCGATGCAGGAGGCGGTGGCGCGTCGGCTGGCGGGCCTGCGCTCATGAGGGCGCTCGACTGGAGCCTGGTGGGGCTCTACCTGGTCGCCACCATGGTCCTCGGCCTGGTGCTGGCACGGCGCGGGGCGAAGAGCATGGCCGAGTTCTTCGTCGGCGGCCGCGCCATCCCCTGGTGGCTGGCGGCGACGTCGATGGCCGCCACCACGTTCAACGTGGACACGCCGCTCTACGTGGCCGGCGTCGTGGCGCGCCGCGGGGTGGCGGGGAACTGGGAGTGGTGGTGCTTCGCCTTCGCCCACGTGCTGCTGGCGGTGGTCCTCGCCAAGCTCTGGCGGCGGGCGAACGTGCTGACCGACATGGAGCTCACCGAGCTCCGCTACGGCGGCTCCCCGGCGGCGGCGCTCCGCGCCACGCGCGCGTTCCTCTTCGCGGTGCCCCTCAACTGCATCAGCATCGGCTACGGCATGCTCGCGATGCGGAAGGTCGTCGTGGCCCTGGGGCTGCTCGACGGGCTCCCCGACCTCCCGGGGGATCCGCGGCTCTGGGCCCTCATGCCGATCGTGCTCGTGACCCTGGCCTACACGGCCGTGTCCGGGCTCTGGGGTGTGGTCGCCACCGACTTCCTGCAGTACATCCTCGCGCTGGGTGGGGCGCTCGCCGTGATGGCCTACGCGCTCGCCGAAGTGGGCGGCCTCGGACCCCTCGTCGAGGGGCTCAAGGCCACCCGCCCGGCGACGCTGCAGCTCGTGCCGTCGGGCGAGGGCGCGCTCCTGCCGCTCTCGACGTTCCTGGGCTACCTGTGCATCCAGTGGTGGGCGTTCAGGAACAGCGACGGAGGCGGGATGTTCGTGCAGCGCCTGTCGGCGACGCGCGACGAGCGCGAGGCCCGGAAGGCCGCGCACGCCTTCAACGTGCTCAACTACGTGGTGCGCACCTGGCCGTGGGTGCTCGTGGCGCTGGCCGCGCTCGTGATCCTCCCGGATCTCGGGGACCCCGAGTCGGCCTATCCGATCCTGATGCTCCGCTACCTCCCCACCGGGGTGCTTGGCCTGGTCTTCGCCAGCCTCGTCGCGGCGTTCATGTCGACCGTCAGCACCCAGCTCAACTGGGGCGCGAGCTACCTCGTTCACGACCTGTATGCCCGCTTCGGCGGGGAGCGGGACGACGCCCGGCTGGTGCCGGCGGCGCGCTGGGCCACGGTGGGCCTCACGATCGTCGCGGCGACGCTGTCGTTCTTCATGGACGACGTGGGGGACGTCTTCCGCTTCCTGATCCTGGTCGGCAACGGCCCGGGCCTGGTGCTCCTGCTCCGCTGGTTCTGGTGGCGGGTGAATGCGTGGGCCGAGATCGCGGCGATGGGCGCGGGACTCGCGCTGGCGTTGCTCAGCTACCTGCCCGTCCTCGCGGGCCTCACCTTCGGGCAGCGGCTCGCCCTCACCGGGTTCGGTGCGCTCGCCGTGTGGCTGCCGGTGCAATTCCTGACCCCGCCGGAACGGCCCGAGGTCCTCGACGGTTTCTACCGGCGGGTCCGGCCCGGCGGCGCCTGGGGTCCGGTCCGGGCGCGGACCGGGCTGGCGGCGGAGGACTCGCTCGCGGCCGACCTGGGGCGCTGGGCGGTGGGGTGTGTCCTGGTCCTGGGCGCGACGCTGGGAATCGGGTGGGTGCTGCTGCGCTAGACTAGAAGAGGAGGATCACCGCCGCCACGACCATCCCGACCAGCACGACGTACCACGGCCAGGGCCCCAGGCCCTTGCGCTCCGCGAGAGGCACCACGGGGAGCACTTCCGCCTCCGGCTCGTCGGTCGCCGCCACGGCCAGCGCCTCCCCCTCTCCCGCCTCGAAGGCGGCGTACCCCGTCGGGTCGGTGATGTCCGGTTCCGCGAGCCCCGGCCCGTCGAAGCGGGCCACCACGCTCGTGATGTTGTCGGGTCCACCCCGCTCGTTCGCCATCGTGATCAGCTCCCGGCAGGCGCGCTCGAGGTCCTCGTCCTTGCCGACGACCTCGGCGATCTCCTGGCGCTTCACCGTGCTCGAGAGGCCGTCCGAACAGAGGACGAGCACGTCGCCGCGGCGGAGCACCTGGTGGCTCACATCCACCCGCACCTGCTCGTCGGGGCCCAGGGCCTGGAGGATGATGTTGCGGCGCTCGCTGGCCTCCGCCTCCTCCTCGGTCAGCTCCCCGGCCTCCACCAGGCGCTGGGTGAGGGACTGGTCCCGGGTGAGCTGGGTGGCCGTGCCGTTGCGAACCAGGTAGGCGCGGCTGTCGCCGATCTGCGCCACGTAGAGCTCCTGCCCCACGATGCCGGCGGCCGTCGCAGTGGTCCCCATCCCCCGCACCTCGGGATGGTCCGTGGCGTATTCATGGAGCCGGGCGTTGGCGTGCTCCAGCGCCTCGCGCATCCGGCGGGCGAACAGGGGCCCCGACGGCTCGGCGTCGCCGCGCCAGACGCGGCGCAGGTAGTCGAGGATCTCTCCCGCGGCCATCGAGGAGGCGAGCTCGCCCGCTGCGGCGCCGCCCATCCCGTCCGCGACGAGCAGCAGTGACCCCCGCTCCCCGACCTCGTGGTCGCGCACGTCGGGCGTGAGCTCGGCCCGGTCCGCGGTGAGATCGGCGACGAGGAAGGTGTCCTCGTTGTGGTCCCGCGTCCGGCCAAGGTCGGTGCGCCCGCAGAGGGAGACACGCACGCCTGCGGCTGTCGTCATCGAGGGGCCTCCCGGGAATCGGCGGAATCTACGGTCCGCCGCCCGGGGGCGTCAACGTCGCTGTTGCCGTAAGTTGCTGTCAACGTGTACCTTGGCCCGATGACCCCGGTCCGGCTCGTCTCCCTGGTCCTGCTGGCCTCCGCCTGCGCCGGCTCCGCGCCCGCCCCCGGCGGCGGGCCGGCGCCGGTTCCCGACGAGGGCCCGGGCGGGCCTGCGGAGGCCGGCGCCGAGCCACTTCCCGCCCCCCGGCTGGTCACCGGCCCGCTCGCCATCCGGGTCGTCTACCCCCGCCCCGACGACGCGGTCGCGGCGGGGGATTCCAGCTTCATCTTCGGCAGCGTCGGCACCGGTGCCGCCTCGCTCCTCGTCAATGGGCAGCCGGTCCGGGTCTGGCCGAACGGGGCCTGGCTCGGCTGGATCGCCTTCCCGCGCGACAGCGTGATGCGGTTCGACCTGGTGGCGGTTTCCGGCGCAGACACCGCTCGCACGACCCATCTCGTGCGCCGGGCCCGCCGCTTCGTGCCGCCGGCCGCCGGGGCCTGGGTGGATCCCGGGTCGCTCCGGCCCAGCGGCCGGGTGTGGTGGCCGGTGGGCGAGCCGCTCGCCCTGCGCCTCCGGGCCGCGGAAGGGGCGGAGGTCCGCCTCCGGCTCCCCGACTCCACCACCCTCTGGTTCGTCCCCGATCCGGGACCCGAGCCGGTGGCGGCCGGGCTCCAGGCCTTCGACCGGGACCCTGCGGCGTTCGAGCGACCGGTCCGGGCCGACCGCTACGTGGCCGCACTCCTGCCCCGGCGGCTCGGCCGGGACCCCGGGCCGGTGGTGCCGGGCTGGCCGCCGCCCGCTGGCGACACCGTGCCGGCCGCACCCGGCGATTCGCTTGCGATGTTGGAAGTCATTCTCCCGGGGGATACGGTCCGCCTCGCGTGGCCCCTTCGCCTCGCGCCGCTCGGCTTGCCCTTCCCGGTCGCGGAACTCGATGACGACCCGGCCCGGAGCGGCGGTGGCGACGGGATCACCGTGGGGCGTGCGTCGCCGGGGGCATCGTACCACTGGTTCTTCCCGCGCGGCACGCGGGCACCGGTGCGCGGCCGGCTGAACGAGGACCTCCGCCTCGCCCTCTCCGGCGCCAGCGAGGCCTGGGTCGCTGCCGCGGAGGCACTGGCCCTGCCCCCGGGCACGCCGGCCCCG
Organism: Gemmatimonadales bacterium; assembly: GCA_035457305.1. Lineage (GTDB taxonomy): Bacteria > Gemmatimonadota > Gemmatimonadetes > Gemmatimonadales > GWC2-71-9 > JAICEH01. The sequence continues at coordinate 10,099 of DATIBS010000104.1, forward strand.
CGCGGGCACGTCGGGAGCCTCGCCCCGGCCCGCACCGCGGACGGGGTCCGCTTCCGGATCCCCGTCGGGGATCGCCTGGCCTTCCGGGTGATCGAGGAGGAGCGCCGCCTCACGCTCGTGCTGTACGGCGCGACCGGGGACGTGGACTGGATCCGGTATGGGGACGCCGGTGACCTGGTCGAGTCCATCCGCTGGGACCAGGCCGCCGCGGACGAGGTCGAGCTCACGTTCGACCTGCGGGTCCCCGTCTGGGGCTATCGCACCGCCTGGGATCGCGGCGACCTCGTCCTCGAGATCCGGCGCCCGCCGGTCCTCGACCGCTCGCACCCGCTCCGCGGCCTGCTGGTGGCGGTCGATCCGGGCCACCCGCCGCTGGGCGCCACGGGGCCGACCGGCCTCCGCGAGGCCGAGGCGAATCTCGCGGTCGCCCTCGAGCTCCGCACCCTGCTCGAGCGCGCGGGGGCGCGGGTGCTGATGACCCGCACCTCGGACTCGGCGATCGGGCTCGCGGAGCGGACCGCCCTCGCCGAGACCGCGGGCGCGGCGGTGCTCGTCTCCATCCACAACAACGCCCTGCCTGACGGGGTGGACCCGTTCCGGAACAACGGCACGAGCGTCTTCTACAACCAGCCGCGGAGCCTCCCGCTGGCCCGGGAGGTCCAGCGGGCCCTGGTCCGCCGCCTGGGCCTCCGCGACCTCGGCGTCGCCCGGGGCGACCTTGCCCTGGTGCGCCCGACCTGGATGCCCTCCATATTGACGGAGGGACTCTTCATGATGCTCCCCGAGCAGGAGCATGCCCTCCGCACGTCCGAGGGCTTGCGCCGCTACGCCGAGGGCGTGGTCGAGGGCCTGGAGCGCTTCCTGCTGGCACGGGCACGCGACCGCTGATTCCTGGCCAGGCTGTGCAGGGGAGGCAGGATCCGACGTCAATTCAGGAGATGCCGCTTCCCGTCCGCGGGCTTCGCCTCATCCTGCTCGCCGCCGCCCTGGCGGCTGGCGCCCGCCCGGCGCCGGCGCAGGAGCCGGCCGACCGGGCCGCGCTCGACGCCTTCCGGGACTCCCTCGCGCAAGCCGAGGACACCACCTCCCTCCGCACCCTCGAGCGCCAGTGGATCCAGGTCGCCCGGAACAACCGCGACGACCCGATGATCCACCTCCGCCTCGGCTTCCTGGCCCTGCGCCTCGGGGACCTCGGCGCCGGCGGTGCGCACGAGGCCGCGGCGTCCGAGTTCGAGTGGGCCCGGGACCTCAAGCCCGACTGGCCCTATCCCTGGTACGGGGTCGGCCTGGCCGAGGCCCGGATCGGCGACTCCCAGATCGCCCTGGTGAGCGGCCTCAAGACGATGCTGGGGAAGGACGCGCTCACCAAGTCCGCCATCTCGTTCGCCCGGGCCGCGGCGATCGACCCTTCGTTCGTGGACGGCCTGACGGAACTCGGCTCCACGGCCCTGCGGCAACGGGTGAACGTGAAGCTGGACGTGGCGCTGGAGGCCCTCCGGCTGGCGGCGACGACTTCCGCCGGCCGGCATCCCGACGTGCTCCTGGTACGGGGCAGGGTGGAGCGGGAGGTGGGCTCGGTGGACTCGGCGCTGGCTGCCTTCCGTGGGTACCTGGCCGCCGGGGGCGAGCCGGGCCTCGGGCACCTGGAGGTGGCGCGCACCGAGTTCATCCTCGGCCGGCTCGAGGGGCAGGCCCCCTACTACGAAGGGGCGGCATCGGATGCGCCGGTCGCCGTCTCGGCCTACCGGAACGACCTCGCCTACATCGCTCCCGACAGCGTGCTGGCGGCCTTCGACGCCGTCGCCGGGTCGGCCCGGGTGGAGTTTCTCCGGCGCTTCTGGGACGATCGCGACGCCCTCGACCTCCGTCCCCCCGGCGAGCGGATGCGGGAGCATTATCGCCGGCTGGGCTACGCGCGGAAGAACTTCGTGCTGGTCGGGTACCGGCGGGTCTACGACATCACCGAGATCTGGCGGTCCGGGAGCACCGAGTTCGACGACCGCGGCCTGATCTACATCCGCCATGGGGAGCCGACCGACCGGGCGAGCTACACGGCGCCGAACATCAATCCCAACGAATCGTGGCGGTACGCGAAGCCTGACGGCGACCTGCTGTTCCACTTCACCGCCGTCAACGACGTCCAGGACTTCCGGCTCGTGGAGAGCGTCCTCGACGTCCTGGGGTACCAGGCCCGCGTCAGCAGCGCGTATGCCGGCCTCGTGGCCGAGGACCCGAACAGTCCGGCAGTGCAGCTGCTGGTCTCGCGGGAACGCCTCTCGCCGCTCTACTCCCGGCTCCAGTCCGCCGGCCGCGGCGCCTCGGCGCGGTTCCAGGCCGAGGAGCGGGACCTGACCCGCCGGAGCGTGGCGGAAGGCACGACCAGCGACAGCTACGACCTCCGGTTCGCGCGCGAGCTCGCCTCCGTCACCCAGGTGCTGGCGGTCGCGGGTCCGGACGGCGGGGGCGCGGCCCTGATCACCTACGCCATCCCGGGCCGTGCGCTCGACGGTCTGGCATCGGAACGGGGCACGATCTATCCTGTCCGGATCCGCTTCGTCGCCACCGGCCCGGACGGCGTGGTCGCGCGGCTCGACACTACCCGGGTGTTCCTCGCGCGCACGCCGGTGCCGGCTGCCGAGCACCTGGTCGGCCAGGTGACCCTCCCGGTGCCGGCCGGGACCTGGGCGTGGCGGCTCTCGGTCCAGGAGGGGGAGCACGCCGGCATGGTGACGCCCACCGGGGTGATCACCATCCCCCGGATGGACGGCGGCGCGCTCGGCCTCTCCGACCCGCTGCTCGGCAGCGCCACCGGCGGGCTCTCCTGGCGCCCGACGCCGGCCGACACGGTCCCGCTCAATCCGGTGCGCCGGTTCTGGTCGGGTCAGGACCTGGACCTGTACTACGAGGTGGCCGGGCTCCTCCGCGGCGAGCAGTTCCGCACCGAGATCGCGATCAACCGTGCCGACCGCGTCAACGCGGATGCGCTGGCCTCCGGCAAGCTCCTCAAGGACGCGGTCCTGACCCTGCGGTTCGACGAGGAGGCCGGCGGCCCGATGCTGCGCACCCAGCGGACCATCGACCTCAGGAAGCTCCGGCCGGGTGATTACACCCTCTCCGTCATCGTCACCGATGCGAGCCGCCGTGTCGCGCGCCGGAGCCAGAGCTTCCGCGTGGTGTCGCGCTAGCGTCGCCGCCGCCATCCTGGCGGCCGCCGCGTGGGCGCCCGCCACGGCGCAGCAGGTCCTCCCCCTCGCCGATTCGCTCGCCGGCATCCGCGATACCGAGGCGCTCCTCGCGTTCGAGCGGCAGCTCCTCGCCTGGGCCCGGGGGCACCGGGACGACCCCGGCATCCACCTGCGCCTCGGCGCGGTCGCGCTCCGCCTCGGCGAGCTCACCGGCCAGCCCCACTGGGACGCGGCCATCAGCGAATTCGAATGGGCGGCCGAGCTCGACCCCGACTCTCCGCTCCCGTGGTACGGCCTGGGCCTCGCCTGGCTCGGAATGGCGCCGGCGCTGTACGATGCCCGGGTCACCATCCAGGCCATGCTGGGCGGCGACCCGGTCGCGAAGGCGGCGGAGGCCTTCCATCGGGCGCTCGGGCGCGACCGCGCCTTCGCCCCGGCGGCCGTGGCGTGGGGACGCCTGGCGCTCCTGCCAGCGCTCCGGGACGAGGGACAGAACGCGCTCGCCGCGCTCCGGGCGCTCCCGCAGGACGTCGCGGACACCTCGGTGCACCTGGTGCGCGGATGGGTGGAGCGTCACACGGGAGATCGCGATTCCGCGCTGGCCGCCTTCGCCCGGTACGCCCGGGACGGCGGAAACGCTGCGCTTGCCCGATACGAGCGGGCGCGCACCCTGCTCGCCGCGGGCCGTCCCGGCGGCGCCAGCGCCTACTTCGAGGGGGCGGCGCTGGCCGATGCCGCGGTGGCGGACCGGTACCGGGCGGATCTCGCCTACCTCGTGGAGGACTCCGCGCTCGCCGGATTCGACGCCGCGGCCGGTCCGGGCAGGCGCACCTGGCTGGAGGACTTCTGGCGCGCCCGCGACCTCGAGGCGCTCCGCGCCGACGGCGCGCGGCTGGCCGAGCATTACCGCCGGCTCGAGGTCGCCCTCCGGGAGTTCGCCCTCCCGCCGTTCAAGCGGCGATTCGGGTTCGAGGAGTACTACCAGAGTGGACGCACCGACATCGACGACCGCGGCGTGATCTTCGTCCGGCACGGCCTCCCCACCGACCGGAACCGGACCGTGCGCCACCAGGCGGAGAGCTGGTACTTCGCCGCGGGGACGGAGCCGGAGCTGCGGTTCCACTTCGTGGCCCTGGACGATCTCGCCGACTATCGGCTGGTGCCGAGTCCGGTGCAGGTCGCCCCGGCGGCGCGGGAGGATCTCCGGGAACAGGGGGGCCCGGCGGCGGACGAGTACTGGCGGCTCGCCACCCTGGGGTCGGTGGCGCGCCTCAGGGCCGAGCAGACGATGTTCGCCGAGGGCCGCGCCATGATGGAGCAGGGGACCACGACGGACAGCTGGGCCCGGCGGTGGGAGAAGGAGCTCCCGGTGGCCGCCCAGTCGGTGGCGGTGGGCGTGCCGGGCCAGGAGGGGACGGTGCACGTCGCCGTCGCGATCCCGCTCGATCGGCTGGACGCGGACAGCGCCGGGGAGCGTGGCCTCACGCTCCGGCTCGCAGCGTGGACGCCCGATGGTGCCCCGGTGCGCCGACTCGACTCGGTCGTGACGTTTCCGGGCGGTGACGGCGTGGAGACCGGGCTGGCGCGCGTCTCCTTCCGCGCCCCGCCCGGCCCGCTCCGGGTGCAGGCAATGGCGGAGACGGACTCCGGGACCGGGGCCCTCCTCCTCCGCCATACACTGGACGTGCCCGACGCCGACGCGGGGCTCGGGCTCAGCGATCTCGTGCTCGGCCGCGCGTCGCTCCACCTCACCTGGACCGCGGGAGACGGCGAGCCGGTGGCGCTCAATCCGCTGGGAGGCTTCCCCAGGGACGAGCCGCTCGCGCTCTACTACGAGATCTACGGCCTGGGCGACGGCCTGGGGTCCACCGAGCTGGTGCTCTGGCGACCGGCCCGGGCCGGCGCGCCCGCGGAACCGCCGGAGGCGGGCGACGGGGGAGCGCTCCGGCTCCGGTTCGAGGAACGGGGCACCGGCGGCATCACCCGGGCCCGACGCACCGTGGACCTCCGGGAGCTCTCCCCCGGGTCCTATCGCCTGCGCCTCGTGGTGCAGGACGGTGCGGGCCGCACGGCGGTGCGCGACGCGGAGCTGCGCGTGACGCGGCAATGATGGTGCATTGACGCTCCACGGGCGCGGCCGGTAGGATTCAGGGATGTTCTGCTCCCGCTGCGGCAAGGAAGTCCCGCCGGGTGCCCTGGCGTGTCCGGCCTGCGGCGCCAGCGTCCGCGCCACCACGCCGGCGCAGGCCCTCGCCGCCGGGGACGTGCGCGAGGCGGACCTCCTGCGCGAGGCGATCGGCGCCGAGTACGAACTGCTCGACGAGCTGGGGCGGGGCGGTATGGCGATCGTCTACCGCGCGCGCGAAACCGCCCTCGGTCGCGAGGTGGCCATCAAGGTGCTCCCGTTCGGCCTGGCCTTCGACCAGGAGTTCGTGGAGCGCTTCGAGCGCGAGGCACGGACCGCCGCCCAGCTCGAACATCCCAACATCATCCCCATCTATCGCGTCGGGAAGGCGGGCCGGGTCCCGTACTTCGTGATGAAGTTCCTGCGGGGCGGCTCGCTCGCGGGAAGGCTCGGGGCGGGGAAGCGGGTCCCGGCGGCGGACGTGCGCCGGATGCTGGTCGAGGCCGGCAAGGCGCTCGGCTTCGCGGCCAAGCGCGGGGTGGTGCACCGAGACATCAAGCCCGACAACATCATGTACGACGACGAGGGCAACAGCGTCGTCACCGATTTCGGCATCGCGAAGGCGATGTCGGGCCGCCGCCTCACCGGCACCGGGATGTCGATCGGCACGCCGCACTACATGAGTCCGGAGCAGGCGCGGGCCCAGCCGATCGACGGTCGGAGCGACATCTACGCCCTCGGCATCGTCGCCTACGAGGCGCTGGCGGGCCGCGTGCCGTTCGACGGCGAGGACAGCTTCGCCATCGGCTACAAGCACATCACCGAGCCGCTACCGGAGCCGGTGCTCACCGGGCCGGAGGAGCGCCGGGTCTTCGACGTCATCCGCCGGATGACGGAGAAGGATCCCGCGCGCCGCTTCCAGACGGCAGAGGAGCTCATCGACGCCCTCGAGGGGCGGCCGGCCCTGGCGCCCCTCCCGGCCGAGCCGGAGCGCGTGGCACCGCCGACGGCACCGCTCCCCGCTGCCGACCGGGTACGCCGGCCGGTCGCGAGGCGCGGCGGACCCCCGGAGCGCCGGGGCGGCCGCGGCGTCTGGCTCGGGCTCCTGGGCCTGGTGGCGGTGGCCGGCACCGCGGCCGGGTGGTACTTCGTGGCCGGCCCGGGCGGGCAGCCGGCGGTGGCGGGACAGCCGGCGCCGGTGCCGGCTGCGACCGATTCCGGCCCGGCGCCCGCGTCGCCCCGGGATCCCCCGGCGTCCGCGGTGGTGGTTCCGCCGCCCGCCGACTCGCTGCGTCCGGCCGGAGGGCCAGCGGGCTTCGTGCGGGTGCGGGGCAACTTCCCCCAGGGCACCCTGGTCACCTTCGACGGCCAGATCGCCAGTGCCTCGGTGACCGAACTTCCGTCGGGACCGCGCGCCGTCGGCATCACGGCCCCGGGGCACGTCTTCTTCACCGACACCATCGTCGTCCTCGCGGGCGACACCCTCGAGTACGAGCCGCTGCTGACGCGCCTGGGCAGCACGCCCGGCCCCCGCCGGCGCGCGCCCGCGCCCGACACGGCGGCAGCACCGCCGGCGGCGCTGGTGCCGACCTGCGACGACCCGACGAACGCCGGCTACAACCTCAACGGCGCCTGCTACGATTCGCGGCCGATCCCGGCGGCGGAGGATCCCTTCGTTCCCGTGCCGGTCGGGGTCCAGGGTACCCCTCGGGCGAGCGTGCTGTACGTGCGGGTCGGGGCCGACGGCCGCGCGGCGGAGACCCGGCCCCGCAATCCCTCCGACGACCCGGCGTTCGAGCGGGCCGCCCGCGAGTTCGCGCTCTCCATCCCCTGGCGCCCGGCCACCAAGGCCGGCGCGCCGGTGGCCGGCTGGACCCAGTGGACCTTCCCGCCCCGGGCTCCCCAGTAGTGCCCGGCGCCGGCGTGATGCGGGACCCGACGGCCTTCATCGCCCCCACCGCCGCCGTGATGGGGGACGTCCACCTTGGCGCCGGGTCGAGCGTGTGGTACGGCGCGGTGATCCGTGGCGACATGGCGCCGATCCGGATCGGCGCGCGGACCAACCTGCAGGACGGCGTCATCGTCCACGTGGACGAGGGCGTGCCGTGCACGGTGGGTGCGCAGGTCGGGGTGGGGCACCGTGCCATCCTGCACGGGTGCATCGTCGAGGATGACTGCCTGGTGGGGATGGGCGCCATCCTCCTCAACCACGTGGTCGTGGGGCGGGGCAGCGTGGTCGCGGCGGGCGCCCTCCTGCGGGAAGGCATGCGGGTGCCGCCCGGCTCGCTGGTGATGGGCGTGCCGGGCAAGGTGGTGCGGCCGGTGGACGCGGAGCTGACCCGGCGGATCGAGTTCACCTGGCGACACTACGTGGAACAGGCGAAGCGACACGCGGCGGGGGCCTTTCCGCTGCAGTAGGGCCGACGGATGACCGCGCCCGGACCGGCGGGGGAGGGGCGTCCGGCCGGGCCCGACGTCCGGTCCAGGGCCGCCCGGCACGTTTGTGATGTGAAAACCGATCCGCCGCACCGCTGCGCCCTTTCGCGCCGGATTGCCCCACCCCGCTCGCGGGCCTAGTTTGCACACCCAGTTTCCCCGTACATCGGGTTAGATTTCTTCCTGTGCTTCCGGCACGGGGCCTCCTGCTCGTCACCTCGAAGAGGGTAGCACATGACCACGTCCTCGCCCCGGGGCGGTCTCGACCTGTCGCCCAACGCCATCACCGTCCTGGAGAAGCGTTACCTCGTGAAGGACGAGGCCGGGAAGCCGGCCGAGGCCGCCGAGGACCTCTTCTGGCGCGTGGCGCGGACGATCGCCGAGGCCGACCGGGCCTACGGCGCATCGGCCGGGGCGGTCGAGGCGCTCGCCGAGGCGTTCTACGAGCTGATGGGCAAGCGCTACTTCGAGCCCAACAGCCCCACCCTCATGAACGCGGGCCGGCCACTGGGCCAGCTCTCCGCCTGCTTCGTCCTCCCCGTGGCCGACACCCTCGCCAACGGCAAGGACGGGATCTACGACACCCTCCGCGCGATGGCGCTGGTGCACCAGTCGGGCGGTGGCACCGGCTTCAGCTTCTCCCGCCTCCGGCCGTCGAACGACGTGGTCCGCTCGACGATGGGCGTGGCCTCGGGCCCGGTCTCGTTCATGTCGCTCTACGACGCCTCCACCGAGGTGGTCAAGCAGGGTGGCACCCGGCGCGGCGCCAACATGGGGATCCTCCGGGTGGACCATCCGGACATCCTCGAGTTCATCGCCTGCAAGGACGACATCACCAAGATCACGAACTTCAACATCTCGGTGGCGGTCACCGACGCCTTCATGACGGCGGTCGAGGCGGACACCGAGTACGACCTGGTGCACCCGCGCAGCGGGCAGGCCACCGGGAAGCTCCGGGCCCGCGAGGTGTGGCGGAAGATCATCCACGGCGCGTGGAAGACCGGCGAGCCGGGCGTGTTCTTCATCGACCGGGCCAACGCCTACAATCCGGTGCCGCACCTCGGCAGTTACGAGGCCACCAACCCGTGCGGGGAGCAGCCGCTGCTGCCGTACGACGTGTGCAACCTCGGGTCGATCAACGTGGGTGCCTTCGTGGCGGACGGCCAGGTCGACTGGGACCGGCTCCGCCAGGTGATCCACCTCTCCACCCACTTCCTCGAGAACGTGATCGACGCCAACAGCTACCCGCTGGCGGAGATCACCGAGCTGGCGCGCCGCATCCGGCGCATCGGCCTCGGCATCATGGGCTGGGCCGACGCCCTCATCAAGCTCGGCATCCCCTACGACTCCGAGGAGGCGGTGCAGCTCGGCCGCCGGATGATGCAGTTCATCGACGAGGAGGCGAAGGTCGAGTCGGAGCGGCTGGCGCAGAAGCGCGGGCCCTTCCCGGAGTGGGAGAAGAGCATCTGGGGCCCGGATGCCACCTGCGCGCGGAACGCACGGGGGGAGCGGATCCGCCCGATGCGCCGGCTGCGGAACTGCAACGTCACCACCGTGGCGCCCACCGGCACGATCTCGATCATCGCGGGCTGCAGCTCCGGCATCGAGCCGCTCTTCGCGGTGGCGTTCATGCGGAACCAGGCCGGCGTCCTGATGCCTGACGTGAACGACGACTTCGTGGCGATCGCGAAGCGCGAGGGCTGGCACTCCGAGGACCTGATGCGCCGCATCGCGGAAGAGGGGCATATCCACTTCGACGCGGTGCCGGCGAAGTGGCAGCGGGTCTTCACCACCGCCAACCACATCGCGCCGGAGTGGCACGTCCGGATGCAGGCGGCATTCCAGGACTTCAACGACTCCGCCATCTCCAAGACGGTCAACTTCGCCAACTCCGCCACCGAGGCGCAGGTCGAGGAGATCTACCGCCTGGCGTACGCGCTGAACTGCAAGGGCGTGACCGTCTACCGCGACGGGAGCCGTGACATGCAGGTGCTCTCGACCGGGGCCACGGCGAGGAAGGTGAAGGACCAGGCCACCGCCACCGGCCACGCCGAGGCGCGGGCCGACCTCGAGGGCATGACGGCCGATGGCGCCGAGCCGGTGGCCGCGGCCGACCTGCACGGCGAGCTGGCCGAGATCCGGGCCGAGAACGAGCGGCTCCGGAAGCTGGTGCACGAGCTCGAGGCGGAGAACCTCCAGCGGCGCCAGAAGCGCTCGCGGCCCGAGCTCCTCAAGGGCGCCACCCGCCGGCTCGAGACCCCGCTCGGCACGCTCTACGTCACGGTCACCGAGGACGACAAGGGCCAGCCCTTCGAGGTCTTCATGAGCCTCGGCAAGGCAGGCGGCGCGCTGATGGCGGACGTCGAGGCCCTGGGTCGGCTCATCTCGCTGGCGCTCCGGTCGGGCATCCCGATGCGGGAGATCCACCGGCAGCTCCGTGGCATCAGCTCCGACCGCACCATCGGTCTGGGCCCGAACAAGGTGCTGTCCGTGCCCGACGCGGTGGGCATCGCGATCGAGCGGTGGCTGCAGGACAAGCAGGGCATCCAGCAGGAACTGCTGCCGCCGGCGGCGCCGGCAGTGGCCGGGGCCGAGCCGGTGATGGTGGAGCGCACGGTGCGCTCGAGCGCCGAGGCCACGGAACAGCTCGCCCTCTCCAGCAGCCGTGAGATGATGGCCGGCGCCTGCCCCGACTGCGGCAGCCAGCTGGAGTACGCCGAGGGGTGCGTCAAGTGCCACGTCTGCGGCTTCTCCGAGTGCGGCTGAGCCGCACTCGCAGGGGAAGCGCGGACGGGAAGCGGGGGGGCGGGATCAGGCCGCGGCGGCCGCTCCGGACAAGCGAAGGCCGCGGCCCGAAGCGGCGCCCGAGGATGGGCGCCGCTTCGCTTTGCCCGGGGTGGTGCGCGGGCGGCGCGTGGGCGGCGTCCCCGGGGCGTCACTCCCCGGGGGCCTGGCCGTCCGGCTGCATCGCCATCTGGTTCACGCCATCCTCCGCCAGCTGGCTGAGCTTCTTGTCGGCCGCCTTTTCCTCGTGCAGGCTCTGCTCCAGCAGGTGCGCGACCTCGTTCTCACCCAGGGTCTCGGCCCACGTGATCAGGCAGCCGTAGGCCGCCATCTCGTAGTGCTCGACCTTCTGGGCCTCGCTGATGATCCCCGCGTCCAGCACCAGGTCGGCTCCGCCACCCTCGAGGAACTCCCTGCCCTCCTCGAGCAGGCCTTCCATCCCCTTGCAGTGCTTGCCCCGGACCGGGACGCCGAGCCGCGCGAAGGCCTGGTCGAGCCGCTCCACGTGGTGCCTGGTCTCCTCCAGGTGATGCTCGAAGGCCTGCCTGAGCTCCGGGGAGCTGGCCGCCCGCGCCATGCGCGGCAGGGCCTTCACCACCTGCTTCTCGGCGTTGTACATGTCGCGCATGCCATCGAGCAACAGGTCGTTGAGTGTCGCGAGTGCCATTGGGCGCCTCCGGGTGCGGGTGCGGGAGGGATCTTGAGCCTCAGGCGCCAAGCTGGGATGGGGGTCCCGGCGATCCCCGTGACGGACCTCACAGCCGGGCTGGCCGCAAGGCCGGTTCGCGCCCGGCGGACTGGCCCAATCGCGACCGCTGCGGCATCCTTGGGGCCCATGCCCACCATCTCCGCCGCCGCCACCGCGACCATCCACGCCCCGGCCGCCGCCGTCTACGGGATCATCGCGGACTACCGCAAAGGGCACCCGTCCATCCTGCCGCGGAAGTACTTCCGGAACCTCGAGGTCGAGGCCGGCGGCACCGGTGCGGGCACGCGCATCCGGTTCGAGATGCGGGTGCTCGGGACGACCCGGGTGGTGCGCGGCGAGGTGACCGAGCCCGAGCCGGGCCGGCGGCTGGTGGAGACCTATCCCGACTCCGGCACGCGGACCACCTTCCTGGTGGAGCCGGTCGTCGACGGACGTGCGGCCCACGTGACCATCTCCACCCGGTACGAGAACGCCGGGCTGCCGGGATGGGTGGAGTGGCTGCTGGTGCCCGGCCTGCTCCGCCGGATCTACCACGCGGAGCTCGCGAATCTCGCCGCCGTCGCCCGGGCCCGATGAGCCGCTACGAGCACCGGGCCCAGCCGCTGCTGCCCCCGCGCCAGTTCGGGCGCCGGGTGGCCCGGCACGGCGGCGCGGCGCTGGCGGTGCTCCTGGTCTCCCTCGGCGGGGGCACGCTCGGCTATCGCCTCACCGAAGGGATGTCCTGGGTCGACGCCCTGTTGAACGCCGCGATGATCCTCACCGGGATGGGGCCGGCCACCCCGCTCCGGAACACGGCCGGCAAACTCTTCGCGAGCGGCTATGCGCTCTACTCGGGGGTCGTCTTCCTCGTCGTGGCCGGCCTCCTCGTGGCGCCCTTCGTCCACCGCCTTCTCCACCGGCTCCACGTGGACGAGCCGAAGGAATAGGGCGCGGCCCGCCCTGCAGCTCGCCCCCCCCGACGGACCCCGTCCTCCCACTTGCGCCCCCCCCGGCCCGGCGCGATATCCTTTCAACCCCTCGACCCAACCCTCGACCGGAGGCCGCAGTGCCGAACTTCGTCATCGAACGCGAGATCCCTGGCGTCGGTCAACTCTCCCGCGAGCAGCTCCAGGCCATCTCGCAGAAGTCCTGTGAGGTCCTCGGCGAACTCGGACCCCGCATCCAGTGGGTCCACAGCTACGTCACGGCGAACCGGATCTACTGCGTCTACCGCGCCCCCGATGCCGACATCATCCGCGAGCACGCCCTGCGCGGCGGCTTCCCCGCGAACAAGGTCGAGGAGGTGTTCGCGATGATCGACCCGATCTCCGCCGAGCCGCCCCGCGTCTCGGCGTGAGCGTCTCGCCGGGCTTCCGCGACCTCGTGCTCGAGCAGCTCGGTCGCGTCGCCCCCGCCGTCACCGGCCGCGCGATGTTCGGCGGGGTCGGGATCTACTCCGACGGACGGATCTTCGCCCTGGTGGACGACGACATCCTGTACCTGAAGGCGGACGACCTCACCCGGCCGGATTTCGAGGCCGAAGGGATGGGGCCGTTCCGCCCCTTCGGTCCCGACGGCGAGGTGATGCAGTACTGGCGGCTCCCGGACGGCGTCCTGGAGGACACCGAGTTGCTCGCCCCCTGGGTCGAGAAGGCCGTCGCGGTTGCCGGGCGCGCCAGGCGCCGCCGGAGGTAGCCCTGCTCGGAATCATCGGCGGCAGCGGACTCTACCAGCTCGACGGCCTGACCCGGACCCGGTGGGAGCGCGTCACCAGCCCGTTCGGCGAGCCGTCCGACGCCCTGCTCCTCGGCGAGCTCGAGGGGGCGCCGGTCGCCTTCCTCCCGCGCCATGGCCGGGGTCATCGGATCCCGCCCGGCCGCGTCAACGCCCGCGCCAACCTGGACGCGTTCAAGCGGGCCGGGGTCACCGACGTGGTGTCGGTGAGCGCGGTGGGCTCGCTCCGCGAGGGACTCCGGCCCGGCACGCTGGTGCTGGCCGACCAGCTCATCGACCGCACCCGCCACCGCGACGACACCTTCTTCGGTCCCGGCTGCGTGGCGCACGTCGGGTTCGCCGAGCCGGTCTGCGCCCGCCTCGGCGCCGTGCTCGCGACCGCTGGGGCCGCGGCCGGCGTGCCGCTGGTGCGCGGCGGCACGTGCGTCGTCATGGAGGGGCCCGCGTTCAGCACCCGGGCGGAGTCGCGGCTGCACCGTCAGTGGGGCGCCGACCTCATCGGGATGACCCTGCTCCCCGAGGCGAAGCTCGCGCGCGAGGCCGAGCTCTGCTACGCCGTCGTGGCGATGGTCACCGACTTCGACTGCTGGCACGACACGCACGCCGACGTGAGCGCGGCCGACGTGATGGCCGTGATGGCCGCGAACGCCGACCGCGCGCGGGCAGTACTGCACGCCGCGGCCCCGCGCCTCGCCGCCCACCCGCCCGCCTGTCCCCACGGGTGCGACCGCGCGCTCGAGGGCGCCATCCTCACGCCGGCCGAGGCCCGTGACCCCGCGACCGTCGCCCGGCTCGACGCCGTGGCCGGGCGCGCGCTGGGCCGGGGCTGACGCGATGGCCGACCACCTCGCGCGGCTGGTCCGCACCATCCCCGACTACCCGAAGCCGGGGATCCTCTTTCGCGACATCACCACGCTGCTCCGCGATCCCGACGGGTTCCGGGAGGTCGTGGACCTCCTGGTCGGCCGCTACCGCACTCGCCGCATCACGCACGTGGCCGGGATCGAGGCCCGCGGGTTCATCCTCGGCGGCGCCATCGCCCACGGCCTGCGGGCGGGCTTCGTGCCGGTGCGGAAGCAGGGGAAGCTGCCCGGCGAATCGCTGGGCCAGGACTACGCGCTCGAGTACGGCACCGACCGGGTGGAGATGCACATCGACGCGGTCGGCCCCGGCGACCGGGTGCTCCTGGTGGACGACCTCATCGCCACCGGGGGGACGGCGCTCGCCGCGATCGCGCTCATCCGCGCGGCCGGCGCGGAGATCGACGAGGCCTGCTTCGTGATCGACCTGCCCGACCTCCGGGGCGCCTCCCGGGTGCGCACCGACGGGGTCGAGGTGTACGCGCTGATCGCCTTCCCGGGCCACTGACCGGTGCGGCCGCTCCGCCTGGCGGACGACGGCTGGTCGGTCGAGATCCTCGACCAGACCCGGCTTCCGCACGACGTGGTCACCCGCCGCCTCGCCACCGACGACGAGGCGGCCGAGGCCATCCGCGAGATGCGGGTGCGCGGCGCGCCGCTCATCGGCATCACCGCCGCGTACGGGGTCTGCCTCGCGCTCCGGGCCGACCCTTCCGACGCGGCCCTCGACGCCGCGCATGCGGCGCTCCTCGGCACCCGACCCACCGCCGTCAACCTCCGGTGGGCCCTCGACCGGGTGGCCGGCGCGGTGCGCGGCGCCGCACCGGCCCGACGCGCCGGGCTGGCGTACGCCGAGGCCGGCCGCATCGCCGAGGAGGAGGTGGAGGCCTGCCGGGCGATCGGGGTCGAAGGGGTCGCCGTCCTTCGCGAGGCCTCCGCCCGTGCCGGTCCGGGCCGCCCGGTCAACGTGCTCACCCACTGCAACGCCGGCTGGCTTGCCACGCTCGAGCATGGCACCGCGCTCGCGCCGGTCTACCGCGCGCACCAGGACGGGCTCGCGGTCCACGTCTGGGTGGACGAGACCCGGCCGCGGAGCCAGGGTTGGCTCACGGCCTGGGAGCTCGGCCGGGCCGGCGTGCCGCACACCGTCGTGGCCGACACCGCGGCCGGCTGGCTCTTCCGCGAGGGGATGGTGGACGTGGTGCTGGTGGGGGCCGACCGCGTCGCCCGGAACGGGGACGTCTGCAACAAGGTGGGCACCAGCCTCGTGGCGCTCGCGGCGCGCGAGGCCGGCGTCCCGTTCTACGCCGCGGTGCCCGCCTCGAGCGTGGACCGGGATGCGCCGGACGGTGCGGCCATCATCATCGAGCGCCGGGCGGACGAGGAGCTGACGGTGGTGCGGGGCCGGGAGGCGGATGGGCGGGCGGCGGCGGTCCGCGTGGCGCCGGCGGGCGCGAGGGTGCTCAATCCCGCGTTCGACGTCACGCCAGCGGCGCTCGTCACCGGCCTCATCTCCGACCGGGGGATCGTCCCCGCGTCGCCGGACGGGCTGCGGGCCCTCCTCACGGGTCGGGCGGCGTGATCGCGAGGACCGCGCTCCTGGAGGCCGCCCGACGGACAGTCGCCCTGGGCCTCAACCACGGCGCGACCGGAAACCTGAGCGTCCGGCTCGGGCAGGGGTTCCTGATCACGCCGACCGGGCTCCCCTGCGACGGGCTGGCCGCCGCGGACCTCGTGATCGTGGGGATGGACGGGCTCCCGGCCCCCGGCCAGTCGGCCCCCTCCAGCGAGTGGCGGCTCCACCGCGATGTGTACCTGGCGCGCAACGATGTGGGGGCCATCGTCCACGCCCACCCCCCCTTCGCGACCACCCTGGCCTGCCTCGGCGAGGACCTCCCGGCAGTCCATTACATGATCGCCATCGCCGGGGCGGCCCGGGTCCGCTGTGCCCCGTATGCCCCCTTCGGCACCGAGGACCTGTCCCGGGCCGCCCTCGGCGCCCTGGGGGCCTCCAGGGCCTGTCTGCTGGCCAATCATGGACTTGTGGCCACCGGGGCAGACCCGGCGGAGGCCGTCCGGGTCGCCGCCGAGGTGGAGGCCGTGGCGGAGCTCTGGTGGCGGGCTCGCCAGGTCGGGACGCCCAACGTCCTGACAGACACGGAGATGGCCGAAGTCTTGCGGCGATTTCGGGACTACGGTCAACCGGGCTCCCCCCCATTGTCGGCCGGGGCGGACGGTTGTTAGCATCCTGTCTGGTACCCCCACCGCCGAACGCGAGAGGTCGAGTGGACTCCACGATCCGTGAGGCGCGCCTGCGCCTGGAATTCGCCGAGCTCTACCCGTCCGTCCCCGCAAACCAGTGGATCCCCGCCGCCGAGGCGGGGGCCAAGGTGCTGTTCGCCATCCTCGCCCAGGATCCCACCCGGGCGCTCCCGGCTCGGGTGCTCAACGGCCGCCATTTCGAGTTCCGGGGCGGGTGGGACCGCGGCCAGGCGACCCCGCTCCATACCCGGGCCAACGACCTCGACGGGGAGTGGCCGGAGCATCCCCGGCAGCGGCGGGCGGCATCGGGCTGACGCCGCCCCACGGGCTCAGGGCGCCCCGGTCACCCGAACCTCGGCCACGAGCCCCGCGAAGGTCGCCCGCACCACCGCCGTCCCCTCCCCGGTCACCTGCACGGTCACAGCATCGTCCGATGTCGCGCCAATCTCCGCGACCCCAGCTCCATCCAGCTCCCAGCCGACAACTGCATCGATCGGGTGGAATTCGCAGGTACTGCAGAGGCGCTGGACGACCTCGGCCCGCAAGGTGACGGAGTCGCCGACTTGGAGCTGGTACTCACCGGCGCCGGCGATGGTAAGCCGGCACTCCAGCGCCGGGAGATCGGGCGAGGTGTAGGAACCGCCGTCGTCAGGGCCGGGCATGTGCACCTTGGACGGCCCCGCAAGGTCGGCGCAGCCCATGAGCAGGATCGCCGGCGAGGCGAGGGCGAGCAGGGATCGGCATGGCATGGGACGCTCCGGGTCCGAGGTGATCCCAAGCTCGCCCGCGCCCCCCAAGCAGGCGTCAAGGGGCCCCTTTTCCGATGGCGCCCCGGGCGCTATATCCGATCGTGCGTCCGACGCCCGTGCCGGCCGCCCGGATCGACGGCCTGCCTTCCCCCTGCCTCCTCGCCCGAGGCGCGCCGGCCTCCCGCCGCCCGCCAGTCGCCGGCCCGTGCCCCTCCCGGTGTCGGCCTGAAGCCGCCCCTTCCGCATCAGGGGCGAGGTCCTCTACCCCCGGCACCGGCCGGGGCCCGTCTCGAGAAGGAGTCTGCGATGCACTCGATCCTGCTGGCCGTCGCGCTGGCGGCGGCGAACCTCCCGGCGCCGGCCGACACGGTGCCGCTCTACGACAACCTCGGCAAGCACGTCGTCCCGATCTCCACGAAGGTCCCCCTCGCCCAGCGCTACTTCGACCAGGGCATGCGGCTGACCTACGCGTTCAACCACGCCGAGGCCATCCGGTCCTTCAAGGCGGCGATCGCGGCCGACCCGTCGTGCGCGATCTGCTGGTGGGGCGTGGCCTTCGCCCTCGGCCCCAACATCAACGCCCCGATGGACGCCGCCTCCGGCGCCGAGGCCTACAAGGCCGTGCGTGAGGCCAAGCGACTCGCCGGCCGGGCCACCGCGAAGGAGCGCGCGTTCATCGATGCCATCGTCGCGCGGTACGGCAAGGACCCGGCGGCCGACCGGCTGAAGCTCGACACCGCATTCGCGATGGCGATGCGGCGGGTGGCGGACAAGTACCCGGACGACCAGGAGGCGCAGGCGATCGCCGCGGAGGCGATGATGGACCTGAGCCCCTGGAACTACTGGGAGAAGGACGGCAGCCCTCGGCCCATGACCCTCGAGATCGTGCGGCGCATCGAGGGCGTCCTGGCGGTGAACCCGAACCATCCGGGCGCCTGCCACTACTACATCCACGCGGTGGAGGCGGTGGCGCCGGCGAAGGCGGTGCCGTGTGCCGAGCGCCTGGCGGGGCTGATGCCGGGCGCCGGGCACCTGGTGCACATGCCGGCCCACATCTACATCCGGACCGGCCGCTTCGGCGACGCGGTCACCGCCAACGAGCATGCGGTGCACGCCGACGAGTCGTACATCGCCGACCAGCGCCCGAACGGCATCTATCCGGCCGGCTACTACCCGCACAACTATCACTTCCTCGCCTTCGCGGCGACGATGTCGGGCCAGTC
The DNA here is from genome assembly GCA_035457305.1 of Gemmatimonadales bacterium. Lineage (GTDB taxonomy): Bacteria > Gemmatimonadota > Gemmatimonadetes > Gemmatimonadales > GWC2-71-9 > JAICEH01. The sequence continues at coordinate 28,145 of DATIBS010000104.1, forward strand.
GTCGGTGGCGATCCACGCCTCCAAGGACCTGGCGGCCAAGGTGTCGCCCGAGATCGCCAAGGTGGCGCTCTTCCTCCAGGGGATGATCCCGTTCCACGAACTCACCCTGGTCACCTTCGGGCGCTGGGATGAGGTGTTCAAGGCGCCCGCGCCCCCCGCCGACCTCCCGGTGGCCACCGGGCTGCACCACTACGCCCGGGGCACGGCGCTCGCGGCCACCGGCCGCGCCGCCGACGCCGCGAAGGAACTGGCCGTGGTGCAGGCCGAGCTGGCGAAGATCCCGGCCAGCGACGTGGACGCGCGCCGGATCCTCGACATCGGGCAGCACGCGCTGCAGGGCGAGATCGCTCTCCGGGGCGGCAAGCCGGCAGAGGCGGTGACCCACTTCGAAGCGGCGACGAAGATCGAGGACCAGATCCTCTACAGCGAGCCGCCGCTCTGGTACTATCCGGTGCGCGAGTCGCTGGGACAGGCCTACCTCGCGGCCGGCCGGCCGGCCGACGCGGAGCAGGCGTACCGGAAGGACCTGGAGCTCTTCCCCGGCAACGTCTGGTCGGTCTACGGATTGCTCCAGGCGCAGCGAGCCCAGGGGAAGTGGGCCGACGCGGCGGCGACCGACGCCGTCTACCGGAAGGTGGCCGCCAAGGCCGACCTGACGCTCACCGGCTCCCGTTTCTAGGGGCCCCCGCGCGGTTGACGCCCCCCGGAGCCGCGGGCATCTTCCCGGCTCCGGGGCGGCGTCGTCCCGGCTCGTTCCTCGCATCGACCGGGAGCTCCCTCCGATGTCCGACCAGCCCGAGGCCCTGACCCCCATCAAGCCCGAGCGCCTGGCGCGCGAGATCCGCGAGATCTGCGCCGAGCACAACAGCGGGCAGATCACCGAGCTGCAGTACGAGCAGCGCTTCGCCCGGATGATCGGCGAGGTGCGGGA
>DATIBS010000105.1:0-7895 GCA_035457305.1 Gemmatimonadales bacterium
GGGATCTTCGGCGGCGGCTGGGTGCTCGGATTCTTCCTGCGGCTCGGGGGCGTGGCCCTCTTCGCCGTGGGCGCGGGGCTCCGCCCCGACCTGTTCGCGCCGCTGCCGGCGGCGCTCGGCTTCCTCGGGGTGCTCGTGCCCCTGCTGGTCCTGGAGACGCGGAACGCGCGATGATGCTGCTCGAAGAGGCACAGGGCGGGGCGCCGGACATCGGGTCCGTGGTGATGCACCACACCGCGGACGCGTGGCAGATCGACCTCTACCCGATCGGCACCATTCACCTGCCGCGCTGGCCCGACATCCACCTCGGGCCGCTCACGCTCAACCTCTCGCCCACCAAGCACGTCGTCTACCTGGTCCTGGCGGCCGCGCTGGTGTTCCTCTCGATGTGGCTGGCCGGCCGCGCGCTCAAGCGCCAGCGGGCCGGCGAGCGGGCGCCCCGGGGCTTCGCCGCGGCGATGGAGGGCTTCGTCCTCTTCGTCCGGAACGACATCGCGATCGCCAACATCGGGCACGAGACCGGGGCGAAGTACGCCCCGTTCGTGATGACGCTCTTCTTCCTGATCCTCTACTCCAACCTGCTCGGGCTGGTGCCGTGGGGCTCGACGCCCACCGGCAACCTGGCGGTCACCGGCGCCCTCGCCATCATGACCTTCCTGGTGGTGGAGATCGGCGGGATGGTGAAGCTCGGGCCCAAGGGATACTTCCACACCATCTTTCCCCACGTCCCCGGCATGCACGGCCCGGGTGCGGTGGCGCTCAGCATCGGGATGGCGCCGATCGAGATCCTGGGGAAGCTGGTGAAGCCGTTCGCGCTCGCCGTCCGTCTCTTCGGCAACATGACGGCGGGCCACTTCGTGATCCTGTCGCTGTTCGGGATCATCTTCCTGTTCGGCAACCTGCAGGGCTGGAACTACGGCATCGGCCTCGCCACCGCGGCGCTCGTGGTGGGCATCATGCTGCTCGAGCTGATCGTGGCGTTCCTGCAGGCGTACGTCTTCGCGCTGCTGAGCGCGGTGTTCATCGGGCTGATGCAGCACGAGCACTAGGTCGCTGTTCGATCTTCGCTGCTCGCTGTTCGACGAACAGCGAACAGCGAAAAGCGAATAGCGATCAGCGAACAACGCGGAGCCCCTCGCGCCGACGGCGCTCCGCAACGTAGCCGGTGGAACCACCGGCGAAGCCCGCCGCCCTCCGGGGCAGGGGCGGGCGACCGGACGGCGGCCGCACGGAAGGGGCGGCCGAGGGGCCGGCAGGCGCACCAACGACAGCCCTTCCACCCACGACGGGACGGACGACAATGCAGCTCTTCGCGCTCCTGCAGGAGGCCATGACGGGCACCGAGATGGTGGCCGCGGCCAAGAACACCTACGCACTCCTGGGCGCGGGCCTGGCCATCGGCCTCGCCATCATCGGCGCCGGGCTCGGCCTGGGCCGGATCGGCGGCCAGGCCGCCGAGGCGATCGCGCGCCAGCCCGAGGCGGCCGGCGAGATCCGCGGCGCCGCCCTGCTGATCGCGGTGCTCCTCGAGGGCGCCACGATCATCGCGCTGGTGTTCGCCCTGCTGTTCAAGCTCATCGCGTAAGGCGGGAACGATGACGATGGTCCTGTTCGCGCTGCTCGCGGCCGAGGAGGGGATGGGCCCGGCCTCGCCGTTCGAGGTCGAGTCCGGGCTCTTCATCTGGACGTGGGTGGTGTTCATCGCGCTCTTCTTCCTGCTGAAGAAGTTCGCGTGGCCCGCGATCCTCAAGACCACCGAGGAGCGCGAGCAGTCCATCCGGCGGCAGCTGGACGAGGCCCAGCGGCTCCACGCCGACGCCCGGGCCGCGCTCGAGGAGCAGACCAGGCTCCTCGCCGAGTCGCGCACCCGCGCCCAGGAGATGATCGCCGAGGCGCGGGCGGTGGCGGAGCGGGAACGCGCGGTGCTGGTGGAGAAGACCAAGGAGGAGCAGGATCAGCTGCTCCAGCGCGCCAAGCGGGAGATCGCCGGCGAGCGCGACCGCGCGGTGCTGGAACTCCGCCGCGAGGCGGTGGACCTCTCGCTCGCCGCCGCCGCCAAGCTCATCGGCAAGCGCTACGACGCCGCGTCCGACCGCGAGCTGGTGGAGGAGTTCATCGCCTCGATGGAGCCGGGCAAGTGAGCAGGGAGGCGGTCGCCCGCAACTACGCCGAGACGCTCTTCGCGCTGGGCGAGCAGACCGGCGGCACGGTGGCCTACGCCGAGTGGCTCAACGCGGTGGCCGGCGCAGTGGCGGCCTCCCCGCGGGCGCAGGCGGTGCTGATGTCGCCCCGGGTGACCAAGGCGGCCAAGGTGCGGCTCCTCACGGCGGCGCTCACGGGCGCGCCGGCCGAGTTCGCGCGATTCATGGCGGCCATCGTCAAGCGCGGCCGCCAGGACGTGCTCGACCCCATCGCCGCGGCCTACCTGGCGCTGGTGGACGAGAAGCTCAACCGGGTCCGGGCCCACGTGGTGCTGGCGCGCGAGGCCGACCCCAAGACCCGGAAGCAGGTGACCGCCGCGCTGGAGCAGGCGCTCGGCAAGGAGGTGCTCTCCACCTTCTCGGCCGACCCCGAGGTCCTGGGCGGCGCCGTGGTCCGGGTGGGCACCCGGGTGTACGACGGGTCGCTCCGCCGCCGGCTGGTGGCGCTCAGGCGGCAGTTGCTGGCGCGGTAGGCGGGGAACAGGGAACGGGGAACAGGGAGCGGTGCAGGGGTGGCCCGTTCCCTGTTCCCCGTTCCCTGTTCCCCGTCCCCCAGCCGGCGAAGTCCGGGGTTCAAGCCAGCGTCCGCAGCACCCCGTCCAGCCGCTCGAAGCTGATCTCCACGCCCTTCGCCATCCCGGTCGCCACCGCCTGGTCGCGGGCCTCCTTCGACGGGTAGAGGCTGGTGAGCGTGATCGTGGTACGCCCGTCCTCCTCGACGAGCACCAGGGTGTTGATCGCCTCCGGCCAGTCCGGGCCCCACCGCTCGGTGGTGACCAGCCGCGCCGGCGGCACCACTTCCTTCACCACCCCCGACATCTCGAAGTCGTCCCCCTGGCCCTCGGGGCTGTGCCAGCCGTAGCGCCAGGCGCCGCCGGGGCGGAGGTCCATCTCGCAGATCGGCATCGTCCAGCCCTCGGGCCCGAGCAGCCACTGCTGCAGGTGCTCGGGCTTCGTCCAGGCGTCCCAGACCAGCGCGCGCGGGGCGTCGAAGGTGCGGGTGAAGGCCACTTCGCGGTCGGACGGCGTGGAGAAGGTCATCACGCGCGCCGGGTTGATCGTCGCCATCCTCGTCCTCCAGTCCATGCAGTGATTGCTGGGCGGGGGAAACGGGGCGGGACCCGCTCCCCGCTCCCCGCTCCCCGTTCCCCGTGTTCCTCAGGCCAGCTTCCGCAGGTACTCCTCCAGCCGCACGAAGCCGATGTCCATGCCCTCCTTCATCCCGGTCTGGAGCGCGGCGTCGCGCGCCTCCTTCGACGGGTAGAGGATCGTGAGCGTCACCACGGTCCGCCCGTTCTCCTCGATGAACTCGAGCGTGTTCACCGTCTCGGGCCACTCGGGACCCCAGCGCTCGGTGGAGACCAGCTTCTCGGGCGGGTTCACCACCCGGTTCACGCCGGTCATCTCCATCTCCTCGCCGTCCTCCTTCCGCCAGACCCGGCGCCACTTCCCGCCGGGGCGGAAGTCGTCCTCGACCACCGGCAGGGTCCAGCCCGGCGGGCCGGTCAACCACTCCCGCTGGTGCTCGGGGCTGGTCCAGGCGGCCCAGACCAGACGGCGCGGCGCGTCGAACGCGCGCGTGATCCTCACCTCCCGGTCGCTCGGCGTGCCCAGTCGGGTGACGCCGGGTTCAAGCGCGGTGGCCATCGTCCTGCTCCTTCTGCTTGAGGTGGTCGAGGTAGGCGTCGAGCTTCGCGAAGCTCGCGTCCCAGAAGCGGCGGTAGGTCTCCGCCCATTCGGCGACCTCCCGGAGGGGCGCGGCCTCGAGCCGGCGGGGACGCCACTGCGCGTCCCGCCCGCGGGAGACCAGGCCAGCCCGCTCCAGCACCTTGAGGTGCTTGGAGATGGCCGGGCCGCTCATGGAGAACGGGGCCGCGAGTTCCTTCACCGAGGCCTCCCCGTCGGCGAGCCGCGCGAGAATGGCCCGGCGGGTGGGGTCGGCCAGGGCGGCGAAGGTGACGCTCAGGGTGTCGGGCATGCTGTAAACCAGCCGGTTAGGTAACCTGATGGTTATATATAAGGCGGGTGGGGAGGTGTCAAGGGGGGAGCGGGGAACGGGGAGCGGGGAGCGGGAACCGCCTCGGGGCGGGGCGCGCGCCCTACCGCCGGTAGGACCAGCCGACGGTGAAGGCGGTGACGAAGTCGTTCCGGCCCGGCGCGTCGCCGGCGGGATTGCCGTCGTAGGCGTCCTGGAAGCTCAGGCCCACGTTGAAGTCGGTGAAGAGCTCGTACTTGAGCCGGACGCCGAGGTTGAGCCGGAGCCCCCCGCCCTCGGCGAAGCTGGGGAAGGCCTCGATGATGGTCGAGAGGTCGAGCTTGGGCTGGTCGTACCGGAACGCCGACCAGGAGAACCGCAGGTAGCCCTCGACCGAGGTGGTCGTGGTGTCGCTCGGCCCCGCGGGATCGGTGAGGGTGGTCCGCTCCTGGGAGACGACCGCCCCCGCGAAGGCGCTCACCTCGGTCGCGTTGGTGCGGACCAGGGTGCGGCCGAAGGCGCCGCCGCCGGTGAGCCGGAGCTCGAGGTCGAGCTCGTCGTTCCGCTCCACGAGGAGGATGGCGGCGAGGACGTCACGGCTGCCGAGGTAGCGGCCGACGTCGAGCTGGATGGAGTGCCGCGCGGTGGTCTCCACGTCCTCCTGCGACTGCACGTAGGAGGAGAAGCTGAAGCCCGCGCCGACCGTGGGCCCGCGGTACCGCACCTCCCCCGCGCCGTTGAGCGTGGTGGCCCACTGCGCCTTGGCGAGGGTGAAGCCGATGTCGAGGTAGGCCTTGAGGCGGCTCACGAACCGGGCGCCGATCGGCGTGATGGCCACCACCTCGGCGATCGCAAGGGTGTCGGCGAGGGGTTCGAGCGCCACGACCAGCTTCCCGTCTTCCGCCGGCGGGTCGAGGCGCCCGAAGTACTTCCGCCCGTGGCGGACCTCGACCTCGTAGTACATCCGGCTGGTGATCCGGAGGAGCTTGATCCACTCGACCTTGAGCCGCCCGACGTCGTCGGTGGAGTAGTCGAGGAGCCCGCGGGAGAGGCCCTTGATCTCGCCGGTGAGCTTGTCGCCGTTCCGGAGGACGACCACGTCGGTCTTCTGCGCGGCGGCCACGGCGGGGCCCAGGGCCGTGGCCAGTCCCGCCAGGAGGGCGAGGAGCGGCAGGCGCCGGGGGGATGGGCGTCGCGAGCGGTTCATCAGGGCATTCTCCGGGGCCGGGGCAGTCTACGGCGGGCCGGGAGGGGGGGCAAGGCGGAGAGAGGGGAGAGGGGAGAGGGGAACCGAGGCGCGGGCTGCGGTGGACGGGTCCGGGCGGCGAGGGTCCGGGTGGGCGTACCGGGATCCGCGCTGGACGATGGGCCGACGGTGGCCGGTCAAGAGCGGCGACCGGAGGCCCTCGTGATTGCCCCGCCTACGCCAATGGCGTATATTGCCGATGCGCTTCCTCGAGACGCCGATCTTCACCCGATCCATCCAGGGGCTCCTGGGCGACGAGGAGTACCGCAGCCTCCAGGTGGCACTGCTGCTCCGCCCGGAGCTGGGGGTGCTCATCCCGGGAAGCGGTGGCCTGAGAAAGCTGAGGTGGCGCGCGCCCGGTCGCGGGAAGCGGGGCGGCGTGCGGGTCATCTACTACTGGCACCCCCGCGACGCGGCCTTCTTCCTGCTCTTCGCCTACGCCAAGGGGATGCGGGACGACCTGACTCCCGGGCAGACCCGCGCCCTGCGCCGGCTGGTCAAGGAGGAGTTCGGATGAAGAAGCACGACTTCGCCCAGCTCGTCGCGAGTGTCCGGCAGGCGGGCAAGATCCGGCGGGGGGAGCTGGCCCCGCGCCGGGTCACCGAGATCCTGCCGGAGGACGTGAAGGCGATCCGGGAGGCGCTGGGCCAGACCCAGCTCGAGTTCGCGACGATGATCGGCGTGAGCCCGGCCACCCTGCGGAACTGGGAGCAGGGCCGGCGGCAACCCGAGGGGCCGGCCCGCGCCCTCCTCCGCGTGGCGGCCCGGAACCCGAAGGCCGTGGCCGCGGCCCTGGCGCGTTAGATTGCCCCATGCCCGACGCCGAGTCCCGTCGCGAGTTCTTCCGCGCCGCCTTCGGCGACCTGGGAAAGCGGCTGCTGGCCGGGACCGAGGATCGCGTCGTGCAGCGCCGCTACCTGCGGCCGCCGGGGGCGCTGCCCGAAGTCGGGTTCCTTGCCGCCTGCACCCGATGCGGGGACTGCGCGGAGGCGTGCCCGCCGAAGGCGATCCTCCTCGAGGCGCCGAGCGGGGGGCTCGCCGCCGGCACGCCCTACCTCGACGTCCGCACCGAGCCGTGCATCGGCTGTCCCGACATGCCGTGCGCCAGGGCCTGCCCGACCGACGCGCTCACCGTGCCGCCGGACGGATGGGACGGCTACCGGCTCGGCCGGCTCGAGCTGCTGCCGGAGCGCTGCATCACCTTCGCCGGGCGCCCCTGCGGCCGCTGTGTGGAGGTCTGCCCGGTCGGCGAGGCCGCGCTGGTGCTGGACGATGCCGGCCACCCGGTGATCCGGATCGAGGGCTGCATCGGGTGCGGATGCTGCGTCCGCGCCTGCCCGACCACGCCGTCGTCGTTCGTCCTCACCCCCGCGGAGAGCTGATGCCCGACGTTCCCTACAAGGTGGAGAAGCCCTGGGGCCACGAGCTGGTGTGGGCCCGGACCGACCGCTACGTCGGGAAGGTGCTGCACGTGCGGGCCGGCCACGTGCTGAGCCTCCAGTACCACCACCGGAAGGACGAGACCATGCACGTGCTCCGGGGCGCGCTCGTGCTCCGGACCAAGGAGGGCGACGCGCTCCGCGAGCGGCCGTTCCGCGCCGGGGAGTCGGTGCACATCCCGGCGGGGCTGGTGCACCAGATCGAGGCGGTCGAGGACTCGGACGTGCTCGAGGCCTCGACGCCCGAGCTCGACGACCTGGTGCGGCTCGAGGACCGCTACGGGAGGATCTCCTGAGATGCAGGTGATCATCCCGCTCGCGGGGAAGGGCACCCGGCTCCGGCCGCACACCCACCTGGTGCCCAAGCCCCTCCTCAAGGTGGCGGGCCGGCCGGTGATGGACTGGGTGATGGACCGGCTGGACGGGCTCGAGGTGAGCGAGCTCATCTTCATCACCGGGCACCTCAAGGAGGCGGTCGAGGCCCACGCCCGGAACCGCTACACGATCCCCAGCCGGTTCATCGAGCAGAAGGTGCAGGACGGCACCGCGGGCGCGGTGAACCTGGCGCGGCCCCACGTGCGGGAGCCGCTGCTCATCATCTTCGTGGACACCGTCTTCGAGGCCGACCTCACGCTGGTGAACCGGTCCGACGCCGACGGGATCATCTGGGCCAAGGAGGTCGAGGACTACCAGCGCTTCGGCGTGGTGGTCACCGATGCCCGCGGCTACATGACCCGGATCGTGGAGAAGCCGAGCGAGCCGGTGTCGAAGCTGGCGAACATCGGGCTCTACTACATCCGGGACACGGCGGCGCTCTGGCAGGGGATCGACCACGTGCTCGCGGCGCCGGCCAACAAGGGGGAGTTCTACCTCACCGACGCCTTCCAGTGGATGATCGAGCAGGGGCGGCGGATCCTCGCGGCGGAAGTGGGCGGGTGGTACGATTGCGGGGCGCCCGGCACCCTGCTCGAGACCAACGGGATCCTGCTGGCGAGGGGCGCGGCCCGGCGGCGCGACTTCCCCGGCGTCACCAT
>DATIBS010000106.1:0-2356 GCA_035457305.1 Gemmatimonadales bacterium
AGCAGGGTGCGCACCGCCGGCGCGCCGATGTCGGCCTCGAAGGCGCCGTCCCCCTCCTCCCGCGCCTTGGCGCGGAGGGTGAGGAACTCCTCCTCGTCCAGCAGCTGGAGGCGGGTGACCTCCTGCTTGCCCGGCTCGAGCACGATGTAGCTCGAGTAGTAGATGACCCGCTCCAGCTCGCGGAGCGTGATCCCCAGCATGTTCCCCATCGGGGACGGCAGGGTCTTGAAGAACCAGATGTGCGCCACCGGCACGCTGAGCTCGATGTGGCCCATCCGCTCGCGGCGGACCTTGCTCAGCGTCACCTCCACCCCGCAGCGGTCGCAGATGACCCCGCGGTAGCGGATGCGCTTGTACTTGCCGCAGTGGCACTCCCAGTCCTTGACCGGACCGAAGATCCGCTCGCAGAACAGGCCGTCCTTCTCCGGCTTGAAGGAGCGGTAGTTGATGGTCTCCGGCTTCGTCACCTCGCCCCAGGACCACCAGGAACGGAGGCCCTGCAGCTCCATCCGCTCGCGCTCCTTGGCGTCCCGCGGGCCCCGGATCTCCTCGGGGCTCGCGATGCGAATGGCGATGTAGTCGAAGCTCGAGCTCTTCGGCTCGCGGCCGCTGCGAAAATCGATCATGTTCCGCCCCTTACTCGTCCGCCTCGGCGGTCGTGCCGAGGGTGACCTTGAGACCGAGCGCCTGGAGTTCCTTCACCAGCACGTTGAAGGACTCCGGAATGCCCGGTTCGGGGAGATTCTGCCCCTTGACGATCGCCTCGTACACCCGGCTCCGGCCGTTGACGTCGTCCGACTTGACCGTCAGCATCTCCTGCAGCACGTGCGCGGCGCCGTACGCCTCCAGCGCCCACACCTCCATCTCGCCGAACCGCTGCCCGCCGAACTGCGCCTTGCCCGCGAGCGGCTGCTGGGTGACCAGCGAGTACGGGCCGATCGAGCGGGCGTGGATCTTGTCGTCCACCAGGTGGCTCAGCTTGAGCATGTAGATCGAGCCGACCGTCACGTCGCTGGCGAACTCCCGTCCCGTCCGGCCGTCGCGGAGCCGGGCCTTGCCCGCCGGCGTGAGGCCCGCCGCCCGGAGCAGCTCCTCCGCCGCCGGGTCGAGCGGGGCATCCTTGGCCCCGAGCACCCGCGCGAGGGCGGGCAGGCCCGCCGCCTCGAGGTGCTCCGCCGGGCTCCGGCCGGCGGCCTTCTCCAGCTCCTTCACCGCCTTCTGGGCCGCCTTCCGCGCCGGCCCCTCCACCGCCTCGGCGAGCGCGGCGTTGGCGGTCGCCGCCAGCCGCTGCTGCTCGGCCGCGCGCGCCGCCAGGGTCTCGGCGGCGGCGGCGAGGAACCCGCGGAGCCGCTGGTGCAGCGCCTTCGAGGCCGCCGAGGCCCCCCGCGCCGCCAGCAGGTCCACCTGCGCCTCGTGCATCGGCGTCGCGTCGCCCCGCGGCGCGGTGGCGTGGAGGTCGGTGATGAGCGCCGGCACCGCCGCGGCGTCGAGCCCGGGAGCGCCGGGGAGGCGGAGCGACTGCGCCGCCCACTCGAGCCCCACCAGCCGGAGCAGGAGCCCGATCTCGGCCTCGTCGGCGCCGCGGAAGACCGGCGTCTTGGCCTCGAAGCCGAGGATGCGGGCACACCACCCGAGGTGGGTCTCGAGGATCTGCCCCACGTTCATCCGGCTCGGCACGCCGAGCGGGTTGAGGCAGATGTCCACCGGAGTGCCGTCCGGGAGGAACGGCATGTCCTCCTCGGGGACGATCCGGGCGACGATGCCCTTGTTGCCGTGGCGGCCGGCCATCTTGTCGCCGACGGCGACCTTCCGCTTCTCGGCGATGTACACCTTGACCAGCTGGATGACGCCGGGGGGCAGCTCGTCCGGCTGGAGGATCTTGTCGATCTGGTCCTCGGCCTTCTCCTCCACCCGGGCGCGCTCCCGCGCGGCCGCGTCGATGACGGCGCGCATGCGCTCGTTGGCCGACTTGCTGGCCACGCGCAGGGTCTTGAGGTCCACCTCGCCGAAGTCCATCCCGTCGAGCTGGCCGCGGGTCAGCTTGCTGCCGGCGGGGAGGAACTCCTCCACCGTGCCGGCCTTGAGCATCAGGGCGACCTCCTGGTTCGCCAGCAGGTCGCGGAGCTCCTCGACCATGACGCTGGTGATGCGGGCCTTCTCCTCGGTCTCGACCCGGCGCACCTCGCCGATGCGCTCGCCCCGGTCCTTCTCGACCACCTGGTCCTCGACGCGGCTGAAGATCTTCACGTCGATGACCACGCCCTTCATCCCGGGCGGCACCTTGAGCGAGGAGTCCTTCACGTCCTTGGCCTTCTCGCCGAAGATGGCCGTGAGGAGCTTCTCCTCGGGGGAGAGC
>DATIBS010000107.1:0-2509 GCA_035457305.1 Gemmatimonadales bacterium
GCGCGGACGCTCGTGCTCGCCCTGGTGGCGTTCGACGTGGTGATGGCCCTGGCGCCGGGCCGGGACGGGGTGGCCCACCTCGCCCACCTGGGCGGGGCGCTGGTGGCCTACGGGTACTTCCGGCTCCAGGGCCTGCCGCACGCGGTGGAGCTGCCGGCGCCGGCCCGCCCGGTCGAGTCGGCCATGGCGCTCCGGCGCGCGCATCGGGCGAAGGAACCGCCGCCGCCGCGTCCCCGCGCGCCCCGCGCCGAGCGCGAGGCCGACCCGGCCACCGCGGAGATCGACCGCGTGCTCGACAAGATCAGCGCGCAGGGCATCCACTCGCTCACGCCCGAGGAGAAGCGCTTCCTCGCGGAGGCGAGCGAGAAGAAGCGGCGCGACTCGCTGCATTGATTTCATTCGCTTGACCGGTGGGCACGTGCGCCCTTATAGTGGCGCGTGCTCGTCAACCTCCTGCCCGCCTTCCTCGACGTCATCGCCGCCGAGGATCGTCGCGCCGCCTGGCGCCACTACTTCGACAGTCATCGCCTCGTCCTCACCGCCTACTGGCGGAACTACGTGCTCGACCCCGAGAGCGGGCACGCCGAGCCGGTCATCCGCCGCACGCTGGACGCCGACCGGGCCGATCTCCTGGCGCTGCTCGAGCGGACCGACGTGGCGGCGCTGGTCGAGGACGCGGTGGCCAAGTCCACCGCCATCCTCAAGGTGGACCGGCCGACCGACACCTGGCTGATGGTCGGGGTGGGCGCGGCGAACGCGGGCGAGCTGGTGGTGCAGGGCCGCGGCGTGGCGTTCATCTGCCTGGAGCACTTCACCGGGCGCGCCAATCCCGACACCTGGGGAATGGGGCTCCCGGCCGACCAGATCCCGCTCTGGGTGGCGCACGAGATCGCCCACACGGTCCGCTACACCAGCCCCGACAGCGAGAGCGAGCTCAAGCGCCTGGTGGCGGAGTCGGGGGGGTACTACGACTACTGGCAGACCGGGAGCCGGGCGTCGCTCCTCGAGCTCCTCATCAACGAGGGGCTGGCGGTGCACGCGGCGGAGGCGGTGGTGCCGGGGTTCGACGCGGCGGACTACTTCGGGTACCCCAAGCGCCAGTACCACCGGCTCCGGCAGCTCGAGGCGTTCCTGCGGCGGGCCGCGGAGCACGACTACGACCGCCGCGGCCTGGGGCTCCGGCTCCGCTACCTGTCGGGAGGAATGAGCCCGGCGGCGCGGCTGGTGCAGGGCCGCGTGCTGCCGGAGCGGGCGGGCTACTACCTCGGCTACCGCCTGGCGGAGGCGCTGGTGGCCGAGCGGGGGATCGCGGCGGCGCTCCGGGCGCCCGCAGCGGCGTTCCTCGAGGCCGACCGGGCGGCGCGGGGGATCGCGACCGCCTAGGCAGCAGCACCCCGGGCTATCTTCCAGCATGCCCGACCCCGTCACCATCCTCTTCAAGCCCAGCGGCTCCATCCACGTCCACGGCCCGGCGCGGTTCACCGACGCGGACGGCAACGAGCTCACCCCGCCGCCCTCCAAGGTGCCGGGGGTGGTGAAGCTCTGCGGCTGCGGGCACTCGAAGGACAAGCCGTGGTGCGATGGGAGTCACAAGGAGGTCGAAGGTCGAAGGCCAAAGGTCGAAGGGGGGGCGTGAGCCTCCTTCGACCTTCGACCTTCGACCTTCGACCTACTTCCCCACGCAGAACCCCGCAAACACCGTCCCGAGCACCTCCTCCACATCCACCGCGCCGACGAGGGCGTCGAGCGCGGCCACCGCTTCCTGCACCTCGTGCGCGGCGAGCACAGTGTCGCCGCCCGGCTCGAGGTGCGGCGCCGCCCGGGCGAGTCCGTCCGCGGCCCTCGCCAGCGCCCCGCGGTGCCGTTCGTTCACCAGCAGGCCGTCGAGGTCGGCGGGGATGGCGCCGTCGCCGTAGAGCCGGGTCACCACGGCTTCCCGGAGCGCGTCGAGTCCTTCCCCGGTGACGGCGGACAGATTCACCGCAGAGGCGCAGAGGGACGCGGGGTTTCGAAGGTCGAGCTTGGTGGAGACCGCAAGCACGCGCCCTGGGGGAATGGAGCCATCGGGGCGAGGGTCCCCCTCCTCGCACCAGAGAACCAGGTCCGCCGCGTCGAGCCACCGGCGGCTCACCTCGACGCCGAGCCGCTCGATCCGGTCGTCCGCGTCGCGCACGCCGGCGGTGTCCACCAGCCGCACCGGCCAGCCGTCGAGCGCGGCGTGGGCCTCGATGGCGTCGCGGGTGGTGCCGGGAATCTCGGTGACGATGGCGCGGTCGCGGCCGAGGAGCGCGTTGAAGAGCGAGGACTTGCCGGCATTGGGCGGGCCGGCCAGCACCACCAGCGCCCCCTCGCGGAGCCGGGTGCCCGCGGGCGCGGTGGCGAGGAGCCGGGAAACCCGCTCGCGGACGGCGGCGAGCCGGGCGCGCGGCACTGCGGGGTCCACCGCGCCGTCGTCCTCCCCGGGGAAGTCGATGTCGTAGGCGAGGAGGGCGAGGAGCGCCACCAGCTC
>DATIBS010000108.1:0-6524 GCA_035457305.1 Gemmatimonadales bacterium
TCGACCGCGCCGCGCGGGAGCCGCGCGGAGTGCCCGCATGCGGGCGGCGGCGACTGTCCGCGCCGCGGCGCGGGCAGCGGCGGGAATGGGCCCTGCAGGATTTGAACCTGCGCCTGTCGGATTATGAGTCCGCTGCTCTGACCAGCTGAGCTAAGGGCCCGCGTGCTGCCGCCCCCGGCCCGGCCTACGTCCGCCGGCCGAGGGCGGCCTCGTACACCTCCAGGTACCGCTCCACCATCATCCGCCGGGTGAACCGCTCGAGCACCCGGGCGCGGCCCGCCTCGCCCATCGCACGCCGGCGGGCGGGGTCCGCCGCGAGCTCCGTCATCGCCGCGGCGAGCGCCGCCGGGTCGCGCGGCGGCACTTCGAGCCCGGTCACGCCCGGCGCGTTCACCTCGCGCACCCCGCTCGGCAGCTCGGTGGAGATGATCGGCCGCCCGCTCGCCATCGCCTCCAGCAGCACGAGCCCGAACATCTCCTCGATGGTCACCGACGGAAGGACGAGGAAATGCGCCTCGGCCATGCGGCGGGGGAGGTCCTCGTCGGCCGGGCTCCCGTACCAGCGGACCCGATCACTCACCGCCACCGCCTGCGCCACCGTCCGGAGCCGCGGGCCATCGGGACCGTCGCCAACGATGTCGAGCCGCAGATCGGGCGCCAGCGCCAGCGCCCGGAGCAGCACGTCCACGCCCTTCCACCGGAGCAGGCGGCCCAGGAAGAGCGCGCGGGCCGGACCCCGGTCGGAGGGCGGCGGTACCTCGGCCCAGCGCCGCTCGTCGATCCCGAAGGGGATGACCTCGGTCTTCTCCTCGAAGCCGCGCAGCTCCCCGGAGAGGGCGATGTGCGCCTTGCTGGGGACGACGATCCGGGCGGCCCGGTGGAGGGAGCGCCGCGCCCAGAACCGGTCGAGGGAGTGGCCGGCGTCGCCGTGGTGGGTGATGACGAGCCGGGTCCGGCGGAGCCGGAACATCGTCGCCACGTCGGCGAGGGGATGGGGATGGTGCAGGTGCACGATGTCGGCGCCGCGCCAGGCGGCCGCGAGGTACCCCGGCGCGAGCTCCTGCTGGCCCAGGGCGCCCACCGACAGCACCCGGCGCATCGTGGCGCCGCGCCGCTGGCCGCCCCGCTGCCCGAGGAGCTTCTCGACCGCCACCACATGCACGTCGTGGCCCAGTTCGGCCGCGCCCTCGGCCAGGTCCTGGACCACGCGCTCCATCCCGCCGGAGCGGGGCCAGTAGTACTTCGCGAGGTGCAGGATCTTCATCGCGCCCCCTGGAGTCCGGGGAAGTATAAGCCCACTTGGAAGTTCGCGCGGTGTTGATGATCTTTTCCGCCGGTTCCCTCCATCCCGGGCAGGCCGTGCGCGTCCTCCTCCTCTCCCACGCTTTCGCCGACCCCGCGCGTCGCGGCAAGGCGCAGGCCCTGGCCCGGCTGGGCCACGCGGTCACGCTCGCGGTGCCCGACGAGTGGCCAGGCCCCGACGGCGGCCCCCCCGCGCGGGTGCCGCACAGCGACGATGGCCGCGTCCGCGTGGTGCCGGTGCCCGTGAGCGGCGAGCCGGGCGATCCGGCCGAGGTCCGCTGGAGCCGGCGCGCGCTCCGCCGGCTCCTCACCGACTTCCGCCCCGACCTGGTCCAGGTCGAGGAGGAGCCGGGCACACCCGCCGCCGCGGTCGCGGCGGCGGCTGCGCACGCCCTCCGGATTCCGGCCGTGCTCTACGTGCGGGAGAGCGTCGAGGCGCCCCGGCCCCTCGCGGAGCGCTTCCGTCGGCGCCGCACACTCCGGCGCGCCGCCGGGCTCGCCGGCGCCTCGAAGCTCGCGCTCGGCCTGGCCGGACGCCATGCCGCCGGCGTCCCGGGGCTCGTCCTGCCGCAGTTCGGGGTGACGGCCCCGCTGGACGTCGCCCGGGATCCCCACGACGACTTCGTGATCGGATTCGTGGGCCGGCTGGTGCCGGAGCGCGGGCTCGACCTGCTCTTCCGCGCCTGCGTGCGGCTGCTCGGGCCCTGGCGCGTGGTCGTGGCCGGCAGCGGCCCCGCGCAGGCCGACCTCGAGGCGCTCGCCGAGCGGCTCGGGATCGCGGCGCGCGTGACGTGGCTCGGCGCCATCCGCCCGGAGGCGCTGGCGCCGAGGTGGGCCGGCTTCGACTGCGTCGTGGTGCCGCCCCGGTCCACGAGCGAATGGGTGGAGACAACCGGGGCGGTGGTACTCGAGGCGATGGCGCGCGGGGTGGCCGTGGTGGGCACCGACTCGGGCATCGTGCCGGAGCTGGTGGAGGGCGCCGGGATCGTCGTGCCGGAGGAGGACGCCGAGGCGCTCGCGGCGGCGGTCCAGGGGCTGGTCGATGAGCCCGGGCGGCGGGCGGAGCTGGCGGCCGCGGGCCGGCGCCGCATCCTGGCCGAGTGCACCGATGACGCCGTGGCACGCCGGACGGCCGCCTTCTGGGACGAGGTCCGCTCCGCGGCGAGCCGCGGCGCGGGCTGATCAGCGGGCGGCGCGCACCTCGAGCCCCGCGGCGCGGAAGCGCGCCACCTGGTCCGCGGCGAGCCGCACCGCCAGCTCCACCCCGTCGTCGCTGGAGGTGCGCCGCACCACCTCGCCCGCCTGGTAGATCGCCGCGAGCAGGCGGCCCTGCGCGTGGGGGACCCGGATCCGCACCGTCGGGCGCACCGCCTGCTCCCGCTCCCGCAGCGCGCCCTTGAGCGGCTCGAGGCCGTCGGTGCGGACGGTGGTCACGAAGATCGCGTCGGGATGCAGCTCGCGCGCCCGGCGGGCGAAGCCGAGGGGATCCGCCACCGCGTCCATCTTGTTGAACACCGGCAGCACCGGCTTGTCGTCGAGTTCCAGCTCGGCGAGCACGCCCTCCACCACCTCCCAGTGCTCCTCCCAGTCGGGATGGCTCGCGTCCACCACGTGGAGGAGCACGTCCGCCTCCCGCGCCTCCTCCAGCGTGGCCCGGAAGCTCGCCACCAGGTGGTGGGGCAGCTTGCGGATGAACCCCACGGTGTCGATGACCCGGGCCCGGTAGCCCTCGCCCAGGTCCACTTCCCGGGTGAGCGTGTCGAGCGTGGCGAAGAGCCGGTCCTCCACCACGATGTCGTGCTGGCCGGAGAGCCCGCGCAGGATGCTCGACTTGCCGGTATTGGTGTAGCCCACCAGCGCCACGGTGAGCAGCGGCGCCCGGCCCTTCCGCAGGTTGGCCCGGTGCCGGGCCACGCCGCGGAGCTTCGACTTGAGCTGCTGGATCTTGTGCCGGATGCTCCGCCGGTCGGTCTCGAGCTGCGTCTCGCCCGGGCCCCGGAGCCCGATGCCGCCCCGGATGCGCGAGAGGTGGGTCCACATCCGCGTGAGCCGGGGCAGGAGGTACTCGAGCTGGGCGAGCTCCACCTGCAGCTTGGCCTCGTGCGATCGCGCGCGGGTGGAGAAGATGTCGAGGATCACCTCGGGCCGGTCCATAACCCGCGCCTTGAGCTCCCGCTCGAGGTTGGCGCCCTGCACCGGGGTGAGCTCCTCGTCGAAGATCACCAGCGTGGCGCCCGCCTCCTGCATCAGTCCGCGGAGCTCCTCCACCTTGCCCTCGCCCAGCAGCGTGGCCGGGTTGGGCGCCGCCACCTGCTGGGTGAGTCGTCCCGCCACCTCCGCACCGGCGGTGTCGACCAGGCGCGCCAGCTCGTCGAGGTGCTCCTGGACCGCGCGGCCGTCCGCGGAGCCCTTGCGGGGGGCCGCCACCAGGACGGCGCGCTCCACCGGCGGCAGGACATCGATCAGCTGGCGCACGCTCAGGAACCCTGACCGAGGATGGGCACGGTGCCGCCGCGCGCGAAGGGCACCGCGAGCTTCGTCCCGCCGGCCTCGACGCCGATCCGCCCGGTGACCCGGTAGTCCGCGCGCCGGCCCTGGAGCAGGGTCCGGGCGGCGGGGGCGAGGTCGGCCCAGCTCACCTGGAGGGGCAGGACGAGGTCGGTGCTGGCCCGCGCCGGCAGCCGGAACGGCTGCGTCGCGTCGACCGACCCGATGGGCTGGTCGGCCAGCGTCAGGTCGAATCGGATCCAGCCCCCCCGGAGGTCGAACCCGTTCGGGTTGTGGACCCGCAGCACCAGGTCGAGCGTGGCACCGGTGACGCCCGCCTGCCGGACCACCACGCGCTCGAGCGAGGCGGTCGGTTCCTCGATGACGGGGGCGGCGCCGAACGGCAGGCACCCGCCCAGCGCCGCGCCCGCCACGGCTGCGGCCATCCCGGCCATCCGCATCACGCCTCCTTGCCGAGGTCGGCGGCGCGCCGCTCCGCCCACCACCGGAGTCGCTCCGCAATCGTCTTCTCGAAACCGAACGAGCCCGGGGCGTAGAAGGTCCGCCCGCGCAGCGCCTCCGGCAGGTACTCCTGCGCAAGATAGGCGTCCGGCGAGTCGTGCGCGTAGCGGTAGCCCGCGCCGTACCCCAGCTCCTTCATCAGGCCGGTCGGGGCGTTCCGGATGTGGTGCGGCACCGGTTCGGCCGGCGTGGCCCGGGCGGCGTCCAGCGCGGCGCCGTAGGCGGTGTACAGCCGGTTCGACTTCGGGGCGGTGGCGAGGTAGACCGCCGCCTCGGCGAGGGCCAGGTCGCCCTCGGGAGAGCCGAGGAAGTCGTAGGCGTCCCGGGCGGCGATGGCCACCGCGAGCGCCTGCGGGTCGGCCAGCCCGATGTCCTCCACCGCCATCCGGACGAGCCGCCGCGCCAGGTACAGCGCGTGCTCGCCGCCTTCGAGCATGCGCGCCAGCCAGTAGAGCGCGGCGTCCGGATCGCTCCCGCGCACCGCCTTGTGCAGCGCGGAGATGAGGTTGTAGTGCTCCTCGCCGGTCTTGTCGTAGCGCGGGAGCCGTCGGGCCAGGGCATCGGCCGCGACCGCGCGCGTGATCCGGCCGCCGGCACCCGCGGTGCGCGCCGCCGACTCGAGCGCGGTGAGCGCCCGGCGGGCATCGCCATCCGCCTCCGCGGCGATCAGGGCCAGCGCGTCGTCCTCGGCCGAGACCCCGAGTGCGCCCAGCCCCCGGTCCCGGTCTGCCAGGGCACGGCGCACGAGCGCCTCGAGGTCCCCCGCGGCAAGCGGCTCCAGCACGTGCACCGTGGTCCGGGAGAGCAGCGCGCCGTTGAGCTCGAAGCTCGGGTTCTCGGTGGTCGCCCCGATCAGTGTCACGATCCCGCTCTCCACCGCCGGGAGGAAGGCGTCCTGCTGGGCGCGGTTGAAGCGGTGGATCTCGTCGCAGAAGAGGATCGTGCCGCGGCCGAGGGTCCGGCGTGCTTCCGCCTCCCGGAGGATCTCCCGGACCCGCGGCACGCCCTCGGTGACGGCGCTGAAGGCGACGAACTCGCGGTCGGTGTGCCGTGCGATCAGGCGCGCGAGGGTGGTCTTGCCGCTCCCCGGGGGGCCCCACAGGATGATGCTCCCGACGTCGCCCCGGCGGATCGCGTCGCCCAGGGTGTGCCCCGGGGCGAGGAGGTGCCCCTGCCCCACCATCTCGTCCAGGGTCCGCGGGCGCATGCGCGCCGCCAGCGGCTCCTCCAGGCCGAAGAGTGACGGCGCACTCATGCCCCGAGCCCCTCGAGGAGGTGGAGTGCCACGAAGAAGGCCCCCGCCCCCGCAAAGAACGCCAGCGGGAGCGAGAGCCGCCGCTTGCCCTGGAATTCGGGCACCAGGTTCGAGGCGGCCACGTACAGCGTGACGCCCCCCGCCACCGCGAGGCCGTAGCGGGCCAGCGGCTCGGCCAGGTCGGTCACCAGGACGCCGGCCACGGTGGCGAGGCCCAGCAGCCCGGCGGACTGCATGGCGCGGCGGGCCGACTGGCCCGATGCCAGCATCACGCTGGCCACCGCCACTCCTTCCGGCAGCTTGTGCAGGAACACCCCCGCGAAGAGCAGGAGCCCCAGCGTGGCCGAGACGTGGAATCCGGACGCGATGGCCACGCCGTCGAAGAACGTGTGCAGTCCGAGTCCGAGGAGGGCCGAGACACCCGCCGAGGCCGATACCCGGTGCGTCTCCTCCCCGAAGTGGAAGTGCGGGGTGAAGACGTGCTGGGCCAGGTGGACGAGCAGGTAGCCGAGCAGCACCAGTACCGGTCCGAGGGCGTCGAGCTCGTGGTAGACCTCGGGGATCACGCCCACCACCGCCACCGCCAGCATGAAGCCGGCGCCGAAGGCGACGCATCCCTCGATGAGGGTGAGGCTCCGGCGCAGGTGACGCACCACGGCCCAGGCACCGATCAGGTTCGCGACCGCGGAGGCGACGGCGAAGACGAGCGGCGTCACGAGAGTTCCCGGGCACGGGCGAGGAGGACGTCCCGGCGGTTGAGCCCGGGATCTTCGAGGACGAGCCCGAGCAGGGCCTCGAGGACCCGGCCCACCGCCGGCCCGGGAGGTATGCCAGCCTCGGCGAGGTCGGCGCCGGAGACGGCGAGGTCGCCGCGGGCCAGCGGCTCGGCCAGGTCGGTCACCAGGACGCCGGCCACGGTGGCGAGGCCCAGCAGCCCGGCGGACTGCATGGCGCGGCG
>DATIBS010000109.1:0-2195 GCA_035457305.1 Gemmatimonadales bacterium
GTGCGCTCGCTTGGCGAGCTCACCCGGGACGGGACCGTGCGGCAGGTGGTGCTCCGCGACCAGCCGGGCGCGCTCGAGGACCTCGGCCGGCTCCCGGTGCGCGGGCCCTCGGGGCGGGTCTTCGCGCTCGCCGACCTTGCCGCGATCCGGCAGGAGGAGGACACCCGCGGCTTCTTCTACCGGATCAACGGGGTGCCGGCGGTCTCGCTCACCATCGCGCGCCTCCCCGGGGCCGACGCCATCAAGACCGCCGGCCGGGTGCGCGCCCTGCTCGACGAGCTCGAGCCGACGCTGCCGGCCCGGGTGGACATCGTGGTGGCGACCGACGAGTCGGTCGAGCTCCGGAAGGAGCTCAACGACCTGCTCCGCCGGGGCGCGATCGCGTTCGGCGCGGTGGTGCTGGTGCTCGCGCTCGCGCTCCGGCGGGTGCGGCCGGTGGTCCTGGTGATGGGGAGCGCCACCGTGGCCATCGCCGGCACCGCGCTCGGCCTCTACCTGCTCGACATCCCCGCCAACCTGCTCACCCTCGCCGGCCTCGGGATGGGCATCGGCATCCTGGTGCAGAACGGCCTCGTGGTGGTGGAGCGGCTCCGCCTGGTGCCCGACACCGCCGACGCGCGGGCGGCGGCGGGAGTGCGCATCACCCCGGCCATCATCGGTGCCACGCTCACCACCGCGGTGGTGCTCTTCCCCTTCCTCTACCTCCAGGGGAACGCCCGCGCGGCGTTCGTGCCCTTCGCGGCGGCGTTCGCGCTCGGCCTCGGCTGGTCGGTGATCTCGGCGGTGGTGTTCGTGCCGGCGGTGGGCGGCGGGGTCGCGCGGGGCGGCGCACGCGGCACGCGGTTCACCCGCTGGCTGGGCCGCGGCTACGGATGGACGGTGATCCGGCTCCTCCGCTGGCGCTGGGCCACGCTCGCCCTCGCGGCGGCGGCGGTGGGCGTGCTCGGCTGGGCGTTCGTCCGCAAGGTGCCGCGATCGGCGTGGGGAAACTGGTTCGACCAGCGGACCACGCTCTCGGCCTCCCTCAGCTTCCCGCGCGGCTCGGACCCGGAGAGCCTCGACCGGGGGATGCGGGAGTTCGAGCAGATCGTCGTCGGGGTGCCGGGGGTGGAGCAGGTGGTCACCCGGGGCGGGTCCGAGGGTGCCTCGATGCAGGTGCTCTTCACCCGCGAGGCCGGGCTCGGGCCGCTCCCCTACCAGATGGAGGAGGCGCTTACCCAGCGCGCAGTGCTGGTGGGCGGGGCGCAAGTGTCGGTGCGGGGGCAGGGGCCCGGCTTCAGCGCCGGCTACGGCGGCGGCGGGAGCGTGTCGTTCCGGATCAAGATCCTCGGCTTCAGCTACGCCGGGGTGGAGCAGATGGCCTATGACCTCAAGGCACGGCTCGAGCGGATCAGCCGGGTGCGCGACGTGGACGTGAACGCCGGGAGCTTCTGGCGGCGGGAGAAGGCGTTCCAGGTGACTCTCGAGCCCGACCGGAACGCCCTCGCCCGCTACGGGCTCACGGTGAGCGACTTCGCGACGACCGTCGGCCGCGAGGTGCGCGGGACGGTGAGCCGGGACCGGATCGAGATCGATGGGGAGGAGCTGCCGCTCTCGCTCAAGGCGGGCGGCACCCGGGACCGCACGCTGGACGACCTGGGCCGCTCGATCGTGCCGAACGCCGGCGAGGCACCGGTGCGGCTGGCCGACCTCGCCCGGGTGGACGAGCGGGAGGCGCTCTCGACCATCAGCCGGGAGGACCAGCAATACGTCCGGATCGTGAGCTACGACTTCCGGGGCCCCAACCGGCTGGCGCAGCGGACCCACGACGCGTTCATGGCGTCCATCGGCGTGCCGCCGGGCTACTCGGTGGACGACGAACGGTTCGAGTGGGAGGAGGACGAGAGCGGGAAGGGCCTCTGGCTGGTCTTCGGGGTGGGCGTGGCGCTCGTGGTGCTCGCGGTGGCATTCGTCTTCGACTCGGCGTGGGCGGCGGCGATGGTGTTCCTGAGTCTCCCGCTCGCGCTCGCCGGCGTGGTGGCGGCGTTCTGGGTGGCGGGGGCGGCGTTCACCCGCGAGGCGGCGGTGGGGGTGATCCTGGTGGTGGGGCTCGCGGTGAACCAGGCGATCCTGCTGGTGGACGCGGCGCTGGGGTGGAAACGGGGGGGCGCGTCGGCGCGTCAGCGCGTCGGCGCGTCCGGCCGTCACCTCACCGG
>DATIBS010000110.1:0-10138 GCA_035457305.1 Gemmatimonadales bacterium
GGCGACCTTGCGGTCGTGCCGGAGGTCGTGCGCCAGGAAGACGACCGCCATGCCACCTTCGCCGAGCGCCCGCTCGAGGGTGTATCGGCCGAGGAGGCCGCCTTCCAATCGTTCCTGGAGAGTGGTCACGACGCCGGAAGATGCAGGTGCGGCGGGGGGCGCGCTAGGCGGGCCGCGGCGGTGCGGCGCGCGCCGCGCGCCCCCGCCCGCGACCCGCGCCGAAGTCCAGACCTGCGCCCGGTGCCACCTGCCGTCGCGCTACGACGAGCCGGCCCACACCCGCCATCCCGCGGGGGCGGGCACGTGCTCGGGGCGGGGATGACCCCCGGTGGCGTGCCGCCTTCGACTCCACCGTGTTGGTCATCGCGCGCGCCACGGCGGTGAGCCTCCTGCCCTCGAGCCCCGGCCCGCGCACGGTCGAGAGGATCGAGCGCGCCTCCCGCGACCCCGATCCCTGGTCCGCCGGGCTGCGGCCGAGGCACTGCAGCACGTGGATCCGGCTGCACGGCTCCGGATCGGCCGACCGCTCCTCGACGACACCATCCGGATCGTCCGACTGCCCGCCGCGAGCGCGCTCGCCGCCGTGCCCGCGGCGGACTGGCCGGCCGGGGAGCGCGAGCGCTTCGAGCAGGTGGCCGCGGAGTACCGGTCGAGCCAGCGGGTGAATGCCGACCGACCGGAGTCGTGGCTCAACCTGGGCGCATTCGAGGCGGGTCTCGGGCGTCCGGCGGAGGCCGAAGCCGCCTATCGGGCCGCCATCCGGCTCGCGCCGCGGTTCGCGGCCGGGTATGTCGCGCTGGCCCAGCTGCACGCCGACCGCGGGGGCGAGGTGGAGGGGGAGCGGGTCCTGCGGGAGGGCCTCGCCGCGGCGCCCGATGCGCCGGAGCTGCACCACGCGCTCGGGCTCTCGCTGGTTCGGCAGGGGCGTCTGGCCGATGCGCTGCCGCCCCTCGGCCGGGCGGCCGCGCTCGACACCGCGTCGGCGCGCTTCGCCTATGTCCAGGGCGTCGCACTCTTCGAGCAGGGCGAGGTGGACCGCGCAATGGCGGTGCTCGGGACGGCGGCCTCGCGCCACCCCGCGGACCGCGACATCCTCCAGGCGCTCGTCTCCTACAGTCTGCAGACGGCCGACCTTGCGGCCGCCCGTCGGTGGGCCGGGCGACTGGTGGAGGTGGCGCCCGACGACCCGGCGGCGCGGCAGCAGCTCGAGCAGATCGGCCGGATGCGGGTGCTCGAGCGGCCGTAGCGCCGGACCGGCGATTGTCCCGGCCCCCTCGCGGGGTATATTCGCGCGATGCCCGACGCAATGCACCACCTGGTGCAGGACCTCGCGCTGGTGCTCTGCACCGCCGCGCTCGTCACGGTCGTCTTCCACCGCCTCCACCTCCCCGTCATCCTCGGCTACCTCCTGGCCGGGGTCCTGATCAGTCCCCACGTCGAGCTCACGCCCAACGTGGACGAGGGCACCATCCGGAGCCTCGCCGACCTCGGCGTCATCCTCCTGATGTTCTCCCTCGGGCTCGGCTTCACCCTCCAGAAGCTCGCCCGCGCCGCCTCCACCGCCGGCATCGTGGCGCCGCTCGAGATGGCGGCCAGCTTCTGCCTCGGCTACCTCGCCGCGCTCCTGCTCGGCTACGACGGGCTCGGGGCCGCCTTCATCGGCGCGGTGTTCAGCATCTCCTCCACGATGGTCGTCGCCCGGACCTTCGAGGAGCTCCAGGTCCGCGACGAGGTGGCGACGCGCGCGTACGGCATCCTGGTGTTCGAGGATCTCGTGGCCATTGCGCTCCTCGCCGGGTTCAGCGCCGTCGTGGCCACCGGGGACGTGTCCGCCGGCCTGCTCTGGGGCACGATGGGCCGCCTCGGCCTCTTCCTCGGGATCCTCCTGGTCGGCGGGCTCTTCCTGGTGCCCCGCCTGGCGCGCGGCGTGGTGCGCCTCCGCCGGGCCGAGACCATCGTCGTGGCCGCCGCGGGCTTCGCCTTCGCCTTCGCCATCCTGGCCCAGGCCGCGGGCTTCTCGGTGGCGCTCGGGGCCTTCCTGGCCGGTGCGCTCGTGGCCGAGTCGGGCGCCGGGCGCATCGTGGCGGAGAGCGTGCGCCCGCTCCGTGACGTCTTCGCCGCGATCTTCTTCGTGGCCGTCGGCATGCTGGTGGATCCGGCCGTCGTCCTGGGCGCGTGGCCCGCCGTCCTGCTCTTCACCCTCGTCGTGGTCGTCGGCAAGGTCCTCGGTGTGACGGTCGGCACCGTCCTCACCGGGGCCCCGGTGCGGATCGCCGTGCGCACCGGACTCTCCCTCGCGCAGATCGGCGAGTTCTCCTTCATCCTGGCGGGTGTGGGGGTCGCGGCGGGAGCGCTGCCGGACGAGTTCCTGGCCGTGACGGTCGCGGTGTCGGTGCTGACCGCCGGCGCCACGCCGGTGCTGGTGCGGCGGTCGGAACGCCTCGCCCTCTGGGTGGACCGGAGGCTCCCCAAGCCGCTGCAGACCTGGGCCGGCCTCTATGGCTCCTGGCTCGAGGGGCTCCGGAGCGAGCGCGGTGGGCGGCGGCCGATCACCCGCGACATCCGCGTGCTGCTCATCGATGCCGCGGTGCTCGCGGGGATCGTCATCGCAGCCGCCCTCTCGCGCGCCTGGGCGGTGGCGGCGCTGATGCGCGGATTCGACCTGACGGCGCGCGTGGCCGGCGCCGTGGTGCTCCTCCTGGTGCTCGCGGCCACCTTCCCCTTCCTCCTCGGCCTCCTCGGCAACGGCCGTCGCCTCGCGCGCCGCCTGGCGGAGCAGGCGCTCGCACCGCGGACCGTCGGCCCCGACACCGCGCGCTCCCCCCGGACGGCGCTGCAGCGGTCGCTCGAGGTGCTGATCGTCGTGCTTCTCACCGCGCCCCTCGTGGCCGTCACCCTGCCCTTCGTGCCGGTCTACGGAGGGCTCGGGATCCTCACCGTCGTGCTCCTGACCGGGATCGTGGCCATCTGGCGCAGCGCAGCCGACCTGCGCGGCCACGTGCGGGCGACGGCGGAGGTGGTGGCCGAGGCACTCGCGAAGCAGCGGGCCGGCGCCGGCAGCGAGACCATGGAGTTCGTCCGGATGACGCTGCCCGGCATCGGCGCCCCCACGTCATGCGAGGTGCCGCCCGAGAGCCCCGCCGTGGGCCGGTCGCTCAAGGAGCTCAACCTGCGGGGCCGCACCGGCGCCACGGTGGTGGCGCTGGTGCGCGGCGACCAGCGTTTCCCGTTTCCCGACGCCGACGTGCGGCTCGCCGCACGCGATTACGTGGCGCTGGCCGGCACCCGCAATGCCATCGAGGCGGCCCGCCTCGTCATCGAGACCACGGGGTAGGGGAGGGGCGGCCCGCTCCCCGCTCCCCTCTCCCCTCAGTAGTCCGTCAGTTCCACCGGCCCATCGATGATCATCCCCACCCCGTGCGCGAAGACCTTGTGCCCCTTGTCCCCGTCCAGGGGATTCGACTCGCGGAGCCGGATCGTCAGGGGGAAGTAGCCGGCCTCGACCGTCGCGGGTCCGGCGCCCACCACGCGGCCCTCGTCCTCCGCGATCCCGGGCGCCACCTCCATCTGGAACCGGTCGCCGACGCGCGGGTCGGCGGGCATGAAGATGCCGGGCCCGAAGTCGGGGCTGTCGTCGGCGCGCCAGGCTCCCTCGTGGGTCACGGAGCCGTCCTCCTGGTAGATGTCCACCGCCTCGCCGAAGTAGCAGACCGTTCCGTCCGCGGCCTGGGCGAAGTAGTTCCACGAGTCCTCGATCACCTCCCCGTCCTCCACCTCGTGCTCGTGCACGACCCGGGTGGTGACCCCGGCCACGACCTCCGTCTGGTCCAGCACCGTGATGGTCAGCTCCACCGGGACGCCCTCCTCCTCGCCCTCGTACTCCCACACCTGGTTCACCGCCAGTGGGAACCACGGGTTGGTCGAGCCGGGGGTGAATCCGCCCGCGGTCGGGTCGCACACGTCGAGCTCCAGGACCCGGGCCGACTCGAGGCTCGCCTGGTCGCCGGGTGCGGTCGTCTGGTCACACGCCGCCGCCAGGAGTACACTGGAGGCGAGGGCGGCCGTCAGGATCGGGTGACGCATCGTCCCTCCTGCTCTGGGGAGCGGTCTGGCACCCGGGACTCCCGCGTCCGGTCCCGCTCCGTCCACTGGTGGAGCAGCCGGCGAGCCCCGCTTGTGACAGGGGGGGCACATGGGTCAACTCGCGTTGGCCGCGGTCGCCATTCTCCTTTCGGCCCAGGAGCCCCGCTCCACCATCGCGGGTCAGGTGCGGAGCGCCACCTCCGGCGAGCCGCTCGCCGGGGCCTCGGTGGTGCTGCCGGACCTCGGCCGGGCCACCGCCACCGACGCCGCCGGTCGCTACCAGCTCCGCGACGTGCCCCCCGGTCCGCAGCACGTGACCGTCCGGCTCATCGGGCACGCACCGCGCACGCTCCACGCCCTCGTCCCGCCCGACGGGCGGCTCCTCCTCGACATCACCCTGCGGCCGCAGGCCATCCACCTGGCCCCGGTGGAGGTCCGGGCCCCGTTGCGCCTCCCCGGCCTCGAGCCCGGCACCGCGGTCGCCCACCCCGACCGCGAGGTCTCCGCCGCGGCGCTGCGCAACCACCCCCTCCTCGCCGAACCCGACGCCTTCCAGGCGCTCGTCGGGGGCGAGGTGGTGATGCGCCAGGAGTCGCCGGGCGGCGTGCACATCCGGGGCGGCGCCGCCGACCACACCGGCTTCCTCCTCGACGGGATCCCCGTGCTCAGTCCGTACCACGCCGCGGGGGTGTTCAGCGCCTGGGATCCTGACGCCCTGGCGGCGGTGCAGCTCGCCGCGGCGGAGCCGCCGCTCTCCCCGCCGGCCTCGCTCTCGGGTGTCATCAATGGCGTCACCCGCGAGCCGGGTGACCGGCTGGGCGCGCAGGGCAGCGTGAGCAGCACCCAGCTCCGCCTGACGCTCGATGGGCGCCTCGGACGGACCGGACCCGGTTTCCTGCTCGGGGCCCGCCAGGGGTTCCCCGGCGTGCTCGCGCCGAAGGACGAGCCCTCCTATGTCCAGGGCCGCACCGGCGACCGGATCGCGAAGCTCGAGCTCTCCGCCTTCGGCGGGCGCATGCGGCTGCTCGGCTACGACGCGGACAACGACCTCGACGTCGCGGCCACCGCGACGGGTGACGAGCCCGGGACGCCCCGACCGCCGCGGCATCGGTTCGAGTGGCGGAGCCGGTCGCTCGGGGCCGAGTGGCGCCGTGCCTTCCCCGCGGCCGAGCTGCGGCTCCTCGCCTGGCACGCCTCGAGTGACGCCGATGCCACGTGGGTCACCGACCCGACGACCTCGGTGCTGGATGCGGAACGCCGGGATCTCGGACTGGTGCTCTCCGCCGGCGTCGGCCCGGCCCGGACGGGTGCCCCCGGCACCGAGCTCGGGCTCCGATTCGAGCGGATCCGGACCTCGTACCTTGCCGGGGCGGATTCGGCGGGTGCGACGCCTTGGGCCGTGGACGCCACCACGCCCGTCATCACGGGATTCGCCGGGCAGGTGCTCCGGCTCTCCACTCGCAGCCAGGCGACGCTCGGGGTGTCCCTCGCGTCCGGCGGAGGAAGGCTCCGCCCGGGTGGCCGCATCGGCGCGCGGTGGTGGCCGTCGGACGTGTTCTCGGTCTCGGCCACCTATGCCCGCACCCATCAGTTCGCCCAGTCGCTCCGGCACCCCGAGTCGGTGGTGGGGACGATCTTCCCCGCCGACCTCTACCTCGGCGCCGATGCGCCCGGCGTCCCGGTCGCACAGAGCGACCAGGGAGTCCTGGCGGCCGAGTTCCGGCCGTCCGCGGGGCTCCGGGTCGGCCTCCAGGCCTATCTCCGCGGGTTCGAGGGCCTGCTGCTGGCCGCGCCGCGCGCCAGCGAGCCCTTCGCCGCCGGCGCCTTCGCCACCGGCGAGGGTACGGCACGCGGTGCAGCGGTCGATGCGGCATACAGCACCACCCGGTTGGGACTGATGGCGAGCTGGGGGGTGCAGGACGTGCAGTATGCCTGGAGCGACTCGTCGTACGTTCCCGAGCATGGGACCCGTCACCTGGTGACGGCCGGCGCGACCTGGTTCCCCACCGTCACCACCTCGATCCGCGTCGGGGTGGCCGGGGCCTTCGGCCGGCGGACCACCACGGCCACGGGTGGTGTGGAGTGGGAGAGCTGCAACCTGCTCGACGAGGGCTGCGAGTTCGGCGGCTCACCCGAGTACGGCGACGCGGACCTGGGGGGCACGACGCTTCCCGGGTACTTCCGGCTGGACCTCGGTGCCCGGCAGCACTGGCACCTGCGCCTGGGCGGCCGCGATGTCCAGCTGGCCCTGTTCGCCACCGCCACCAACCTCCTCGGCCGCACCAACCTGCTCACCTATGTCCGGGATCCCGACTCCGGGCGGGTGTCACCGGTGGAGATGCGGCCCCTGGCGCCGTTGGTGGTGGGCCTCGACTGGCGCTTCTGACCAGGCCGTCGCGCCGTCGTCCCGGCGTTCCGTCACAAACCCCGGCCTCACGGGTTCACTCGGAGTGATCAGGGAGCTTCCCATCCCCGCGTCGAGAAGTGGCCAGGATGCCGGTGTCCCGGAGTCCAGCGCGGCGGAGGCCGCCTTCGACGCGGCGTTCACCGCGCTCTTCGAGGCGCATTTCCGGCGGCTCTTCCGCTATCTCGATCGGCTGTCCGGGGAGCCGGACCTGGCCGCCGACCTGGCGCAGGAGGCGTACGTCCGGCTGTACCGGAGAGGTGCGATGCCCGATGTGCCCCAGGCGTGGCTGGTGACCGTGGCCCTCAACCTCTTCCGCAATGCGCGCGCGTCCCGGAGCCGTCGGCGGTCGCTGGTCGGCCTGGTCCGGGGCGAGCTCGCCCAGGCGGATCCGGCGCCCGCGCCCGACGCGGGGCTGCTCGCCGCCGAGGAGCGTCACGCCGTCCGCGCGGCGCTCGAGCAGCTGCCGGAGCGGGACCGGCGGCTCCTCCTCCTCCGATCCGAGGGCTACAGCTATCGCGAGATCGCCGCGGCGCTCCGCCTCCATGAGGCAAGCGTCGGCGTGTTCCTGGCACGGGCCCGGCGCGCGTTCCGTGCCGCGTGCGAGGGTGGCACTCATGCATCTTGATGACGCGCAGCTGGCACGGCTGGTCGACGGCGAGCTGGGGCTGGAGACGGGCTCCGTGCGCACGCACCTGGCGGAGTGCGCCGACTGTCGGGCACGGGCGGAACTCGCGGGAAGTGAGCTGGCGTGGCTCGAGCGCCGGCTGCGGGCCCTCGATCACGAGCCGCCGGCGGTCACTGCCGCCGCGCTCGCCCGGCGCGGTGCCGTCTCGCGGACCGGCTGGCGCTGGCGCTGGGCCGCGGGGGTGGTGCTGGCGGTGGGGTTCGCCGGTGTGGCCTGGGCGGCACCGGGCTCGCCGCTGCCCGGCCTCGTGCGCCGGGTGGCGGAGTGGGTGTCCGGGGGCGGATCCGTCACGTCCGCCCCGGGCCCGCTGCCGGAGCCTCCGGCGGAGGCCGGGGATGCGGGCATCGCGCTGTTTCCGGGAGCGAATCTGGTGATCGAGTTCACCCGGTCGACCGGAGTCGGCACGGCCGCGGTCGAGCTGACCGAGGAGGCCGAGGTGTCGGTGCGCGGGCCGGGCGGCGCCGCGACCTTCACCGCCGAGGAGGAGCGGCTGCTGGTGGAGCGGACCGGCTCGCCTGCCGCCTTCGTGGTGCGGATTCCCCGTGCCGCGCCGAGGGTGGAGATCCGCGTCGGCGCCACGCGGCTCTTCCTCAAGGAAGCCGGTCGCATCACCGCGACGGTACCACCGGTGGATGGCCGCTATTCGCTGCCCTTGCCCTAGACTCCCGTTCCCCGTTCCCCGTTCCCCGTTCCCCGTCTAGCCGTCCAGCGCCCGCCAGCAGTACCACGCCGCCATTGAGCGGAATGGCCGCCACCGCTCGCCATGGGCCAGCAGGTCCTTTGCCGAGAGGGCCCGGCCGGTGGCCCGCTCGAAGCCATTGCGCACGCCGAGGTCGTCCACCGGCCAGACGTCGCCGCGCCCGAGCCGGAAGAGGAGCAGCATCTCGACGGTCCATCGGCCCACGCCGCGCACCGCGGTGAGCCGCTCGATGATCGCGTCGTCGTCGAGCCGCCGGAGGTCGCGGAGCGGCGGCACGGTGCCGTCGAGCGTACGGGCGGCGAGGTCGCGCACCGCCGCCGTCTTCGCGCGGGAGAGTCCCGCACCGCGGAGCCGATCCTCGGGCAGGGCGAGGAGCTCGGCCGGGGCGGGGAAGCGTCCCCCGCCGAGCGCCTCGACACGGCCGAAGATGGTGGCCGCCGCCTTCCCCGAGAGCTGCTGGTAGACGATGGCCTCGGCCAGCGCCTCGTACGGGCTCTGCCCGGGGGAGAGGTCGGGTGTGTAGGGCCCGCCCCGACGGATCATGCGGCGGGCCACCGGGTCCCGGGCCAGCGCGATGAGCCCCTCGCGCGGGTCGAAGGACAGGCCGGTGGTCCGGTACCCGCCACCGGGCACCGCGGGGTCGAGTCGCACGCCCTCGCCGGCGAGGAGTCGCCGCTTGGTGTTGAGCCCGCCGGCACCGGTGTATCCCCCGGGCCGGCCGCCCGCGGCGAGGACCCGGTGGCAGGGCACCACCACCGGCCAGGGATTCGTCCGCATCGCCTGGCCCACCGCCCGCGCGCCGCCGGGACGCTTCGCCCTTCGGGCCAGCCACGCATAGCTTACCACGGTGCCCGGGACCACCTCCCGGAGCGCCCGGTAGACCTGGCCGTGGAACGGCGACACCCGCTCGAGGTCGAGCGGGACGTCGTGGTACTCCGCCGGGCGTCCCCCGAGATGCCGGCCGACGCGCACGCCGACTCGCCGGACCCAGTGCGGAGGCGATCCCGGTCGCGCTTCCGGGAGGAGCCGGCGGAGCGTCGCGTCGGGTGAGCGGCCCCCGGTGCCCGGCAGTGCCACGGCCGTGAGGCCGTTCGCGTCCCACGCCAGCCCGAACCGGCCGGCCGGGGAATCGAAGAGGTCGTACGAGATCGTGCTCATTCCGTGGCGTAATCTATCCGGAAGGGGGAGCCGGCCATGTCACGCCTGATGCCCGTCCTGCTGCTGGCCACCGCAGCGTGCACCGGCGCCGAGCCGCCGGGCCGCCAGGCCGCCGAGCCGCCGCCCGACCGCCCGGCCGACGGTCAGACGCCCGAGGGCGCCGGCCAGGCCCGCGCGGACCGTTACCGCGCCCTCGGCGCCAGCTTCGTCGGGAGCGGCAACGAGCCGGGGTGGCTGCTCGCGATGTGGCCGGACAGCGTCGTCCTGGTGGCGAACTACGGCGCCGACACGCTGCGCTTCCCGCCGGCCGAGCCGGAGGTCCTGCCCGACGGGCGTCGCCTCTGGGGCCTGCAGGCGGGGAGCCGGAGCCTCTCGCTCGCCATCTCGCCGGAGCCGTGCCGGGACGACATGAGCGGCGCCGCCTTCCCGGCCACGATCCAGTACGTCCTCGACAGCCTGACGACCCTCCGCGGCTGCGGCACCCCGCTCGGCGAATAGCGAACAGCGAACAGCGAACAGCGAACAGCGAGCTCTCCGGCCCCCGTGAACAACGCCGACTTCCGCGCCCACGCCCACGCCCTGGTCGACTGGATGGCCGACTACCTCGACACCCTCGAGGCGCGGCGCGTGACACCCGCCGTGACGCCGGGCGACCTCCGGCGCGCGCTCCCGGCGGAGGCGCCCGAGCAGGGCGAGGCCTTCGACGCGATCTGGCGGGACTTCGAGTCGCTGGTGCTGCCCGGCATGACGCACTGGCAGCACCCCGGCTGGATGGCCTACTTCCCCGGCAACGCGAGCCCGACGGCGGTGCTGGGTGAGATGGTGGCCGCCGCCCTCGCCACGAACGTGATGTCATGGCAGACGGCTCCGGCCGCGACCGAGCTCGAGCAGGTCACCCTCGACTGGCTCCGGCGGCTGGTCGGGCTGCCGGAGGGATTTGCCGGTGTCATCCAGGAGACGGCGAGCACGTCGACGCTCGTCGCCCTCCTCTCGGCGCGCGAGCGCGCCTCGGCCGGCGGGTTCGGCCGCGAGGGCGCGGCGGCCCCCGACGCCGCGCGGCTCGTGGCCTACGCCTCGGCGGAGGCCCACTCCTCGGTGCCGAAGG
>DATIBS010000111.1:0-7031 GCA_035457305.1 Gemmatimonadales bacterium
CCCCTCGATCCGGGAGCTCAGGTCCACCAGCCGCTGGTAGGTCGGGTTCCCCTTCACCAGCTCCCGCATCTCCGTGACCTTCTGCGCCGCCTCGGGAATGCTGAGGCTGTACGCCGGGCCGGACGGGATCAGCTTGGTGAGGCGGTCGGCCTCCCCCGGCGGGATCCGGAGCACCCGGGCCACGTCCTTCACCGCGGCCCGCGCCTTCATCGTCCCGAAGGTGACGATCTGGCCCACGCTCTCCCGGCCGTAGCGCTGACGCACGTACTCGATCACCTCGCCCCGGCGCTCGAAGCAGAAGTCCACGTCGATGTCCGGCATCGAGACCCGCGAGGGGTTGAGGAACCGCTCGAAGAGGAGGTCGAACCGGAGCGGATCCACCGTGGTGATGCCGAGCGCGTAGGCCACCAGCGAGCCCGCGGCCGAGCCGCGCCCCGGCCCGACCGGGATGCCGCGCGCCCGCGCCGCGGCGATGAAGTCCTGGACGATGAGGAAGTAGCCGGCGTATCCCGCGCCGTTGATCACGCCGAGCTCGTACTCGAGCCGCTCCCGGGCGGCCGCGGGGAGCGGCGTCCCGTAGCGGGCCTCGGCCCCCTGCTCGGCCAGGTGCCGCAGGAGCGCCTCGTCGCTGTCGTACCCCGCGGGGCGGGGGAAGGCCGGGACGAAGTACCGCTTCTCGAAGTCGAACTCGCACCGGTCCGCGACCACCTGCGTGCTGGCGAGCGCCTCCGGATGCCCGGGGAAGAGCTGGCGCATCTCCGCCTCGCTCTTCACGTACGATTCCTCGCCGGTGAAGCGGAAGCGCTTCGGGTCGTCGAGGTCGGCGCCGGTGCCGATCGCGAGCAGGACGTCGTGCGCCTCGGCGTCCTCCCGGCGGAGGTAGTGGGCATCGTTGGTGGCCACGACCCCGAGGCCGAGCTCCGCGCCGAGGCGCAGCATCCCCTCCGCCACCACCTCTTCCTCCGGGATGCCGTGCTTCTGGATCTCGAGCCAGAAGTTCCCCTCGCCGAAGGTGGACGCGAACCAGGCGGCGGTCTCCCTCGCCCGCTCGTACTGCCCCTGCCGGAGCCAGAGCGCGATTTCGCCCGAGAGGCAGGCCGCGAGGCAGACGATGCCCTCCGCGTGGCGGGCCAGCACCTCGCGGTCGATCCGGGGCCGGCGATAGAACCCCTCGAGGAAGCCGATGGAGGACAGCTTGACCAGGTTCCGGTAGCCCGTGCGGTTCGCCGCAAGCAGCACGAGGTGGCTGTACTGCGCCGGCGCCCACTGGGGCCGCTGCATCTCGCGCCGGGAGCCGAAGGCGAGGTAGGCCTCGAAGCCGAGGATTGGGCGGATCCCCTGCCGCCGGGCCTCGTCGTAGAAGGACCAGGCGGCGTGGAGGTTGCCGTGGTCGGTGACCGCGAGGCTGTCCATCCCCAGCGCCTTGACGTGCGCCACCAGCTCGGGGATGCGGTTCGCCCCGTCGAGGAGGGAAAACTCGCTGTGCGTGTGGAGGTGCGCGAAAGCCATCGGCCGGAAGCTATCGGGCGTGCGCGCGATTGTCAAAAGCCATTGAGGCGCTTTATCTTACACCGCTTCGCCACCTCCCCCGTGGCCCGACCCCGGAGAGCCGGATTGCCCGCCCGACGCCCGCTTCGCGCCGCCCTGAGCCTGGCCCTCGCCGCCTGCGGTTCCGGGGGACCCACCGACCCCGAGCCGCCGGTGCCGGTGGACTGCAGCCTGGCCACCATCGTCACCCTCGCGCCGGGCCAGCATCTCGTGGTGGACCCCCGCCTGAGCGGGTCTTGCCTCCACTTTCCCGCGCCCGGCGGGACCGAGACGGAATTCGCCCTGGTGGCCCTCTCCGGCGCGGGGGTCGTGACGATGAGCGGGGTGACGGAGAGCTACGTGCTCCAGGCGGACCCGCCGGTGGCGGCCGCGACCCGGGAGGGCGGCGGGCTCGAGGCCCTGGCCGGCATCGCGTTCCGGCAGGCGGGCGACGCGGAGGCCTTCCACGGTCGGCTCCGCATGCTGGAAGCGGCCGCGGCCGCGAGTCCCGCGGCCGCGCTCGGCATCGCCCCCTCGCTCCGCGAGGCCCCGCCGCAGCTGGGCGACAAGCGCACCTTCCGGGTGTGCAGCAGCACCACCTGCACCGGCACGGTGGCGGTCGAGGCCACCACGGTCTACGTCGGGCCGCGGGGCGCGATCTACCTCGATGACGCCGTGCCGGCGGGGGGCTACACGGCCTCCGACATCGCGGAGGTTGGCGCGCTCTTCGACGGCGCGGCGCCCAACATGTACGCGGTGGATACCGTGGCCTTCGGCCGCGAGTCCGACATCGACGCCAACGGCGTGGTGATCATCCTCCTCACCGACGCCGTCAACGCGCTCAGCCCGAACTGTGCCGTCACCGGGAGCCGGGTGCTGGGCTACTTCTACGGACTGGACCTGCTGCCGGGCTCCTCCGCCAACTCGAACGCCGGGGAGGTCTTCTTCAGTGCCGTGCCGGCTCCCACCGATGCGGGCTGCCCGGTGTCGCGGGACGAGGCCATGCGGTCCCTCGGACCGACGTTCATCCACGAGTTCCAGCACATGATCAGCTTCAACCAGCACCGGCTGCTCCGCGGAAGCACGCAGCCCGAGCTGACCTGGCTGAACGAGGGGCTCTCGCACTTCGCGGAGGAGCTGGGCGGCCGCCAGCTCCCCGACAACGGCGTCGCCTCCGGGGGGGCACCCGACCGCGAGACCCAGTTCCACCTCAACAACTTCGCCAACGCCTTCGACTACCTGGTCGAGCCGGAGGACCATCACCTGGTCTTCCCGGACTTCTCCGGGGGCACGCTCGAGGAACGCGGCGCCGCGTGGCTCTTCGTCCGGTGGCTGGGGGACCAGTTCGGCGGCGGGTCCTCCCTGGGCACGGCCTTCACGCGCGCGGTGGTGCAGACCAGCCAGGTGGGGCAGGACAACGTGGAGACCGTGACCGGGGAGCCGTTCGACCGGCTCGCGGCGCAATGGCAGCTGGCCAACTGGCTGGACAACCTGCCCGGCTTCGCCGGCGGGAGCGCGCGGCTCCAGTACGCGAGCTGGAACCTGCGGACGGAGTTCGCCGCCCTCAACGCCTCGCGTCCGGGCGTCTTCCCCCGGGTCTACCCGCTGATTCCCGATGAGACCGACGGCACGGGCTACGAGCGGAGCGGCGAGGTGCGGGGCGGCTCCGGCCGGCACCTGGTCCTGACCCAGCCGGCGGGCGGGGTGGTCACCGAAGTCCGGTTCACCTCGCCCAGCGGCTCGGCGCTGCAGGCGTCCACGGTGCCCCGGTTCGCGGTGGCGCGCGTCCACTGACCGTGCGGGCGGCGCTCGTCGGGGTGGTCGCCCTCGCGGCGCCGGCCACGGCGGCCGCGCAGGATCCCGCCGTGGTGCCGATCGTGACCCGGCTCCCGGCCTCGGTGCGCTCGGCGGCCCTCGGTGGTGCCGGGGTGGCGCTCACCGGCTACGCGGGCGCCGTGTTCGACAATCCGTCCGCCGTGGCCCCCCTCCGGGTGACCACGGTCGAGCTCGCGTGGTCGGACTATGCCGCGGGAGCGGGGCAGGGGATGGGCGCCGCCTCGCTGCGCGTCGGGCCGCTCACCCTCGCGGGCGGGGCCCAGTACCTCCGCTTTGCCGACACGGCGCGGGTCAAGGACAACCTGAGCTGGGTCGCGGCGCTGGTGTACCGGGGCGGGCTGGGCGCGCTCGGAGCCGACGTGCGCTACGTCTCGGTCGAGGACACCGCCGGCCAGATCAACCGGGCACTCACGACCGACGCGGGCGTGACCTTCGCCTTCTTCGACATCGCCGCCCTCGCCGTGGCAGTGCAGGGCATCGGGACGCTCCGGGCGAGCGGCCGGCGGCTCGACCTTCCCCTGGTCACGCGGCTCGGCTTCACCCTGAATCTGGTGGACCCGCTCGGCGTGCCCCGCCTCCTGGGCACCATCGAGTCGATCTGGACCGAGGGGGACGAGCATCGCTGGGCCGGGGGGCTCGAGGGCGGGCTGGTGTCGCCGGGGGGCTTCGGCCTGCTCGGACGCATCGGCGTGGCGGAGGTCCCCGCCGAGTCGGGGCTCTCCTCGCTCTCGGCGGGCGCCGGCTTCGTCTTTCCCGGCTTCCGCCTCGACTATGCGTACCAGCGCCGGAACGTCTTCGGCGTGCCGGTGCACCGGCTCGGCCTCCGCTTCAGCCCATGA
Source organism: Gemmatimonadales bacterium (assembly GCA_035457305.1). GTDB lineage: Bacteria > Gemmatimonadota > Gemmatimonadetes > Gemmatimonadales > GWC2-71-9 > JAICEH01. Next base: position 4,203 of record DATIBS010000111.1, read on the forward strand.
CCCGCAGGGGGTGCCTCGTGGTCTTCGTGGCGATCGTCGCGCTGCTGATGGCCGGCTACGGCACCGCGTACCTGGCGAGCGACGAGGTCCGGTTCCTCTCCCGCGCCGGGGCGGAGGAGTTCCGGATCCTGTCCGGGCGCCGGCCGATCGCCGACCTGGTCGACGACGCGCGGGTGCCCGCAGAACGGCGCGCGCTGCTCCGGCTGGTGCTCGCCGTGCGCGACGATGCCGAGCGCCTGGGGCTCGAGGCCGGCAATACCTACCGGCAGTACAGCGACGTGGGCCGCGATACGCTGCTCCTCGTCCTGTCGGCCAGCCCGCCGGATTGCCTCTGTCCGCATGTCTGGAAGTACCCGATCGTGGGGCGGGTGCCCTACAAGGGATACTTCGACCCCGCCCAGGCGGAGCGCGCGGCGCGGGAGTTCGAGGCCCGGGGCTATGACACCTGGCTCCGGCCGTCCGGTGCCTTCTCGACGCTGGGCTGGTTCGAGGACCCCCTGCTGTCCACCGCCCTCCACCCCGACTCGGTGGAGCTCGCGGCCACGGTCTTCCACGAGATCGCCCACAACACGCTGTACGTGCGGAGCGCCACGCCGTTCAACGAGAGCTTTGCGCAGCTGGCGGGGTATCGCGCCGCGGAGGCGTTCTTCCGCGATCGGGGGGACTCCGCACTCGCCCGGCGCGCCGCCGATCGGTGGCACGACGAGGTCCGGCTCGGCGCCTACTACGATTCCCTCGCGGGGCGGCTGGAGCGGCTGTATGCCTCGGGACCCGATGCCGCCGCCCTGGCGGCGGGCCGGGCCGAGGTGGCCGCGTGGGCGCGGGAGGAGGTGACGGCGCGCGTGGCGCCGGAGATGCGCACGCTGCGGCTCCAGGCGAGCGACCGGCCGGTGAACAACGCGCGCATCATCGCGGCGCGCCTCTACCGCACCCGGCTCGACCTCTTCGAGGCGTGGTACCAGCGGGAAGGGGCCGACGTCCGGCGCGCCGTTGCGGCGCTCCGGACGCTGGTCGCGGACGCGGAAGGCGAAGCCGCCTTCGGGCGGCTCGAGGCCGCGCTCGGCGGCCCTACTTCCGGCGGACCGTGATGTTGCCGGACCCGGTGTCGACGGCGAGCCGGCCGCGGCCGTCCCCGATCGTCCCCTCGAGCGCGTCCTGTCCCCGGCGGACCACCTGCAGCGGGAGGTTCACGTCGAGGTCGCCGCTCGCGGTCTCGAGGGTGATCCGGGCCCCGTAGGTCTCGGGCACGCCGAGGGTGACGCTTCCGCTCCCGGTGTCCACCGTCACGTTGAGGAGGCGGGCGCCGAGATCCAGCGCGACGTCGCCGGAGCCGGTGTCCACCTCGACCGCCTCCGCATCGCCCCCGCCGCGCACTCCGCCCGACCCGGTGTCGACGTGGAGCGCATCCGCCCGGAACCCCTCCAGCACCACCGCACCCGACCCGGTGTCGACGCCCAGGGTGCCCACCTGCGCGTTCCGCACCACCACGTCGCCCGAGCCGGTGTCCACGTCGAGCTCGCCCTCGATCCCGGCGGCGAGCACATTGCCCGAGCCGGTGTCGATCCGGATCCGTCCGCGGAGCTCCTCCGCCGTGACGGCGCCGGAGTGGGTGTCGAGCAGGAGGTTCGCCGAAACACCGCGCGCCGACATCTCACCCACCGCCACCCGCAGCTCGACGTCGATGCCCGCCGGGACGAGCACCCGGAGGTCGGCCCACGCCTCCACGTCGCCCTCGCGGTCCACCCGCACCCGGCGGCCCTCGCGTCCCCGGCCGGAGCCCCCGAAGGTGCCGTCGTCCCGCACGCGCAGCTCCGTGTTGCCGTTCCCCTGCGGGTAGGCGATCCGGTCCCCGGGGTAGACCACGCGCAGGGTGGCCCGCTCGCCCACGGGCCCCTGCTCCACGCGAAGCCGGGCGGCGTCCCGGCCTCCGCGGGTCACCTCGACCACCACCGCGTTCCCGGTGCCGCGCTCGACGCTGGTGCGCCCGGCGAGGTTGTAGATGGCGACCTTCCCTCCGCTGATCGTGAGGCGCTCCTGGGCCGCGACCGCGGGAGCGAGGAGACCGAGGACAGGGAGGGCCAGCGCGAACCGCAGGCCGGAGCGGCGCCGAAGTCGGGAGGAGGCGGGGGGCATCAGGTGCTCCGGGGTGGTGGGAGCTGGCGACGACGTTGTCCCCGGATTGGACGGGTCGGGCGGCGGGAAGGTTGCAGGCCTAGCGCAGCCGGCGCCCCCAGAGTCGGCCCTCGGGGTGCCGCGCCGCCTGGAGCGCGGTGGCCGGATCGGGCCAGGGCCCCCCGAGGCCGTCGAGCCGGCCGGCGACGTCCACCGCTCCGGCGGCCGCGTCGTGATCCAGGACGAAGGCGAGGCCGCTCCGGCTCCGAGCGATCCGGTCCGCCCACTCGGTCCAGCGCCGCCCCCCGCTGGCCACGCGGTGACCCACCACCAGGGGTACCCCGGGCCAGTCGTCGCCCGGGTCCGGCACCAGCGGCACGTCGAGGAGGTCGGCCAGGAGCTGCCAGCCGGGCCACGCATCGGCGGGGAGGACGGCGGTGAACGACCAGCCCAGCTCCCCTGCCAGGGTGGCGAACGCGCGGAGCGTGGTGGCCTCGTCGGCGCCGGGCATGCGGCCCGGTCCGCAGAGCGGTACGCCCCCGGTCTCGGCGAACCAGCGGCGGTGCGGACCGAGCGCGGCGGGGCGCATGCCGAAGGAGGCGAGCCGCCGCGTCACTCCGAGCTGGCGCTCGGCTTCCGCCTGCTGCACCGGAAGCTCGGCGGCCTCGAGGGCGGCCGTGAAGGCGACCTCGGCGGCGAGGAACCGGCCGGCGTCCT
>DATIBS010000112.1:0-9346 GCA_035457305.1 Gemmatimonadales bacterium
AGGCCTTATCCACAGATGAGAATTGGAGGACAGGACTTGCCATGGCACCGGAGGCCGGCAGCCTATCTGTCAATTTCAAAAGAACTTCCGAAAACGACCTCATCCTCATTCTCGGTGTGCACCACGCGGCTGACCTTGGCGAGCGATGGGCCTCTCCAGAGTGCTGCCTCCAACTCAGCCAAGGCCTTCGGCGAGCCCTGTGCCACCACTTCGACCGAACCATCCCGGAGGTTCCGCACTCGGCCACCAAGCCCGAGAGCTGTGGCCCGGTGTCGCACAAAGTACCGGAAGCCGACCCCCTGCACTGCTCCTTCGACGACGAAACGCCAGGTGGTCATCCCCTCACTTGGCTCCGGCGGCGATACCAGATGGCGTACCCGCCGACCATCACGAGCAGGACCGGCAGGAGGTACAGGAAGGCCCGGGTCGAATAGGCCTTGACCGCAGCCTCCCGGAGGGTGGCTTCATGGGTACCGAGGAGCCACCCGATGTAGAGCAGGATGGCGCACCAGATCCCTGCCCCGAGGCCGGTCCAGAGCACGAATGGTCGGAGGGGCATTCGGGCGAGGCCTGCCGGCACCGAAATCAGCTGGCGGATCACCGGGATGAGCCGGCCCACGAAGGTCGAGATCGCGCCATGCCGCCGGAAGAAGGCCTCCGACCGATCGAGATTCGCCGGCTTCACGAAGAAGAACTTGCCGTACTTCCGGAGGAAGGGCTCCCCCACGACCACGGCGAACCAGTAGTTGAAGAGCGCGCCGAGCAGGCTGCCGACCAGCCCCGCGGCAAAGGCCCATCCGAGGGCCATCCGGCCCTTGGCCGCCAGGTAGCCGGCGGGCGGCATCACGAGCTCGCTGGGGAACGGGATGAAGGAGGACTCGATGAACATCAGGATCGTGATGCCCGGATAGCCGAGTCGGAAGATCGTCTCGGTGAGCCAGTGGATCGCCTGGTCGAGCACGCTTACTCCCGGAAGCCGAATTCGCCGATGAGGGGGACGAACCGGACATCGCCCAGCGCCGATTGCTCGACGCCCTGCCCGGTCCGGCGGACGAGGGTGAGGACCTGCGCATCGCGGTCGCCCAGCGGGATCACGAGCCGCCCATCCAGGGCCAGCTGGTCAACCAGCGGCGCCGGCACGTCGGGGGAGGCCGCCGCGACGAGAATGGCGTCGTACGGGGCGAACGCGCGCCAGCCGAGGGTGCCGTCTCCCACGAGCACCGTGACGTTGCGGCATCCGGCGGCCTGCAGCGCCTCGCGGGCCTGCTGGGCGAGCTGCGGCAGCCGCTCCACGCTGAAGACGGTCTCCGCCAGCCGGGAGAGCAGCGCGGTCTGGTAGCCCGAGCCGGTCCCGACCTCGAGCACCTTCTCTCGCCCGGTCAGTGCCAGCACCTCGAGGTACCGGGCCTGTACGAAGGGCTGGGAGATGGTCTGCCCGCCGCCGATCGGGAGCGCGGAGTCCTCGTAGGCCCTGTGGCGGACGCTCTCCGGCACGAAGCGGTGCCGCGGCATCTCGGCGACCGCCTTCAGGACGGCGAGGTCGCGGATGCCCTTGCGGCGGAGCGTCTCGACGAGCTCGGCGCGATACCCGCCGTACCCGTCGCCCGGGGTCACGCCCCGAGATGCCATCCGCTCACGGTCTCCAGCAGCCGGTGGCTGGTCAGGTCCATGTGGAGCGGCGTCACCGAGATGTACCCCTCGGCCACGGCGGCGTGGTCCGAATCCTCGCCGCCGGTCCAGGTGATCGTGCCCCCGCCGATCCAGAAGATCTCCCGGCCCCAGGGGTCGCTCATCCGCGTGAGGGAGTTCGAGAAGTAGCGGCTGCCGAGGCGGGTGACCTTGACCCCCTTCACCTCGTCCGCCGGGACGTTGGGGAGGTTCACGTTGAGGATCATCGCCGGTGGGAACTCGGTGGCGACGATCTGCCGGATCAGCCCCGTGAGCCGGGGCCGGTAGGTCTTCATCACCTCCGGGTCGTGGCCCGCGAAGCTGATCGCCACGCCCGGCACGCCCAGCGTCACCGCCTCCATCGCGGCGGAGACGGTGCCCGAGTAGAGCACGTCCTCGCCCATGTTCGGGCCATGGTTCACGCCCGACAGCACGAGGTCGGGCCGCTCCTCGACCAGGGCGCCCAGCGCCAGCAGCACGCAGTCGGTCGGCGTGCCATCCACCTGGAACGCGCCGTCGGGGCGCCGGGCCGGCCGGAGCGGCCGGTGCAGCGTGAGCGAGTGGCTGGTGCCGCTCTGCTCCCGGTCCGGGGCGACGACCGTGGCACGGCCCACCTCCTGGCTCGCCTCCGCGAGGAGGGCGATGCCTGGAGCCAGGATCCCGTCGTCATTGGTGATGAGAAAGTGCATCGGGGAAGAAGGATAGCCGCCCCCCGGCGGGGTCGGCTACCGGCCGTCCAGCGCGGCGCGCACCAGCTCGAGCTCGCGGCGGAGCTCCCGAGCGGTCTCCACCGCCATTGCCCGGTGCGCCTGGGCCTTGAGCTCACCGGAGCGCTTGTACTGGTCGAGTCGCTGCCGCGCCCCTTCGATCGTGTACTTCTCGGTATAGAGGAGGTGCTTCACCAGCATGATCAGCTCGACTTCGCGGCTCTTGTACACCCGGTTGCCGGAGCGGTTCTTCGCGGGGTTGAGGAACCGGAACTGGCTCTCCCAGTAGCGGAGCACGTGCGGCTTGAGGTCGGTGAGGGCGCAGACCTCCCCGATGGAATAGAACTCCTGGATGGGCTTCGGTCCGCTCATCGCCACTGCTCCGGCTTGAGGTCGCGTTCCATCAGCTCGGCCACCGCTTCGGCGGGCAGCTGTTCGCCGCGCAGGATCGCCGCCACCTGGCTGCAGATCGGCAGCTCCACCTGGTGGCGCGCCGCTAGGCGCACCGCCGCCTCGGCGGTATTGGCTCCCTCGGCCACCATCCGGTGCTCCCGGACCCATTCCGCGGCCGAGCCGCCCCGGCCGATGAACTCGCCGAGCGAGCGGTTCCGGCTCAGGCCCCCGGTGCAGGTCAGGATGAGGTCACCCATACCCGCGAGCCCGGCGAAGGTGAGCGGATCGGCCCCCATCGCCACGCCGAGCCGGGTCATCTCGGCCAGCCCGCGGGTGATGAGCGCGGCGCGGGGATTGTGCCCCAGGCCGAGGCCCTCCAGGATCCCGGCGGCGATGGCAATCACGTTCTTGAGCGCGCCGCCGAGTTCGACGCCCGTCACGTCATGGTGGGAGTAGACCCGGAAGCGCGGGCCGGCGAAGAGCTCCTGGGTCCGGGCGGCGGCCGCGGCGTCGGCGGAGGCGGCCACGACGGCCGTGGGCTGCCCTTCCGCCACCTCCTTCGCGAAGCTCGGACCGGACAGCACGGCCACCGGCCGACCGGGCAGGCAGCTCGCGATCACCTCGTGCATCAGCGTGAGCGTGTCCTGCTCGATGCCCTTCGTGGCGCTGACGACGAGCGCATTGGCGGCCACGGACGCCGCGAGCGGCCGGAGCACCCCTCGGGTCACGTGGCTCGGGCTCACCGACAGGATCACCGGGGCGCCGTCCACCGCCTCGGCTGTTGCGGCGAACGCCCGGAGCCCGGGCGGCAGGGCGACGCCCGGGAGGTAGACAGTGTTCTCGTGCCGGGCATTCACCGCCTCCACGACCTCGGCCTCGAAGGCCCAGAGCCGGACGGCCACGCCCTTGGCCGCCAGGTGGGCGGCCAGCGCCGTGCCCCAGGCGCCCGCGCCCAGCACGGCAACGGTGGTCACGGCGCCCCCTCCCCCGCCCCGCGCTTCCGGCCGAAGCGATGCTCGGTGCCGGCGCGGAGGCGCACGATGTTCGCCCGATGGAGCCATACGATTCCGAGCGCGAGGAGCAGGTAGAAGGGCAGCAGGCCGCGCTGGTCCGGGTGCAGGAGCCAGACCGCCGGGACCAGCGCGAGCGCTGCCACGACGGAGCCGAGCGAGACGTAGCCGCTCGAGAAGGTCACCAGCGCCCAGACCGCGGCCGCCGCCAGCACCGCGAGAGGGGCGAGGCCGAGCATGGCGCCCGCGCCGGTGGCGACGCCCTTTCCACCCTTGAACCGCACGAACACCGAGAACACGTGCCCGACCACGGCGGCGAGCCCGCAGGCCAGCGCCACGGCCGGGTCCCGCACCCCGCCGCCCACCGCCGACGCGATCAGCGTGGCCGGCACGAAGCCCTTGGCGATGTCGAAGAGACCGACCGGCACCGCCGCCTTCCAGCCCGCGGCACGGTACAGGTTGGTCGCGCCGAGGTTGCCGCTGCCCACCCGACGCAGGTCCACGCCGCGGAGGAGGCGCGCGGCCAGGAAGCTGGTCGGGATGGCGCCCAGCAGGTACGAGGCGGCAAGGCCCGCCGGGAGCGGCAGCGTCACGGACGGGCCGGGCGGCCGGAACGGCGCCGCAGGCGGAGCCGGATGGGCGAGCCCTTGAAGCCCCACGCCTCCCGGAAGCCGTTGATCAGGTAGCGCTGGTAGGCCTCCGGCACCTCGTCGGGGCGGTTCGAGAAGATGGCGAACATCGGCGGGGCGGTCGCCACCTGGGTGGCGTAGAGGAGCCTGACCTCCTCCCCCGCCGACTGCGGGGGCATGTTCCGCTCGACCAGACGCTCGAGCACCTTGTTCACCTCGGCCGTGGCGACCCGCTGCTGGCGCGCGTCCGCCACCTCGAGGATGAGGTCGAGCAGCTGGCGCACCCGCTGGCCGGACTGCGCGGAGACGTACACGAACGGCACGTCCTGCAGGAAGGGGGCCCGCGCGACGACCTCCTCCTGTCCGCGCCGCGCCGTGTTGGCGTCCTTCTCCTCCACCAGGTCCCACTTGTTGACCACCACGATCAGGGCGGCGCCCGCCTCCCAGGCCTCGTTGGCGATCCGCAGGTCCTGCACGTGAACGCCGATCGTCGCGTCCACCACCAGCACGCAGACATGCGCCCGCTCGATCGCGCGCCGGGTGCGGAGCGTGGAATAGAACTCGATGTCCTCGCTCACCCGCGCCCGCTTGCGCAGGCCGGCCGTGTCGATGAACGTGAGGGTGCGGCCGTGGTAGCGGAGGTGCGAGTCGATCGCATCCCGGGTCGTGCCGGCCTCCGCGCTCACCACCAGCCGGTCCTCGCCGAGCAGGCGGTTCACCAGCGACGACTTGCCCACGTTCGGCCGTCCGACCACGGCGACCGCGACTGCCGCCTCGTCCTCCGCCTCGGTGCGCGGCGGGAACCGGCCCACGATGGCGTCCAGGAGGTCACCGCTCGCCTTGCCGGTCGCCGCGGAGACCGGCATCGGCTCCCCCAGCCCCAGCGCCCAGAACTCGTGCTGGGCCTGGGACGCGGGCAGGTCGTCCAGCTTGTTGACCGCCAGGAGCACGGGCCGCCCGCTCTGGCGCAGCCGCTCCGCGACGTCCTGGTCCACCGGGTGCAGCCCCTCCTTGCCGTCCACCAGCAGCACGACGACGTCCGCCTGCTCCAGCGCCAGCTCCACCTGGCGGCCGATCGCCCGGTCCATCGAGTCCCTCGAGTCGGGAACGAGGCCGCCGGTGTCCACCAGCCAGAAGGAGCGGCCGTTCCACTCCGCCTCGGCGAAGTGCCGGTCCCGGGTGGTCCCGGGCCGGTCGGACACGATCGCCCGCCGGCCGCCGACGAGGCGGTTGAAGAGCGTGGACTTGCCGACGTTGGGCCGGCCGACCAGGGCGACGGTGGGCCGGCTCACACGGTCACCGGCGCCTCGAGCGCGTCGACGAAGGTGTGGGAGAACCGCACCGGGACCGGCACCTGCCGGGCGAGGTCGTGGGCGTCGAGGCTGTCCATGAAGAGCATCTCCTCGTTCACCGACTCCGCCGGCAGGAGCGCCAGGTCGAGGTCGCTGCGGTCCTCGAGGGCGGCAAGGAAGGCGCTCCCCGGCAGCAGCCCCGCGGTGGTCACCCGCGGGCCGAAGAGCGGATTCTCCAGCTCGATCAGGTCGAAGTGCGCCCCGGTGGCCTCGGCGAGCGGCACGAGTACCTGGGGCATCAGGGCGGCCATCGACGTCCCCGTCAGCACCCCGATCCGCTTCCCCGCCCAGTCGCCGAGACCGGCCGACCCCTCGCGGATCCGGCGCTGGAGGTAGCGCACGCTCCCCACCCCGTTCTCCACCTGGTCGAAGTCGCCGTAGGTCTCCTCCGCCGGGAGCGGCAGCCGGGCGCGAAGGTAGAGTTCGTCGGCGCCGAAGGCCCAGGTGTCGCCCCGGGCGGCCCGGGCGCGCGCCGCGCGCGCCTCGACGATCTCCACTGCGGCGCGACACTCGGCCTCGGTGGGCTCGCGCACCAGGGAATGCTTGCTGTATTCGGTGAGTCCGACGGGCACCACCGACACGCTGAGCACCGGGGGCCCGAAGGCCCAGAGGTCGTCCAGGGTCCGCTCCAGCACCACCCCGTCGTTGACGCCCGGCGACATCACCACCTGGGTGTGGAACTCCAGGCCGTGGTCGGCGAAGTGGCGGAGCTGGGGGAGGATCTCCGGCGCCGTCGGGTTGCGGAGCAGCCACCGCCGCACCACCGGATCGGTGGCATGCACCGACACGTAGAGCGGCGACAGCCGGTACTCGATGATCCGCTCCGTGTCCCGGGGCTTGAGGTTGGTGAGGGTGGCGAAGTTCCCGTACCGGAAGGAGAGCCGGTAATCGTCGTCGCGGATGTAGAGCACCTCGCGGAGGCCGTCGGGGAGTCCATCCACGAAGCAGAAGTCGCAGCGGTTCGCGCAGCGCCGGATGCGCGGGGGCTCGACATCCACCCCGAGGGGCGTCTCGAGGTCCCGCTCGACGTCATAGACGACCTCCGCCCCATCCGGGCCCCGGGCGTGGAGCTCGAACGCGTCGTCCGCCGTCAGGAACTCCCAGTCGAGGAAGTCCTCGAGCTCCCGCCCGTTCACCGAGAGGAGCTCGGTGCCGGGCGCCAGCCCGAGCTCCTCCCCGATGGAGCCGGCGTGCACCTTTGTGACCTTGATCATCTGCTTGAGCCGTAGTCAGCTAAGCAGAAAATATGCAGGGAGTTACGACTTTGTGGAAGGGTCGCCCCCTCCGGTTCACAGGCCGCGCAGCAGCTCCTCGGGGGGAATCAGGCCGGAGAACGGCTCGTAGAGCCGGGAGAAGTCGGTGGCGGAGAGGTAGGGGCGCGCCACCAGCGCGAATGCGGCAATGAGGGCCACCCGCATGAGCGGCTTCGGAGCCACCCCGGGCAGGAAGGCGGTGGCCACGTCCACCGTGTCGCCGACCTGCCGCTTCACCCAGCCGACCATCCAGGGCATGCCGTCCAGCACCTGGCGGAGGCGCCGGCGTGCGAGCCGATACTCCGCGCTCTCGGTGAAGGGCTCCTCCTTGGCGCGCCAGGTGAGCCGGGCAACGGCGACCCAGGTGCTCAGGGGGAGGCGGCGAAGGGCCGCGAAGAATGCGCGCGCGAGGGGCGTGGGATCACCCACGAGGTCCACCCGCGTGCCGGTGTGGGAGTCGAGCTCGGGCATCGGCAGGCCTCCGTGCGGTCGGGCCGGGAGTGACCCAGTTCGCAACGTGGGGTTCGGGCCCGGCCGGCGCAACCCTTTTTCACTGGCCGCGCGGCCAGCAGGCTCAGGTCCCGCCGCGCTCGAGGTGCTGCGCGAAGTCGCCGGGCAGCCCACTCCCACGAATTGCCGCCGCCGCGCGTGCGACGTCGTACTCGACCCGCACGTGTCTGGCCGAAATCCCGGCCGTGGTGAGCTCGACCAGGGTGTAGCAGGCGCGCCAGTCGCCATCCTTGGGCCGGCCCACGCTGCCGGCATTGAGGAACTGCACGCCATCCACCGCCCGGTGCCATGGCCGGTGCGTGTGACCGAACGCGATGAGGTCGCCCGGCCGGACACCGGCGTGTGCCGCCATCTTCCGACAGAAGTCGTCGCTCCGGTCCTCGGTCCAGTAGAGGGTATTGAGCGTCGGGGTGCCGTGGACCAGGACCACCCGGGGCCCCGCGAGGTGCCCTCCGGTCGCCATCAGGTCCAGCCGGAACGGCAGCGCGGCGAGATGCGCGCGGGTGGCCGCCGAGACGTGTGCCCGGGTCCAGGCATAGCTCTCGTGGCTCAGCTCCTCCTGGCGCGGGTCCTCGTACTTGCAGCCGCAGTGGGCGTAGTCGGTGGCCACCGTGCTGTCGTAGTTCCCCGCCACCCCACCGATCCCGCGCGCCCGGAGCAGTGCGACGACCTCGTTCGGCCAGGGCGCGTAGCCGACGAGGTCGCCGAGGTGGTACGTCGCCTCGGCTCCCTCGCGCTCGGCGTCCGCCAGGACGGCTTCGAGCGCGGGGAGGTTGGCATGGATGTCGGGGAGCAGGGCTATCCGCACCGGGGTAAGCTAGTTCCGGGGCTTGGTCGCGCGCACGAAGGCGCTCATCACGGCGCCCTCGAGCGCCTCGGCGTTCGCGGCAGCCGCCGGATCGAGGTCCCCCACGATCGCACGGGCGTCATCGGCCCCGTAGATGCGGGTGGGCTCGACCCCGGCAGCCTCGAAGCCTGCGGCGGCCAGCAACCCGAGGTACTGCTCCACGGTGAGTGCGCCGGCCACGCAGCCGGTCCAGAGCGCCACGCTGCGCCGGAGGGGTTCGGGCAGTTCCTCCCGCAGCACGATGTCGGAGACGGCGAACCGGCCGCCGGGCCGCAGGACGCGGAAGGCCTCCCCGAGCACCGCCCCCTTGTCGGCGGCGAGGTTGATAACGCAATTGGAGATGATGACGTCCACCGACGCGTCGGGAAGGGGGATGTGCTCGATGTCGCCTTTGAGGAACTCGACGTTCGTGGCACCCGCCTTCACCTGGTTTTCGCGCGCGAGGGCGAGCATCTCGTCGGTCATGTCCAGTCCGTAGGCCCGTCCCGCCGGACCGACCCGCCGGGCCGAGAGCAGGACGTCGATGCCTCCGCCGGAACCGAGGTCGAGCACCGTCTCGCCCGGGCGGAGTTCCGCGAGCGCGGTCGGGTTTCCGCAGCCGAGGGAGGCGAGCACCGCGGTGTCGGGGAGCTGGCCGACCTGGACCGCGTCATAGAGGTCCCGCGTGATCGGGTCGGACGAGGTGGTGGTGCAGCAGGCCGGGCCACAGCAGGCCGCGCGGCCGGTGGTGACTTGACGGGCCGCCTCGGCGTAACGGGCGGCGACTTCACGCTTGATGTCGGGGGCGGTGCTCACGGCAGTTGCTCCGGGTGGAAGGCCTGATGTCCTCGCAGCAACATATCAAGATGTATTGATTTGTCAATGGGTGGCAACCCGGCCGGTCCACTCTTAGCCTTCGCTCGTCCGCTGCCCTCCACGCGACCGAGGATCCTCCGTGCCGCATCCACCCTCTCCCGCCGGGCTCCGGGCCCGCCTGG
>DATIBS010000113.1:0-4448 GCA_035457305.1 Gemmatimonadales bacterium
CTGCGAGCCGGCGTTGCTCTTCACGTTCGACTATCCATTCGGATCGGTGGAGGCTCCCGGGAGCTGGACGTCGCCGATTCGAGTCCGGTCGCCCGCGCTATTCGTCGGCCGGTCCCCCCAGCCGAGGAGGTACCCGATGCGAGCGATGCCGCGGCTGACGGACGCGGGAGCCGGACCATGAGCCGGATTGTCGTGGTGGTACTCTACGGAGGGATGATCCTGGCCTCGTCGTGGTTCCTGGTGATCCAGCCGCTCCGTACGGCCAGGCGCTGCCACGACCTGGGCGCGGCATCGAGCACGGAGCAGCCCACGGGGAGCCAGGAGGCCCGCCTGGCGCCCTCGGACGCCGAGTGGTATGCGGAGCACTGTGCCCAGGGCAAGCCTCGGCGGGACTGACGCGCCGGTCACCCGCCCTCCGCCACCTTCCCGTACCCAACGAGAAGGCCGCCCGCCAGGGCGGCCTTTCTCTGCTCCGACCTTCGCCGACTACCGGCTCAGCTCCTCCAGCCGTCGGTCGATCTCGGTTCGATCAAACCACCGCCCCCGCAGCATCACCCCCGCCTTGCGCGACCAGTTCGCGACGTCGGTGGTTGGGTCGGCGTCGAGCAGCACCAGGTCCGCCCGCCGGCCGGCTGCCACGGTGCCGAATTCCGCCTCCGCGCCGAAATGCGTGGCCACGTTCCGCGATCCCATCGCCAGCGCCTGCCAGGGCGTGAATCCCGCCGCCACCATCGCATCGAGCTCCCGCTGGAGCGAGAAGCCGGGCACGTTCCACCACTGGGGCGCGTCGGAGCCGAGCAGGAAGGGCACCCCTGCCTCGTACAGCGCGCGCATCACGCGGCGCCGCGCCGCATTGAACGCCGCTCCCGAGGCGGGATCCACCCCGAGCCCTTCCCGGGTGTTCGCAGTCATCTGGGTCCATTGCGTCACCGTCGCGGCGGGCCACCGCCGCATCTCGGGCCGCGTGGCGAGGGCAGCGGGATCCTCCCCGCCCATCAGCGTCTCGAACAGGCTCTGGGTGGGCACGATGGCCGCGCCCGCCCGCTTCGTCGCCTCCACCAGGGCCGGCAGTCGGGCCCAGTCCAGCCGGTCCACCAGGTTGAACCCGAACATCTGCGATTCGGGAGCCGCGCCTTCGCCGTCCCATGCGAGACCCTCGAGGTAACCGTCGACGTGGTCCACCGTCGCGATGCCGCGGGCCAGCGCACGCCGGATGCCGACCTGGACCGGGACGTGCCCGGCGAACCGGAGGCCGTGCCGACGGGCGGCGGCTGCGAGCGAGTCGAACACTTCCGGCTGGAGCCCCGGGTGGATCTTGAGCAGGTCGTAGCCGGCCGCCTTCTGGCTCGCCACCGCCTGCTGGGCCGCGGCCACCGTGGGAACGCTGTTGCCGTTGAGGGAGGGCCCGCTGGTGTAGATCGTCGGCGAAAGCAGCTCCCCCCGCGCCGCCCGCTCCCGGAAGCCGAGGTGACGCGGATGCCCCAGCATCCCGCGCACCGTGGTCACCCCGTTCAGCGCGAAGTAGGCGAGGACCTTCTCGATCTGCGCATCCGGCACCTGGTCGCCCGGCGGGATGTGTCCGTGCATTTCGGCGAGGCCGGGGAGGAGGAACTTGCCGCGGCCGTCCACGCGCCGGGCGCCGGGGGGCACGCGAACGCTTCCGGAGGGACCCACCGCGACGATGCGGTCGCCCTCGACGACCACCGTGTGCCGCGGCAGCGCCCGCTCGCGGTCCATCGGGATCACGGTCACGTCGGTGAAGGCGGTCAGGCCGCGATCCTGGGCGGACGCGGGAGCCGTGGCGGCGAGGGTGAGGAGGAGCGTGAGAGTGGCGCGCGCGGTCATTCGGCTGGCTCCGGTGGGGACCCGGGAACCTACGACCCGCCGGCGGCGGGCGTTTCACCCCGGTGCACGAGGCTACGGCAGTCGCGCGAGGAGGGCAGGGTTCCACCGCGCCACTCGCGCGCCGGTCCGGGCCTGGCGGGCCACGGCCGCCGCGTCGTACAGCCGGAGGAACGCGCCCGCGTCGCACAGCGTCTCGCGGAAGCGCTCCCGGCCGAATTCCTCCACGACGGTGGCCGCCATCCGCCAGCCCACCGTGTACCACGGCCCCTGGGTGCCGTAGTAGGTGCGGGCCCGTGCGGTCACCGAGTCCTCGTCGCCGGCCCGGCCCTCGACCACGTCGGTGAAGAAGCGGTCGAGCTCGGCCAGGTCCTCGTCGAATCGCGCCACGGAGGCATCCCACTCCGCGCGCTCCCCGGCCCCGCTCACCACGTGCGGGTGCACCTGCGGGCCGCCCGCCGCGGCCAGCATCGCGAACCCCTCGCCGAAGGCGCCGCTCCAGCGGAGCACCTGGCGCACCCCGGGTGGGAGGCTCGCCGGCGGCTCCGCGGCACACGCACCACCCAAGCCGATGTGGTGCAACTCATGCGCAGCGGTGTTGGCGAACTTCTCGGGCGTCACCACCGGGTCCAGGAAGAGCATGATGGCGGGATCGCTGGCCAGCTCGAAGACGAAGCTGTTCGGCCGCGGCTTGACCAGGGGGTACACCCGCGCGCGAATCCGCGCGCCCCGGGGTAGCCACTCGAGCACCCGGGCGCCGAGCGCCTCGAAGTCCACCGCCGTCCAGCGGCGCAGGGTCTCGCGCAGGGCGGGGGCCCGACGCGCCATCGAGTCCTCGCGCAGGAACGCCGCGAAGGCGCTGTCGGTGAAGCCGCGCCCCATCGCCTCCTCCCGCCGGTGGAGCCGGCGGTACCCCTCGGACGTCAGGAGGCGCTGCCAGGCTGCGGCATCGGGCTCACGGCCCGCGGCGCGTGCTTCGAGGATTCCGATCGCCGCCTCGGCCTCATCCGTTACGAACCGGATGGAGACCGTCGTGTCGGCGAGCGCGAGGCCCAGTGGAAGGAGCAGGTGGAGGAGGGTCATCGGATCCCCGGGAGGGCGTCGTCAATCCTGCGCGGAATCATCCCCGGGGCCGACCCGCCCGGGCGCGGGGCGCCGGGTCACACGGGTGGCCCAGCGGCCGTACATGGGGTTCGGCAGCAGGAAGTGGCGGCTCCCGAAGGCCTGCTCGCCGGTCGGTCCCCCCGCCGCGATCGCCTCCTCGGCCGAGGGAAAGTCGCCCATCGCGTCACCGACGAACGCGATGACCCGCGGCCGGACGCCGGGCCAGGAACAGCTCCCCGCGCCCGCCTCCAGCTCGCCCCGCCGGCGCCGCTTGGTGTAGGCGGAGTCGGCTGCGCGCTGGAGGCAGAGCAGGTCCGCGTCCGCCCAGAGGCCGTGCACGTCGAGATTCGCCCGGGTGGCCTCTCGCGTGGATTCGTCGCGGTTCGAAATCCAGGCGACCCGGCCGCCCGCCGCCCGCACCGACCGGATGAAGTCCTCCACGCCGGGAACCGCCCCCGCCTCGCGGCGCTCGACCCAGGCGCTCCACGAGGGATCGTTGAAGGGGATTCCGTAAGTGGCCCGCTCGAGTTCGTAGACCGAGTTGTCGAGTGCCGTCTCGTCCACGTCGAGCACCACGGCCCATGCCGCACCCCGCGGGAGGGCGTGGAGCGCCCCCGGCAGGGCGTTCGTCGCCACCCGGAAGACCTGCCGGGCCAGCACGGCGTACTCCTCGCTGTCCCGGACGTACTTGACCTGCAACCCCTGACCGGGCGTCTGGGCGCCCGCAAGCCCGGGGGCGAGGCCAAGGAGGGCGAGAAAGCCCAGGCGGGCCCGGAGGCTGGCGGGAGAGGGTCGAGGCGGCACGGAGGATCCTCGGTCGCGTGGAGGGCAGGGAACGAGCGAAGGCTAAGAGTGGACCGGCCCGGTGGCCACCCATTGACAAATCAATACATCTTGATATGTTGCTGCGACGACATCAGGCCTTCCACCCGGAGCAACCGCCGTGAGCACCGCCCCCGACATCAAGCGTGAAGTCGCCGCCCGTTACGCTGAGGCGGCCCGTCAAGTCACCACCGGCCGCGCGGCCTGCTGTGGCCCGGCCTGCTGCACCACCACCTCGTCCGACCCGATCACTCGGGACCTCTATGACGCGGTCCAGGTCGGCCAGCTCCCCGACACGGCGGTGCTCGCCTCCCTCGGCTGCGGGAACCCGACCGCGCTCGCGGAACTCCGCGCGGGCGAGACGGTGCTCGACCTCGGTTCCGGCGGAGGCATCGACGTCCTGCTCTCGGCCCGGCGGGTCGGTCCGGCAGGCAAGGCCTACGGACTGGACATGACCGACGAGATGCTCGCCCTCGCGCGTGAGAACCAGGCGAAGGCGGGTGCCACGAACGTCGAGTTCCTCAAGGGCGACATCGAGCACATCCCCCTCCCCGACGCGTCGGTGGACGTCATCATCTCCAATTGCGTGATCAACCTCGCCGCCGACAAGGGGGCGGTGCTCGGGGAAGCCTTCCGCGTCCTGCGGCCCGGCGGCCGGTTCGCCGTCTCCGACATCGTGC
>DATIBS010000114.1:0-3419 GCA_035457305.1 Gemmatimonadales bacterium
CCGCGTCGTCTTCCCGACCACGGCCACCGAGGTGAGCGAGGGCACCGTCGTCGCGATGGTCTGCCTCTGGGACTCGAACGAGGGCTACAACATCTACGCCCACACCATCTGCGCCGGCGGCGGAGTGAACATCCTGCTCCGCGCGATGGACCACCCGATGCCCCAGGCGCTTCCCCAGCCGCTCCCCGACGGCCCGCGGGCCATCCGCCAGTTCGTCGCCTGGAAGGAGGCCTCCTGGGTCAAGTTCCTCAACGACGAGCTGGCCCTCGGCGGTGCCCGCGCCTCGCGCCTCTGGATCGCGAGCTTCTGGAAGGCGCTCGACCGGATGTTCGGGGGCGGGAACCTGCTGGGTTTCGATCCGGACGCGGAGATCAGGGCGGCGGAGGGCTGAATTCGGGGGACGGGGAACAGGGAACGGGGAACGGGGTGGGGTGGCCCGGTCCCCGTTCCCCGTTCCCCGCTCCCCGTCTACCAGTTGCCCCGTTCCCGCCGCTCCAACCGGTCCCCGAAGTACTCCCCCCACCGCCGCTCGACCAGCGCCTGCACTTCGTCCGGCACGGTCACCGGCGGCGGGTAGCCCTCCTTCCACGTGGCGTCGATCCCGATCCGGCCGCGGTAGACCGGCCGCGCGCCGACGAACGACTGCTCCTGGAAGATCATGTCCCGGGCCGGGTCGAACCGGGTGAAGATCCCCCAGATCGTGCTGGTGTCGTCGGCCAGGTCCACGTCGCCGCTCACCGCCACGACGAAGCGTACGGGCCCGAGGCCCTCCCACCGCACCAGCTGCTCCAGCACCTCGCGCGGCTCCCGCTCGACCTCGACCACGAGCCAGCCCTCGATCACCGCGTGTCGCCGGACCCGGCGGTCGAACGCCGACGGGTCCGGCACCGCCGTCGGGGGCGGCGCGCTGGTGACCGCCTCGCCGGTGGCGTCGAGTACCAGCTTCGACCCCACGTGGAGCCGGAACGAGGTGTAGTCCAGGGTGTCGAGCGGCGCGATCGGCAGCAGCAGCATCCGCTCCTCCGGCTCGAACCGGTGCCAGACCTCGCGGAGCACCGCGCGGAAGTCCCGCACCGGCACCTCCTCGCGGAGCATCACCGCCACCTTGGTGAGCGAGAGCTGGCCGGTGCCGAGGAGGTTGAGCGCGGTCTTGAGCACCTCCTTGGGGTGCCGCTCCCGGAGCGACACCGCGAGCAGGTTGTGGAACACCGCGTCGTCGAAGGCGAAGAGGTCGGTGATGTTCGGGTTCACCACCTTGATGAGCGGCCCGATGATCTCGCCCGCGGCGATCCCGACCCACTTGTCCTCCTGCGGCGGCTTGCCCACCACGGCGGCAGGGATCACCGGATGCCGGCGCCGCGTCACCGCCTTCACGTGGAAGACCGGGAAGAGCTCCGCCTCGGAGTAGTGCCCGTAGTGGTCGCCGAAGGGGCCCTCGAGCCGCCGCTCGTGCGGCGGCACGACGCCCTCGAGGATCATCTCCGCGTTGGCCGGCACGAGGAGCTTCGTGGCCCGGCCCGGCGTGAGCCGGGTGGCGGCACCGCGCACGTAGCCGGCGAAGGCCAGCTCGTCGAAGTCCTCCGGGAGCGGGAAGATGGCGGAGAGCATCGTGACCGGGTCGCCGCCGAGCACCACCGCCGCCTCGAGCGGCTGGTTCCGGCGCTCCGCCTCGAAGTGGTGGCCGCGCCCCCCCTTCATGGACTGCCAGTGCATCCCGGTGGTGGCGCCGTCGAACACCTGCAGCCGGTAGAGCCCGAAGTTCCGCCGGCCGGTGCCGGGCGCCTCGGTGAGCGTCGGCCCCCAGGTGATGAACGGGCCGCCGTCCCGCGGCCAGGCGTGCAGGTTGGGCATCCGGTCGAGTGCCGGCGGCTCCACGACCTCCTGCGCCACGCCGCCCGATACCCGCCGGGGCGGCATGTGGCGGGCGCGGAGGAGCTGCGTCCGAGCGCCCCAGAACGCCCGGAGCGTGGGCGGGTTCAGCCGCTGCACCAGCCCGAGCAGCTCCTCGCCGATCGCCTGCGGGTGCCGCCCCAGGGCCATCTCGATCCGGCGGTGCGAGCCGAAGAGGTTGAGCACCGCCGGGAAGTCGGCGCCCTTCACCCGCTCGAAGAGGAGCGCCGGCCCGTCCTGCCGGATCACCCGCTGGACGATCTCCGCGATCTCGAGGTACGGATCCACTTCCGCGGTGACGCGGAGCAGCTCGCCCTCGCGCTCGAGGGCGGCGATGAACTCGTGGAGGGTCGCGAAGGGGTAGCTCATGTGCCGGGGGAGCGGGGAACGGGGAACGGGGAACGGTGGCAGCCGGACGACCGGCGGGGGAAACGGCTCATGGAGTGGCTGTTCCCGTTCCCTGATCCCCGTTCCCCGTTCCCCGTTCAGCGACGTGCAGGGCCGTCGCCCCGCCGAGCAGCAGCTCGTGGCGCGCGGTGCGGAAGCCGCTCCGTCGGAGCAGCTCGCTGAGCGCCCCGGGCTCGGGGAAATGGCGGGCCGACTCTGGAAGCCAGGAGTAGGCGTCCGTATGTTTCGAGAAGAACCGCCCCACGCGCGGCAGCACTCGCTCGAAGTAGAAGTTGTAGAGCCCGCGGAGCGGCTGGTGCGGCGGATGCGAGGTGTCGAGCGAGACCAGCCGCGCGCCCGGCCTGAGCACCCGCGCCACCTCGCGCAGGCCGGCCTCGAGGTCCATCAGGTTGCGGAGCCCCCAGCCCACCATCGCGCCGTCGAAGGTGGCATCGGGGAAGGGCAGCTGGAGCGCGTCGGCGGTCACCGGCTGCAGTCCCGGGGCCTTGCCGCGCCCGAGCCGGAGCATCGGCTGGACGAAGTCGGCCGCGGTGATGCGACCCCGGAAGCCGGGCTGCCGCGCCAGGGTGGCCGAGAAGTCGAGGGTGCCGGCGCAGAGGTCGAGGTAGCGGCCGTCGGGGCGCCGCTGCCATCCGAGGCGGCGCACCGCCACCTTCCGCCAGTGGATGTCGAGGCGGAAGCTGATGATGCGGTTGAGCCGGTCGTAGCTCGGGGCGATGGCGGTGAACATGCCGCGCACGTACGCCCGCTTCTCTGCTCCGCCCGCAACAGGTAACTGACCACCGGAGGCCGACATAGGCGCGGAATGTAGTCCCCGTCGCGGCGCGGCGGCAAGCGAGATCGGCCCGCGTGGCTGAGCCGCGCGCCGAGTACGTCGCGCTCTCCGACCAGGAGGTCGTCGCGCGCGCCCGCGAGGGACGCGAGCCGGCGTACCGCGAGCTCATCCGCCGGTACGAGCGGCCGGTGTTCTCGCTCATCTTCCGCATGGTGCGGGACCGCGAGCTCGCCGAGGACCTCACCCAGGAGACCTTCGTCAAGGCGCTCAACGCCGTCGAGAGCTACCGCCCCGAGTTCAAGTTCTCGTCCTGGATCTTCAAGATCGCGAACAACGCCGCGATCGA
>DATIBS010000115.1:0-4391 GCA_035457305.1 Gemmatimonadales bacterium
CCTCGAGGTGAAGAGCCGCCGCGTCGGCGGCGCCTCGCTCCAGGTCCCGGTCGAGGTCCGGCCGGAGCGGCGCACCGCCCTGGCCATGCGCTGGGTGATCGGCTACGCGCGCGAGCGCAACGAGAAGACCATGGCGGAGCGCCTCGCCGCCGAGCTGATCCTCGCGTCCAAGGGCGAGGGCAACGCCATCAAGAAGAAGGAAGACACCCACCGGATGGCCGAGGCCAACCGGGCATTTGCCCACTACCGCTGGTAGTCACCCCGCGCGAGCGGGGGGTGGGGAAACGGAAGGGGCGCCCTGCGGGGCGCCCCTTCTGCGTCAGGTCGCGCGGAGCCGGGCGGCGAGCTGCGTCACCTCCGGCTCCGGGTCGAGCTCGAGGTCGCGCCGCAGGCGATCGCCGTAGGCGGTGAGCTCCCGCAGCGCGGCGGCGCGGTCGCCGGCGGCGTGGAGCGCCTCGGCCAGCGCCAGCGCGTGCCCTGCGCTGTACGGATCGATCTCCACCGCCCGGCGCCACCAGCCCACCGCCGCCGGACCGTCCCCACCGGCCGCCGCCGTCCGGGCCAGCCGCTCCGCCGCCTCCCGCGCCCGTTCCGCATGGCGCCGCCGCTCCCGGTCCAGCCACTCCTCGAAGCCCGGCGCGTCGCCGAGGTGGAACCCGTCGAGGAACGGGCCCCGGTAGAGCCGCAGCGCCGTCTCGCCGTCGCCGGCCTCCAGCGCGGCCTCGAACTGGGCCACGTCGGAGGTCATCGCCTCCGGGTTGAGCCGGAGGGTCTTGGTGCCGAGGAAGAGGTTCGCCACCTCGGCGTCCCGCCGCTGCGCATACAGGAGCTGCGTGAGCACGTGCCCGGCGCGCTCGGCGTCCCGCTCGGGCCAGAGCAGGGCGAGCAGGCGATCCCGGGCGACGCCCCGCTCCCGGGCGGCCGCGAGGAGCGCGAGGATCGCCATCCGGCGCCGCTGGGTGAGCGCTCCCGTGACCAGCGAGCCGTCCACCTCGAGGGCGAGGCCACCGAAGGTCAGGAGGCGCAGCATCGGGTTGATCCCCGGTTGACGGGCAGGTGAAGGGGGGTTGAGGGCCGGCTCCTAGTGTAGTCCCCAGCAAGTCGGCGGCAAGGGCCGCCATCCCTGGAGCGACCATCACGATGGAGGATCCCATGCGAACCGACCTTGATTCCCGGCGCGGACTGCCCGTCCTCGTGCTCCTGCTCGGCCTGGGCGCCGGCGCGTGTACCGCCTCCGACGGCATGGTGGCGGGTCCCGAGCCCGGCCGCGCCGGGCCGGCGGCGATGACCGGGGTGGAGGGGACGGTCTTCCTCACGCATGACCTCCCGTCCGAGAACGTGCCGGTGTTCATGATCTGGACGGAGCAGGGCGGGTCGGAGACCCCCGGCGGTGGCGTCGACGCCGAGAAGCTGGCGGTCCCGGTGGCCGAGGGAGAGCTCCCCCAGGGTGCCCGGGTGTCGGTCACCCGGACGGACGCCAGCGGGCGCTTCGTCCACCCGCAGGAATCGCGGGGCGGTGTGACGCTCCGGGTGGGCGCGCTGCCGGAGAACTGCCGCCCGCCGCGGGACCAGGTGGTGGAGATCGAGGCGGGGGCGCTCACGGAGGTGCGGATCGACGTGCTCTGCTACGGCCCGAAGCCTCCGCCACTCGAGTAAGCTGCTGCGGGAGAAGGGGTTGGGCGGTGGGTGCGGGGTGAAGCGGGTGGCGGCCGGGGTGCCGCGGGTCCGTCGAGGCGGACCCTTGACCCCCGGCCTCCACCCGCCTACTTTTGCAAGGCTTGGCCCGAACGGCATTTACGGGCCTCGAACGACAAGCGGGTGACGTGCGGCCCAGGGGCCCCACCTCTCACCTTCCGACGACAACGCAGGGGCGGGGCCGGCTCGCGAGAGCTCATCCTCACCCCACGGCCAGGGCGGCAGCGCCCGGCCGGGCGCGGAGCGAGACCGCCGGGCGGTGCCCGGGTCCGGTCGCCCCGCTTTTTCGCTGATAGAGACCGAGGCCGATGGCACGCCCGACCCCGCTCGACCATTACCGGAACATCGGCATCATGGCCCACATCGATGCCGGGAAGACGACCACGACCGAGCGGATCCTCTTCTACACCGGGAAGAACTACAAGATCGGGGAGGTCCATGAGGGCGCGGCCACCATGGACTGGATGGAGCAGGAGCAGGAGCGCGGCATCACGATCACCTCGGCCGCGACGACCTGCTTCTGGACCCGGGAGGGCGTGCAGCACCGGATCAACATCATCGACACCCCGGGCCACGTGGACTTCACCGTCGAGGTGGAGCGGTCGCTCCGGGTGCTGGACGGCGCCGTGACGGTGCTCGACGCGGTGGGCGGCGTCGAGCCGCAGACCGAGACGGTCTGGCGCCAGGCGGACCGCTACGGCGTGCCGCGCATCATCTTCGTGAACAAGATGGACCGGGTGGGGGCGGACTTCGACCGCTGCCTGGCCATGATCAAGGACCGGCTGGGCGCCAAGGCGTTCCCGATCCAGTACCCGCTCGGGTCGGGCGAGCTGTTCACCGGGCACATCGACGTGCTCCGCCGGGTCGAGGTGGTGTTCGACGAGGACTCGCTCGGCGCCAAGTTCGTCGAGGGGCCGGTGCCCGACGTGTTTAAGGAGCGGGTGGAGCAGCTGCGCCACGAGGTGCTCGAGGCGGCGGTGGAGCACGACGACGAGCTGCTGGAGAAGTACTTCGCCGGGCAGGAGCTCTCCGAGCCGGAGATCCGCCGCGCCATCCGCAAGGCGACGCTCGCCGGCGCGATGGTCCCGGTGCTCTGCGGCGCCGCGTTCAAGAACAAGGGCGTCCAGGCGCTGCTCGACGCGGTCATCGACTACCTGCCGGCGCCGGTGGACGTCCAGGCCATCCAGGGGCACCTCCCGGCGCACGACGAGCACCACATCACCCGCGAGACCGACGACGAGGCGCCCTTCGCGGCGCTCGCCTTCAAGATCATGACCGACCCCTACGTGGGCCGGCTCACCTACTTCCGGGTCTATTCCGGGGTCCTCAAGTCGGGCAGCTACGTCTACAACAGCACCAAGGACAAGCGGGAGCGCATCGGCCGCCTGCTGCAGATGCACGCCAACAAGCGCGAGGAGATCGAGGAAGTGCGCGCGGGCGACATCGCGGCGGGCATCGGCCTGAAGGACACCCGGACCGGCGACACCCTCTGCGTGGAGGACGAGCCGATCATCCTGGAGGCGATGCGGTTCCCCAACCCGGTCATCGACGTGGCGGTGGAGCCCAAGTCGAAGGCCGACCAGGACAAGCTCGGCGTGGCGCTGCAGAAGCTCGCCGAGGAGGACCCGACCTTCCGCGTCCGCACCGACGCGGAGACCGGCCAGACGATCATCGCGGGGATGGGCGAGCTCCACCTCGAGATCATCGTGGACCGGATGAAGCGGGAGTTCAAGGTCGAGGCCAACGTGGGCCGGCCCCAGGTGGCCTTCCGCGAGACGGTCACCAAGAAGGTCCAGCGGGTCGAGGGCAAGTTCGTGCGGCAGTCGGGCGGCAAGGGCCAGTACGGGCACGTGGTGATCAACCTCGAGCCCACCACCGCCGGCACCGGCTTCGTCTTCGAGGACCTGATCGTGGGCGGCGTGATCCCGCGCGAGTTCATCCGCCCCATCGAGGCCGGCATCAAGGAGGCGCTGGAGACCGGCGTGCTCGCCGGCTACCCGGTGGTGGACGTGAAGGTCGAGCTGATCGACGGCAGCTTCCACGACGTGGACAGCTCCGAGGCGGCGTTCAAGATCGCCGGCTCGATGGCGTTCAAGGAGGCCGCGCGCCGCGCCGCCCCCGTGCTGCTCGAGCCGATCATGGAGGTCGAGGTGGTGGCCCCGTCCGAGTACCTCGGGGACGTCATCGGCGACCTCTCCAGCCGCCGCGGCAAGATCGGCGGGATGACCCAGCGCGGCGAGGCGCAGGTGGTCACCGCCCACGTGCCGCTCGCCGAGATGTTCGGCTACTCGACGGTGCTCCGGAGCCTGAGCCAGGGCCGCGCCGTCTACTCGATGCAGTTCGACCACTACGAGGAAGTCCCGAAGTCGGTGGCGGAAGCCATCATCTCGAAGCAGAAGAGCTGAGGAGCCCAGACCATGGCGAAGGCGAAGTTCGAGCGGACGAAGCCGCACGTGAATGTCGGGACGATCGGGCACGTGGACCACGGGAAGACGACGTTGACGGCGGCGTTGACGAAGATCTCGGCGGACAAGGGGTACGGGACGAAGTACGTGCCGTACGACGAGGTGGCGAAGGCGTCGGAGAGCCAGGGGCGGCGGGACGCGACGAAGGTGCTGACGATCGCGACGAGCCACGTGGAGTACGAGACGCCGGCGCGGCACTACGCGCACGTGGACTGTCCGGGGCACGCGGAC
>DATIBS010000116.1:0-4292 GCA_035457305.1 Gemmatimonadales bacterium
GGAATGCCCCGCAGGTACGTCGCGGCCACGAAGCCGGCGAGGTCGCCCACCACGCCCCCGCCCACGGCGACGATCGCCGAGTCGCGGCCGAATCCGGCGTCGAGCAGGGCGTCGGTGAGGATGGCCCAGCGCTCCCGGGTCTTGGTGCCCTCGCCCGGCGGCAGGACGAAGCGGCGCTCGCCGAGGTCGGGGCACGCCCACGCGCCGAGCCGTGGTGCCACGTGCTCGTCGGTCACCAGCGCGATGCGGCGGCCGGGCAACCGCTCCGCCGCCATTTCGCCGAGGCGGCGCATCGCGCCGGGCTCGATCAGGACCGGGTAGGTCCCGCGCGCGTGCCGGACGGTGACCGTGGCCACCGCGCTACCAGGTGACGTCGCCGCCGCCGGCCCGGTGGTTGGCCAGCCGGGCCAGCGCGAAGAGGAGGTCGGAGAGGCGGTTGAGGTAGACCAGGAAGAGGTCGGGGACTTCGGCGTCGTGGGCGAGGTGCACCACGCTCCGCTCGGCCCGGCGGCAGACGGTGCGGGCGAGGTGCAGCGCCGCCGCCTTGGGACACCCGGCGGGGAGCACGAAGGCGCGGAGCGCCGGGAGCTCCGCGTCGGCCGCGTCGATGGCGCGCTCGAACTCGACCACCCGCTCGGAGGAGAGTTCCGCCTTGGCGAGGGCCTTCCGGACCCGCTCGGGATCGGGAGTGGCCAGATGCCCGCCGATCGCGAAGAGGTCGCGCTGCACCGCCTCGAGCAGCGCGTCGGCCAGGTCCGACGGCGGCGTGGCGCGCGCAACGCCGAGCGCGGAGTTGAGCTCGTCCACGTCGCCGTACGCGGCGACGCGCGGGTGGTCCTTCGGGACGCGGCCGCCCCCGAAGAGCCCCGTGTCCCCGCCGTCACCGGTCCGGGTGTAGATCTTCATCGCCGGGAAGATGGCCGGGCCGGGCGCGCCGCCGCCAGAGCGGGCGGCGGGAGCCCGCCGGCGCGGATGTATATTTGCGCCCGGCCAGGGCCACGAGGCGGCACCGGCCCGACTTCACCGACGGAGCGCGGCGTGGGCGAGGCGGAACTCAAGGACGTCACCATCATCGGGGCGGGGCCCACTGGCCTCTTCGGCGCCTTCTACGCCGGCATGCGCGGCGCCTCCTGCCGGCTCATCGACTCGCTCCCCTCGCTGGGCGGGCAGCTCATGGCGCTCTATCCCGAGAAGTACATCTACGACGTGGCGGGCTTCCCCCGGGTGCTGGCCAAGGATCTGGTGGACGCCATGGGCCACCAGGCGCTCCAGTTCGGGGCCGAGGTGCGCTTGCACGAGACCGTGACGGGGCTCCGCCGCATCGATCGGGCGGACGGCTTCCATCTCGAGCTGGCCACGGACGCGGGCACCTACCCGACGCGCACGCTGCTCATCGCCGCCGGCATCGGCGCGTTCGAGCCGCGAAAGCTCGAGGTGGAGGGCCTGGAGGCGTTCGAAGGCCGGGGCGTCCACTACACCGTCACCGATCCCCGCACCTTCGAGGGGAAGCGGGTCCTGATCGTCGGCGGGGGCGATTCCGCGTTCGACTGGACGGTGCACCTGCAGGGAGTCGCGCGGTCGGTGATGCTCATCCACCGGCGCGACGGTTTCCGCGCGCACGCCGCCACGATCCGGCAGGTGGAGGCGCTCCGGGACGCGGACCGCTGCGAGTTCCGGACCTTCTGGGAGATCCGCCGGGTGGAGGGGAGCGATCGCCTCGAGCGGGTGACCATCTTCGACAACCGCAACGGCGACGAGGAGACCCTCGCGGTGGACGCCATCATCCCGCTCCTCGGGTTCCATTCCGACCTCGGTGCCATCCGCGACTGGGGGCTCGACACCGAGAAGGCCGACATCCGGGTGGACCAGACCATGGCCACGAACGTGCCGGGCATCTGGGCCGCGGGGGACATCACCACCTACCCCGGCAAGCTCAAGCTCATCGCCACCGGGGTCGCGGAGGCCTGCATCGCGGTGAACAACGCGGTCCACTTCATCAATCCCAAGCTCAAGGTGAACCCCGGCCACTCCACCAACCTCAAGATCTTCCAGCACCCGTAGCGCCGGCGGGATCCGGGGCACCGAGGCGCGCGGGCGGCGCGAGGGCGAGGACCAGGCACGCCGCGAGGAGCAGGAGCAGGAGCCCGGTGTAGGCGCTGTAGCCGAAGAGTGCCGCCTGGAGGCGGGCGCCCGTCACGCTCCGCCCGGCGAGGCCGGAGGCGAGGATGACGCCCGCGAGCCCGGCCAGGGCTCGGCGCCCGGTCCGGGGCCACCGCTCCGACGGGAGCGACAGGACCGCGTAGTAGACGAAGAGCAGCGTCACGAGGTGGGCCTTCCACGTCACGCTGGACAGCAGGTGCGCCGTGAGGAACGCGGCCGCCGGCTCGAAGAGGCTGGGCGGCCGCCGGCGCCGGGCGAGCAGCAGCAGGCTCCCGACGAAGGCGGCCGCGATGGCGAGGGTCGCGGCGAGCCGCACTGCCCGGGCGGCGCCGGCCCCGAGGGGCCACCACGCCCAATCCCGCCCGTCGCCGGTCGCCCCCGGCACGAGGGCGCGCTCCACCGCCGCCGCCAGCGCCTGGTTCTGCGGCCGGACCGGCACCCGGCCCGCGGCCGCGGGCCCGAGGAACTCCGCGACATACTCCGCATGATCCCGCACTCCCTGCCGCGGGCCGCGCAGCACGACCGGTGCCGCGAGTCCCGCGGCGAGGCAGAGGGCGATGGCCACCGGAGCCCGCCGTCCGCCCCGGACGGCGAGCCACCCGAGCAGCACCGCGGGAGTGAGCTTGATCAGCGTCGCCGCCGACAGCCACGCGGCGGCCCGCCCGGGACGGCGGTTCGCCGAGGCGAGGATCCCGGCGAGGCAGAGGGCCAGGACCAGGAGATTGGTCTGGTTGCGCGCCAGGTTGCTCTGGGCGATGTGCGCCACCGCGAGGATGGCGAGCAGCAGGGGGAGCGCGCCCCGCCGGCGGCCCGGCGCCCACGCGTCGGCGATGCGCCACGTCGCCATGGCGGAGGCGGCGAGGAGCAGCAGGCTCAGGGCGTGGAATGCCACCGCCGCCGCGTCGAGGGAGAGCAGCCCGAGCGGCTGGAACACCATCGCGGCGAAGGGGGGGTAGATGAACCGGCGGGCTCCCTCGGCGCGCTCGTACAGGGGGAGGCCCGCGGCGAAGTCCCGACCCGCCTCCCAGAAGACATGGAAGTCGGTGCCGACGTGCTCCCGGCCCACCTGGCCGAGGGAGAGCAGCAGGGCGAGGACCGCGCCGGCCGGCCACGCGAGGCGGGCCAGGTGACGGGCACGGCGGGACCCTCCGCCCGGATCCATGCTATCGGGCCAGTTCCACCACCACCGAGTCGATCTGCTGGATCATCGCGCGGCCCCCCAGGACGTGGTGGTTCGCCTGCACCGAGAACACCCGCCAGGAGCCGTCGGGCAGGTCCACGAAGCCCGACAGCGTGTTCACCCGGGAGATGCTCCCGGTCTTGGCCCGGACCCGCCCCTCGAGCGGCGTGCCAGTGAACCGGAGGCGGAGCGAGCCGCGCCGGCCCGACTGCGGCAGCCCCGCCGCGAAGGACTCCCAGTTCCGGTGCCGGCGCATGTAGCCGAGCAGCCGGGTGAAGGCGAGCGGCGAGACCAGGTTGATCGAGGAAAGCCCCGATCCGTCGCTCAGGGCAAACTGGGTCGAGTCGATCCCGACCGAGTCGATCAGGAAGCGCCGCTCCACGTCGAGCCCCGCGTCCCACGACCCCACGCCGCGGAACTGCCGGCCGAGCTGCTTGAGCAGCACCTCGGCGAACAGGTTCTGGCTGGAGTTGAGGATGGGGAAGATCCAGTCGCGGAGCGGGCGCGAGCGGACCTCGGCGAGCGGGGCGCCGAGGCGGGCCCGGGCATGGCGGGCGGAGTCGGTGGTGGACCAGACTCCCCCGGCCACGCGGATGCCGGCGTCCACCAGGGCCGCCCGGAACGCGCGGGCGGCATACAGGTTCGGGTCGGCCACGGCGAGGTACTGGGTGTC
Organism: Gemmatimonadales bacterium; assembly: GCA_035457305.1. Taxonomy (GTDB): domain Bacteria; phylum Gemmatimonadota; class Gemmatimonadetes; order Gemmatimonadales; family GWC2-71-9; genus JAICEH01. The sequence continues at coordinate 4,014 of DATIBS010000116.1, forward strand.
CTCGCGGGCGTCGGCCGGCACGCTGCCCAGTGCGACGTACTCCCGGGCCCAGGCGCCACGGACGATGTCGAAGGTGGGGCGGCTCCCGGGCTCCCCGGTCACCGCCCGGTTCTCGAGCGTCACGTCGCCGTGGTCGGGCGCAAGGGAGATCGAGGGCGGGGCCCCCGGCGCAGGGCCGGGCGCGGAGCGCACCTTCAGGCTATTGTCATTGAAAGTCAATCCGGACACCGGCGCAGCGTACCACCAGGCGAGGTCGTAGGCCTCCCAGGTGGGGTGCAC
>DATIBS010000117.1:0-3530 GCA_035457305.1 Gemmatimonadales bacterium
CGCGCGCCGTGCAGGAGTACCTGCTCAACGAGGTGCAGGAGGTCTACCGCCTCCAGGGCGTCCGGATCAGCGACAAGCACATCGGCGTGATCGTGCGCCAGATGCTGCAGAAGGTGCGGGTGACCGATCCGGGCGACACCGACTTCCTCGAGGGGGAGACGGTGGACCGGCTGACCTTCCGCGACGAGAACGAGCGGGTGCTGAAGCGGAAGGGCACCCCGGCGCAGGCCGAGCCGGTGCTGCTGGGCATCACCAAGGCGAGTCTCACGACCCAGTCGTTCATCTCGGCGGCGTCGTTCCAGGAGACCACGCGGGTGCTGACGGACGCGGCGATCCGCGGGGCCAAGGACGACCTCCTCGGCCTCAAGGAGAACATCATCATCGGCCACCTGATCCCGGCCGGCACCGGCATCTACCGGTACGCCGAGATCGAGATCGAGCCGCCCGCGGGCTTCGAGCCGCCGCCGGCACCGCCGGAGGAACCCGTGGCGCCCGCGCCGGTCGAGGCGCTGGCCGGGGTGGACGACGACCTGTAGGGCTGGATCGCTGGGAAAGGACGGAGGGGCGGCCCGGTGACCCGGACCGCCCCTTCTTCACGTCCCGCCGTCCCGCCACCCGGCCTGCCGGCCGGCTACTTCCAGCGGAACAGCCGCACCGCCAGCGGGAAGGTCACCAGCAGCCAGGCCGTGAGGATCGCGAGCCGGGGTGCCACGGTGCCGAGCCCGGCGCCCTCGAGCATCGTGGCCCGCAGGGCGTCGTTCACCGCGGTGAGCGGCAGGGCCCGGATGAGCGGCTGGACGGCCTCGGGAAACCGCGCGGCGGAGAAGAACACCCCCGAGAAGATCCACATCGGGAGCATCGTCAGGTTCATCAGCCCCGACACCCCCTCCACCGTCCGGGCCCGGGACGCGAGCAGGAGCCCGAGCGAGGCGAAGGCCACCGAGCCGAGCAGGCAGGTGAGACCCAGGGTGGCGAGCGACCCGCGCAACGGCACGCCGAAGGCCACGAGGGCGAAGCCGAGGAGCACCACGACCTCGAGCACCAGCCAGGCGAGGCGGGAGAAGAGGAAGGAGGCGAGGTACTGCGACCGCGACATCGGCGTGGCCACCAGCCGCTTGAGCAGCTTCTTGCGCCGCGCGTCCACGATGGCGAAGCCGATCCCCCAGATGCCGCTGCCCATCAGGTTCATGCCGAGGAGACCCGGCACCAGGAAGTCGATGTAGCGCGACCCCGGCTCGCTCACCCGGCGGTCGGTGGCGGCGACGGGATCGGAGCGGCCCGCCGCCCGCTGGAGGGCCCCGTCGGCCAGGAGGCGCGCACCCCGGCCCTCGGGGCGGAGATCGTCGTAGCGGTACTCGACCCGGCCGGGAGCGGCGGCGGCGACCACGAGATCCACCCGCCCGGCGGCGAGGGCCCGGGCGGCGGCGGAGTCGTCGAGCACCTCGACCCGGAGCCTGGCGTCGGCCGCGAGCGCCGCGGCCGCCGCGGCCGCCCCGGGGGCGGAGGCGAGGACCGCCACGGGGGCCCGGTCCGGCGGGCGGTTCCGGAACGCCACCCCCAGGCCGGCGGCGAGCAGCACCGGGAAGACGAAGGTCCAGAAGACCGCCTCGGGCTCCCGCACGAACTCGAGGAAGCGCACCAGCGTGAGCTGGGCCAGCGGGTGGTCGCGCCAGCCGCGCGCCGCCGGGTCACTCATCGCGCAGGTGCCTCCCGGTGAGCGCCACGAACACGTCCTCGAGCGTGGGGGAGTGGGTGCGGAGCTCGGAGAGCTCGACGCCCGCCCCCCGGAGTTCGGCCAGGAGGGCCGGCATCGCCCGGTGCAGCTCGTCCACCTGGAGCCGCCAGGTGCCGTCGCGCACCGCCGCGGAGCGGACGCCCTCGACGCGACCGAGGCGCCCGGCATCGAGCGCCGGCCCGTCCCCGGTGGCGAACTCCAGCACGTGCTCGGCGCCGAGCGAGGCGATGAGCTGTCGCGGTGTCCCCAGCGCGATCACCCGGCCGTGGTCCATCACCCCCACGCGGTCGCAGAGCCGCTCCGCCTCGTCCATGTAGTGCGTGGTGAGCAGGATGGTGCGACCCTCGGCGCGGAACGCCTCGATCCGCTCCCAGAGCTGGCGGCGGGACTGGGGGTCGAGTCCGGTGGTCGGCTCATCGAGGAAGAGGAGCTCGGGGTCGCCCACCAGGGCGCAGGCGAGGGCGAGGCGCTGCTTCTGGCCGCCGGAGAGATTGCCGACGCGGGCGCGGGCCTTCTCCCCGAGCTGCACCAGCTCGAGGACGTGCGTGGGGTCGGTGCCGCGACGGTAGAAGCTCCGGAAGAGCCGGAGGGTCTCGGTGACGGTGAGCTTCTCGGAGAACTGGGTCTCCTGGAGCGAGGTCCCGATCCGCTCGCGAAGGGCCCGGTCATCCCCGCCCCACCGACGGCCGAGGACCTCGACCTCGCCGGCGTCGGCCGGGGTGAGGCCCTGGCAGATCTCGACGGTCGTGGTCTTGCCGGCCCCGTTGGGCCCGAGGAGCCCGAAGCATTCGCCCGGGCTCACCTCGAGGTCGAGCCGGTCCACGGCCACGACGTCCTGGAAGGCCTTCCGGAGGCCGCGGATGGCGAGGGCGGGGGGCATGGCCCCAAGTCTAACCCAGCCCACCACCCCGGTTCACCGCGGCCACAGGGGAGCGGCCCGGGCCCGGACTTGACCGGTGGCGGCTCGCCGGGTATGCTTACCGTCTGCCGCAAAACGCGGTCTGCCAGGGCTTTGCGAGGAACCGAAGGACTGAACGGAACCGAATGCCGACGATCAGCCAGCTCATCCGGCGCGGCCGGACCAGCCCCGTCTGGAAGAGCAAGTCGCCCGCGCTCAAGGGCAACCCGCTCCGCCGGGGCGTGTGCACGCGCGTGTACACGACCACCCCCAAGAAGCCGAACTCGGCCCTCCGCAAGGTGGCCAAGGTGCGGCTCACGAACGGGTTCGAGGTCATCGCCTACATCCCGGGCGAGGGGCACAACCTGCAGGAGCACTCGATCGTGCTCATCCGGGGCGGCCGGGTGAAGGACCTGCCGGGCGTGCGCTACCACATCGTGCGCGGCACGCTCGACTCCGCCGGCGTGAACGACCGGCGGCAGAGCCGGTCGAAGTACGGTGCGAAGCGCCCGAAGGAGGGCGCCGCCAAGGGAGGTAAGAAGTGAGCCGGCGTTCCCGGGCGGTGAAGCGTGTGGTGCCCGCCGATCCGCGCTACGACAGCCAGACCGCCTCGAAGTTCATCAGTGCCCTGATGACCGACGGCAAGAAGAGCCTCGCCGAGGGGATCTTCTACTCCGCGATGGACATGATCGAGTCGCGCACCGGGCAGCCCGGCATCGCGGTCTTCAAGCAGGCGGTCAACAACGTGAAGCCGGCCCTCGAGGTGAAGAGCCGCCGCGTCGGCGGCGCCTCGCTCCAGGTCCCGGTCGAGGTCCGGCCGGAGCGGCGCACCGCCCTGGCCATGCGCTGGGTGATCGGCTACGCGCGCGAGCGCAACGAGAAGACCATGGCGGAGCG
>DATIBS010000118.1:0-4261 GCA_035457305.1 Gemmatimonadales bacterium
TGGTGGACGCGGTGCGCGAGGTGCCGTTCGTCGTCACCTCGGTCGAGAAGAAGAAGCGCACCAAGCGCCCCGGCGCGCCGTTCACCACCTCCACGCTGCAGCAGGAGGCGGCCAAGAAGCTCGGGTTCTCGACCCGGCGCACCATGCGCGCGGCACAGGACCTCTACGAGGGCATCGAGGTGCCGGGCGAGGGCCCGGTGGGCCTCATCACCTACATGCGGACCGACTCGGTCCGGGTGTCGGACGCGGCGCTGGCCCAGGTGCGGGACTTCATCGGGAAGACCTGGGGCGGCCGCTACCTCCCGGAGAAGCCCAACGCCTACAGCGCCAAGGCGGCGCGGACCCAGGAGGCGCACGAGGCGGTGCGCCCCACCGACGTGCGCCGCCGGCCGGAGCAGGTGCAGCGCTTCCTCGAGCCCGACCAGTTCAAGCTCTACCAGCTCATCTGGCAGCGGTTCGTGGCGAGCCAGATGACGCCCGCGGTCTACGACCTCACCATCGTGGACTTCGACCTCGGCCGCTTCCTCTTCCGCGCCACCGGCTCGGTGCCGGTGTTCGACGGGTACCACGCCGTCTACCTCGAGGGCCGCGAGAAGGAGGAGGGGAAGTCGGTGGACGACCTCGCCCCGATCCCGCCCCTCGCCCAGGGCGACCGGGCCGAGGTCCTCGGCATCGACCCCTCGCAGCACTTCACCCAGCCGCCCCCGCGGTTCTCCGAGGCGGCGCTGGTCAAGGCGCTCGAGGAGCAGGGCATCGGCCGGCCGAGCACCTACGCGTCCATCGTGTCCACGCTGGTGCAGCGGGAGTACGTGAAGCTGGAGAGCCGCCGCTTCGAGCCCACCCCGCTGGGCGAGACGGTCTGCCGGATGATGGTCCGCAACTTCCCCGGCATCTTCAACGTGGAGTTCACCTCCGAGATGGAGGACGAGCTCGACCGGGTCGAGGAGGGCGAGCTCGGCTGGCAGCAGGTGCTCACCAACTTCTACCAGCCCTTCACCGAGGCGCTCGGGGCGGTGGACCTCGACCGGCTGGTGCTCGAGGCCCACGGGCTGGAGAACCTCTCGCTCGAGGCCTGCCCCGAGTGCGGCTCGAAGCTGGCGGTGCGGAGCGGGCGGTTCGGGCCGTTCATTGCCTGCACCCGCTACCCGGAGTGCCGCTACACCAAGCCGCTCAAGAAGGACCGGCCGCCCGACCGGCCGAGCGACGAGAAGTGCCATCTCTGCGGCTCGGCGATGGTGATCAAGACCGGGCGCTTCGGCGAGTTCCTGGCCTGCACCACGTACCCCAAGTGCAAGGGCACCCGCTCGCTCCCGATCGGGGTGAAGTGCCCCAAGTGCGACACCGGGGAGCTCACCGAGCGGCGCACCAAGAAGGGCAAGTCGTTCTGGGGCTGCATGCGCTACCCGGAGTGCGACTTCTCCACCTGGAACCGCCCGGTGCCGGAAACCTGCCCCGTCTGCACCTGGGTCGGGATGGAGAAGAAGGTCACCAAGGCGCACGGGGAGACGCTCACCTGCATGAAGTGCGGCCACAAGGTGGAGTCGGAGGCGGAGGAGTCCGCCGAAGCGTGAGCGTCACCGTCGTCGGCGGGGGGCTCGCCGGCTCGGAGGCGGCCTGGGTCCTGGCCGAGGCCGGCGTCGAGGTGACCATCCAAGAGATGCGGCCCGCGGTGCGCACCCCGGCGCACCAGACCGGGCGGCTGGCCGAGCTGGTCTGCAGCAATTCCTTCAAGTCGCTGGAGCTCGAGAACGCGCACGGGCTGCTCAAGGCGGAGCTCCGCCGGATGGGGAGCCTGCTGCTGGCCTGTGCCGAGGAGGCGCGGGTGCCGGGCGGCGCCGCGCTCGCCGTGGACCGCGAGGTCTTCTCCGGGCTGGTGCACGCGCGGGTGACGGCGCATCCCCGGATCCGGGTGGCGACCGGCGAGGTGACGTCGCTCCCCTCGCCCGGCATCGTCGCGACCGGCCCGCTCACCTCCGACGCGCTCGCCGCCGCGATCGCCGCGCGGCTCGGCACCGCCTCGCTGGCGTTCTACGACGCCATCGCGCCGATCGTGAGCGACGACTCGCTCGACCACTCCCGGCTCTACGCGCTCAGCCGCTACGGCAAGGGCGACGGCGACGACTACCTCAATGCCCCGATGGACCGCGCCGAGTACGAGGCGTTCATCGCGGCGCTGGGCGCGGCCGACCAGTTCGGCGGCCACGACTTCGACCAGGTGCCCTACTTCGAGGGGTGCCTCCCGGTGGAGGAGATGGCGCGCCGCGGGCCGGAGACGCTCCGCTTCGGCCCGATGAAGCCGGTGGGGCTCCCCGACCCGCGCACCGGGCGGGAGCCGCATGCGGTGGTGCAGCTCCGCCGGGAGGACAAGGCCGGGCAGATGTGGAACCTGGTCGGGTTCCAGACCCGGCTCCGGATCCCGGAGCAGAAGCGGGTGTTCGGGATGATCCCCGGCTTCGCGAACGCGGAGTACCTCCGCTTCGGCAGCATCCACCGGAACGCCTACCTCAACAGCCCCGCCTGCCTCGGCCCCGGGCTCACCGCACGGGACGACGACGCGCTCTTCTTCGCCGGGCAGCTCACCGGGGTCGAGGGCTACACCGAGTCCATCGCGACGGGACTCCTCGCCGGAGTGAACCTGCGGCGCCGGCTCGAGGGGACGCCGCCCGCCGTGCCCCCGCCCACCACCATGCTCGGCGGCCTGCTCCGCTACCTGCGGGAGGCCGACCCGAGGCATTTCCAGCCGATGAACGCGAACTTCGGGCTGCTCGAGCCGCTGCCGGGCAAGGTGCGGAAGGACGAGAAGAAGCAGCGGCTGGTGGAGCGGGCGGTGGCGGACTTCGCTGCGTGGTGGAGTTCGGTGGATGGGGAACGGGGAACGGGGAACGGGGAACGGGGGGTGGGGCCGAGCCGCCGGGCCGCCGAGCCGTCGAGCCGTCCATGAGGCGCGAGTCCGAGGCGTTCCTGCGCCACCTGGCCGGCGAGCGCCAGCTCTCGCCCCACACGGTGACCGCCTACCGGCGCGACCTGGAGGCGTTCGAGGGGTTCTGCGACCGGCACTACGGCGAGTGGACTTTTGCCGGCGTGGACCGGCTCGGGCTCCGCGGGTTCCTGGGGGAGTTCGAGCGTCGGGGCCTGGCCAAGCGGAGTGCCGCGCGCGCCCTCTCGGCGGTGCGGAGCCTGTATCGCTGGCTCCAGGTGCACGAGGGGGTGGCGTCGGCTGCGGCCCGGGCCGCGCGGGTGCCCAGGGTGGAGAAGCGGATCCCCGGCTACCTCGACGTCGAGCGCACCGAGGCGCTCTTCGCGTGGACGGAGGCGCGCGCGGCGGCGGGCGGGCCGGCGGAACTCCGCGACCTCGCGATCCTCGAGCTCTTCTACGCCTCCGGGCTCCGGCTCTCCGAGCTGGCGGGGCTCCGGCTGGCGGACCTCGACCTCTTCGCCGACCTGGTGAAGGTCCGGGGCAAGGGCGGGAAGGAGCGGATCGTCCCGATGGGCTCCCGGGCGGTGGCGGCGCTCCGGCGGTATCTTGAGGCCCGCGAGCCGCTGCTCGCCCGGCCGGGAGCCGACCGGCAGGCGCTCTTCCTCAACCCCTCGGGGAAGCGGCTGAGCCCGCGGGGGGTGCAGCGGATCGTCCGCCGGCTGCTCGACGGGATCGGCGCCGACGGGCTCCGCACCCACTCGCTCCGGCACACCTTCGCCACCCACCTGCTCGACGCGGGGGCGGACCTCCGGTCGGTGCAGGAGCTCCTCGGGCACGCGAGCCTGAGCACGACGCAGGTGTACACCCACACCAGCGTGGAGCGGCTGAAGCAGGTGTATCGGGAGGCGCATCCCAAGGGCAGGTGACGGGGAGCGGGGAGCGGGGAACGGGGAGCGGTCCGCCCCCCCCACCCGTTCCCCGTTCCCCGGTCCCCGTTCCCCAGGAAGGACCCATGGTGTTCCACGGCACGACGATCATCGCGGTCAGGAAGGACGGCCGCACCGCCCTCGGCGGCGACGGGCAGGTCACCATCGGCGACACGGTGGTGAAGGGCCAGGCCACGAAGGTGCGCGCGATCAAGGGCGGCAAGGTGCTGGCGGGGTTCGCCGGCTCGGTGGCCGACGCGCTCACGCTGTACGAGAAGTTCGAGGAGAAGCTGGACCGCTACCCGGGGAACCTCCCGCGCGCGGCGGTGGAGCTGGCCAAGGACTGGCGGAGCGACCGGGTGCTCCGGCGGCTCGAGGCGCTGCTGGTCGTGGCCGACCGGGAGCACATCTTCCTCCT